>JAFHCF010000211.1:0-7458 GCA_048497495.1 Prosthecomicrobium sp.
AAGGGCCGGCGGGGGTGGGGCGCGGCTCTGTCAGGTTCGCGTAAGGGAAGACCGGGGATCTTCGCCGGAGATCGTCGATGGGAATCCGCCGATCGCGGCAATTCGATCGACGCCAAGCGTCTCGGGAGGAAAACATGTCCAGGACATCGGTCGCCACCGCCGTCACGGTGACTTGCGTGCTCGCGCTTCTCGGCGCGAGCGCGACCGTCTCGGCCGCCGAATTGTCGATAAACTCGACCAGTCGAGGGCGTGCCGCCGGCAACATGACGCCGGTACCGCCGCGCCCCTTCACCAACGACGCGGGTTATCGGCTGCTGAGCGCCAACGATCTCGGCATGCACTGCGGCGATCTCGATGATCGCATCGCCACCATCCTGCCGCCGTTCAACGTCGTCCACACCCAGGTGCTGAAGCGCGGCGCCAAGCCGGTGATTCTCGGTCGGGGCGCGGTGAGCGTCGTCTATTCGGCCTCCAGCCAGGCGCAGGACCCGGCGCTCGCCGGCAAGCCGGTGGTCGCCGCCGACGGCAGCGTCTTCAAGACCAACTTCTGGCAGACCGCGATCGAGACCTATCGGGCCTTCTATCCGGTCGGCGTGCTGGCGACCTACTATCCGCCGACGCTGCCGGCGCAAGGAGCCGATGTCGGCCTGCCGGTTCCCGACGTCGAGCGGCTCTATCTCGGCGACGGCAAGGTGGCGATCACCCAGCAGACGATGCCGAGCGTCACCAGGTTCGTCACCGATCCGACGAGCGGCGCGCCGACCTCGGTCACGGTCGCCCCCTACCGGGCGAACGTGCCCCAGACGGCGAAGGCCTTCGTGACCGACTTCCCGCTCTTCGTGAATTTCCCCTTCGGCTACACCGCGCCGAAGGTGAAGTGGTTCGCCGCCGAGGGTATCCCGATGTCGCCCTTCGACGACGCGGGCCGGGAGAATCCCTATCCGCTGATGCGCTTTCAGGCCAAGCTCAACACCACCGGCAAGGTGGTGGCGAGCCTCGACACGGTGGTGCCGGTGGCCGGCGAATCCGACTGTAAGAACTGTCACGTGGCGGCGCCTGTCGGCGACGGCAGCGCGCTGAGGAAGCTCGCCTCACCGACGACCCCGGCGATGGATCCGCGCAAGGGCAAGGTGCTGCAGTGGGTGAGCGAGGAATGGGCGGCGGACATCAACATCCTGCGCGCCCACGACGCCAAGCACGCAACCAATCTCTACAAGGGCTACGACAAGACTTCGGGCGTCGGCGTGGCGCCGGTCGCCTGCCAGAGCTGCCACTACACGCCGGCGCTCGATCTGCTTCATCTCGGGCCCCAGGACGCCCACGGCCTGACCCAGACCACGCACGGGACGATGTCGCGCGTCATGCACGCGGCCCACGGCAAGCTGAAGACGGCGGCCGGCGCGCCGGTGTTCCCGACCATGCCCGGGCCGAAGGACCCGCGCCGCACCAAGAACCAGGCTATCACGCCGATCAACGGCTTCGAGAAGGCGACGCTGGAGGCGACCTGCTACAAATGCCATCCGGGCAAGCGCACCGAATGCCTGCGCGGCACCATGGCCGGCGCCGGCATCGTCTGCCAGGACTGTCACGGCGACATGGCGCAGGTCGGCGACGACTTCTCGAGAGCCAAGCCGGGCGGCGCCTTCGTCGTGCGCGCGGACTACTACACCAACCCGAACACGCCGCGCGTGCCCTGGGCCAACGAGCCGAGCTGCGGCTCCTGCCACACCGGTGACGCCACGTCCAACCTGACGAAGAAGGCCGGCGCGGTCGCCGCGCCCGACGCGATCCGCCTGCTCCAGGCCTATCTCGACAACGACGTCCACGCCAAGCCGATCCAGCCGACCAACCTGCGCTTCGCCGAACCGCGGGTCGCGGCGGGCCCGGCCAAGGGCAACCCGGAACTCTATCGCCTCAGCGTCGACAACCACGGCGGCGTCTTCTGCGAGGGCTGCCACGGCTCGACCCACGCCGAATGGCCGACCACCAACCCGGCCGGCAACGACAACGTCGCCGCCCGCCAGCTCCAGGGCCACACCGGCACGGTGATGGAATGCTCGACCTGCCACACCGGGATCCTGTCGGCCTCGTTGAACGGGCCCCATGGCATGCATCCGGTCGGCAACGACGGTAATTCCGCCGCCTGGGTGTCGCGCCACGGCGACATGGTCGAGAAGACCGGCAAGGCCGCCTGCGCCGCCTGCCACGGCGCCAAGGGTGAGGGCACGCCGCTCGCCCGCACGGCGATCGCCCGGCCCGGACTGAAGTGCGAGAAGGGCAGCCTGTGCGCCGGCAAGGAGACGAAGATCACACTACCGGCGAACCTCGACGTCGGCTGCGGCAGCTGTCATGGCAATCCCTTCACCTCGAAGATGAAATCGGCTATGAAGTAACATCACCAACTATCTGAATTAATAATATAAACTGTATTCCATTCGACTCGGCCGGAGCGGGATGCGAACACCAAGGGCCCGATATCCCGGCAAGGGTATCGGGCCCTTCGGCGCTTCGATGCTCGCGGGGCGGCGGCGGCCGTCGGATGAGCGCCGACGGCGGGGTCGCGACGGAGCGGGGCGCGGGGAGAGGCGGATCAGCCCCAGGCCGTCGTCGTTTCCTCGGCGCCGTGCCGTGGGCGGCGGTTCGCCTCGGCCCGGCAGTGGGCGAGGACGAAATCGGCGATCGCTTCCGGGTCGTCGAGATCGAGCCGCGGCACGCCGATATGGGGTAGGGGCACGTCCGAGGCGACGGCGACGATGTCGGAGCCGCGATGCCACATCAGGGCATGGCCCTCGCTCGGGCGATGGACCTCGATAGTGGGGTGGCCGTGGGTGTGGAAGCCCTCGATCAGCAGGAGGTCGACCGGCGACATGCGGGCGATCAGCTCGTCGAGCGGCGGGTCGACGTCGTCGCGGATCTCGTGCAGCAGGGCCCAGCGGGTGCCGGAGACCAGCATGACCTCCTCGGCGCCGGCCTCGCGATGGCGGTAGGAATCCTTGCCGGGCCTGTCGATGTCGAAGCCGTGGTGGGCGTGCTTGAGCGACGACACGGTCCGGCCGCGCCGGCGCAGGGCCGCCAGGAGCGACACCATCAGCGTGGTCTTGCCCGAACCGCTGCGACCGACCAGACCGAAGACTTGCATGACGGGAACTCCGAGACGGAAGACGGGGAATGGACGGCGCGGGCGCGCGCCCGGGGGCTTTCTGAGGGGCCGAGAGGGCGCGGGCGCCCCCTCTGGGTTTCGAAGGGGCGAGAGGGCGCGGGCGCCCCCTCGCTCTGGATTTCGAAGGGGCGAGAGGGCGCGGGCGCCCCCTCGCGGGGTCGGCGACGAGGGGCCGGGCGGGAGAGGAGGCCGCCCGGCCGCTCGCTCAGGCGGCGCCCTTCGGGGCGACGAAGGCGCCGACGGTGACGGCGGGGCCGGTGTATTTCTCGACCTCGCCGACGGCGGTGTGGCCGCAGTTGCCCTGACCGAGCTTGGAGGTGCCCATGTCGACGGTCAGCACGTTGGCGTCACCATAGCGGCACAGCGAGTTGGGCTTGCCGGCTTCGACCGGATCGTACCAGCCGCCTTCGTTGACCCGGACGACGCCGGGACGGATGGCGTCGGAGATCTTGGCGCCGGCGAGGATCTGGCCACGGTCGTTGAAGACGCGGACGACGTCGCCGTCCTTGATGCCGCGCGCTTCGGCGTCCTTGGTGTTGATCAGGCAGGGCTCGTGGCCGGCGATCGCATAGGTCTCGCGCAGGCTCGTCCCGCAGAGCTGCGAGTGCAGGCGGTTCTTGGAGTGAGCGGTGTCGATATGGAGCTTGTACTTGGTCGTCGGGCCGCCGAGGCGTTCCACCGGCTCCATCCACTTGGGATGCGGACCGCAGTCGTCGTAGCCCATCTTCTCGATGTTCTTCGAGTAGATCTCGATCTTGCCCGAGGGCGTGCCGAGCGGGTTGAGCAGCGGATCCTCACGGAACTTGCCGTGGCGGATGAAGCTCTTGCCCGAGGTCACGGGGAATTCGACGACGCCGGCGCCGTTCCAGAAGGCGTCGAATTCCGGCATGGCGTACTTCTTGGCCTTGGCCTGGACCAGGGCCGCTTCGTAGAACGACTTGATCCAGTCCATCTCGGACTTGCCTTCGGTGAACTCCTTGCCCTTGCCGAGACGGTCGGCGATGGCGGCGAAGATGTCCCAGTCGGACTTCGATTCGAAGACCGGGTCGATCACCTTCTTCATCGCCAGGATGGCGGAGCCGGCATAATCGCCGACGCTCTCGATGTCGTTGCGCTCATAGGAGGTCGTCGCCGGCAGGACGATGTCGGCGAAACGGGCGGTCGGCGTCCACTGGAAGTCCTGGACGATGAAGGTCTCGAGCTTCTTCCACGCCGTCACCATGCGGTTGCGGTCCTGATGGTGGACGAAGGGATTGCCGCCGACCCAATAGGCCATCTTGACGTCGGGATACTTCTCCTTCTTGCCGTTGAAGTCGAAATCCTTGCCCGGGTTCATCAGCATGTCGACGACGCGGGCGCAGGGGATGGTGGCGGCGCCGGCCTCGGTCATCCAGGCGGCACCCTCCTTGGCCTTGCCGCCGTCGGTGATGCCGGTCAGGACCGGGGCGTCGGCCGACGGCGCGCCGCCGTTGGCGTAGTGGTAGGAGAAGCCGAAGCCGCCGCCGGGCAGGCCGATCTGGCCGAGCATCGAGGCCAGCGTCACCAGCATCCAATGGCGCTGTTCGCCGTGGTGTTGGCGCTGCAGCGAGAAGCCGCCGGCGAGCATGGTGCGGTTCTTGGCGAAGGCCCGCGCCAGTTCCTTGATCTTGTCGGCCGGGATCTCGCAGATCTCGGCGGCCCATTCGGCCGATTTCGGCGTCTTGTCGGTCTCGCCCATCAGATAGGGCAGGAACTTGTCGAAACCGGTGGTGTATTCCTTGAGGAACTTCACGTCGTGGAGCTTCTCGGTGACCAGGGTGTGGGCGATGCCGAGCATCAGGGCGACGTCGGTCTGCGGACGCGGGGCGATCCACTCGGCGCCGAAGAAGTCGGCGGTCTCGGTCTTGACCGGGTCGATGCAGATGACCTTGGTGCCCTTGGCCTTGAGCGCCGCCATGCCGGCATAGCCGCCGTGGTCGCCGACGACCCAGCTGATCTGGTTGGTGGTGACCGGGTCGGCGCCCCAGAAGACCATCAGCTCGGTCTTTTCGACGACGATCGGCCACACCGTCTGCTGCTCGTACATCTCCAACGTGCCGGTGACGTGCGGCATGATGACCTGCGCCGCGCCGGTCGAATAGTCGCCCGAGGCGTTCACGAAGCTGCCCTTCAGATTCATCATCCGACGCAAGAGGCTCTGGCAGTTGTGCAGGCGGCCGGGGCTCTTCCAGCCGTAGGAGCCGGCGAAGGTGGCGGTGGGGCCGTAGGTCTTCTCGACCCGGACCAGTTCCTTGGCGACCAGATCGAGGGCCTGGTCCCAGGTGACGCGGACGAAGTCGCCGGTGCCGCGGCTGTCGACGTCGGCGCCCGGGCCCTTCTCGAGCCAGGCGCGGCGGACCATCGGATATTTGATGCGGGTCGGCGAATAGACCGAGTCGAGGACGCCGGCGAGCTGGTGGCTCGGGTGCGGGTCCTTCTCCCAGGGCTTCACCGACACCATGCGGCCGCCTTCGACCTTGGCGCGGAAGGCGCCCCAGTGGCAGCCGGTCAGCACCTCGCCGTCGGGCATGGCGGCCCGCGCCCCGGTCGCCAGGAGCGACGGGCCGACGAGGCCGAGGGCGCCGAAGGCGACACCCGAGTAGAGGAACGAACGCCTGGACAGTTCGGCGTGGAGTTCGTCCTTGGAGACGATCGACATGGGATTCTCCTCTAGTTGATCGGCGATTGCGGGAGCGTGAAGTCGACGTCGCGGCTTTCGTGGTCGAGCACGACGGTGAGCACCTCGGCGGCGCCGGCCCAGAAGCCGGAGGCGTCGCGGTCGACGACGAGATCGCAGAACTCGGGGACCCAGGCCGTCAGGCGTTCCAGGAAGGCCGGACGGTCGGAGTGGTCGGTGGCGATCAGCCGGGCCATCAGGGCGAGTTCGATGCTCAGATGGTCGGGCGGCTCGCGGAGGGTCTCGGCGACGCAGAGATCGTGGGCGGCGAGCAGGGCCGCCATCTCGCCGGTCGGGGCCTGGAACAGACGACCGCCGCAACGGATCGCCGATTCGTAAGGGGCGATCGTCTCGGGTCCGCCGACGCCGAGGAACAGACGCGCATGGGCGATGCCGAGCCGGGCGGTGGCGGCCTCGTCGTCGAGGTCGACGTCGAGGGCGGTGGACATCCGCAGGATGCCCGGCGCGAGATCGGTGTCGCCGGCGAGTTCGCCGAGGATCAGGGCGGCCTCGCCACGCCGATAGGAGGCGACGAGATCGCGGCTCGGCGGGGTGGCGAAGAGGCCGGCGATCCAGGTGAGGATCCAGGCGCGCCGCCGGCGATCGGCCAGGGCGAGGGAGGTGGCGGCGTCGGCGTCCGGGACGGCCGTCGCATCGGCCGGCATGGCGGCCGATGGGGTGGGGCGAGGGAGGTCACTCATGGCGGTCTCCTGTGTCCCGAGCCCGCATCTGCACCCATTTCTGCAGGAAGCGGAATTGCTCGTCGTCGAGCGAGACGAAGCGTTTCATCGCGTTGAGGACGCCGATCCACTGATTGGCGAGGTAGTGGCCGGTCTGCGGCGCGGCGTGGCACAGGCCGCAGGAGGCGTTGAACATCTCCGCGCCGTAGTCGTCGAGGCGCTTGCGATCGGCGACGAGGGCGGTGGTGTCGATCCAGGCGGTCAACGCGCCCGCGCTCCACACCTGTTCGGTGTCGGGGTCGGTCATGGTCTTCGACCGGACGACCTTCTCGACCGCGTCGGCGCCGAGGGCGGCGACGAAGATGCGCTTGCCCTGGAGGGCGTAGAACATCCGCTCGGCGCCCTCCTGCTGCCAGCCGGCGACCGCGACCTTCAGCCATGGGCCGGAGGTCTCGAGCACCTCGACCTCGGTGGCGGCGAGGAGCCGGCCGTCGACGGTGGCGTCGGCGGAGGTCGGGCGCTCCAGCCAGAAGCCCTTGGTGGAGAGGGTCCAGAGATGGGCGCCGGTCTTCGGGGTGAGGGTCGCGGCATAGCCGGCGAGTTCCTCGTAGACCTGTTTGTAGCCGGCGGTCATGTCGGGCAGCTTGTGGGCGATGCCCTTGTGGCAGTCGATGCAGGTGCCGCCGTCCTTCCAGGCCTTCTGCATCTGGTCGGAGGCTTCCTTCTTCTTCTGATGGGCGAAGTCCATCGCCTCGAACGAGTGACAGTTGCGGCATTCGCGACTGTCGCTCGCCTTCATCCGCGCCCATTCGTGCTTGGCGAGCTCGAGCCGCTTGGCCTCGAACTTCTCCGGCGTCGAGATCGAGCCGGTGAGCTTGCCCCACAACTCGCCCGAGGCCTGGGCCTTGCGGATGATCTTGTGG
>JAFHCF010000212.1:0-6722 GCA_048497495.1 Prosthecomicrobium sp.
GCGAGGAGCCGATCAGGCCGATGCCGATCAGGGCGACGCGTTCGAACATCGGCGAAGTCGAAGGTCCGTTCATGCCGCGCCTCCCTTCCCCATGAAGGCGGTGAGCGCCGCGATCAGGGCCTCGTTGGCCTCGGCCGAGCCGATGGTGACACGCAGCGCGTCGGGGAAGCCGTAGGCGTCGACCCGACGGACGATGACGCCGTGCTCCAGGAGATACGCGTCGGCGTCGGCCGCTCGCCTGCCCGGAACGTCGGGGAAGTGGACGAGCACGAAATTCGCCACCGAAGGCGTCACGGTCAGCCCGAGCGCCGTCAGCGCCGCCGTCACCTTCTCGCGCCAGATCTCGTTGTGATCGGCGGCGGCGCGGAGGAAGTCGCGGTCCTCGAGCGCGGCGATGCCGGCGGCGATCGCCGCGGTCGAGATGTTGAAGGGCGCGCGGATCCGGTTCATCGCGTCGATGACGTGGTCGGGACCGTAAGCCCAACCGAGGCGAGCGCCGGCCAGCCCGTAGATCTTCGAGAAGGTCCGGGTCATCACCACGTTGTCGGACGAAGAGACCAGCTCGATCCCGGCCTCGTAGTCGTTGCGCCGGACATATTCGGCGTAAGCCGCGTCGAGCACCAGCACGACGTGCCTCGGCAGGCCCGCCTGCAGCCGCTTGACCTCGTCGAACGGCAGATAGGTGCCGGTCGGATTGTTGGGATTGGCGAGGAAGACGATCTTGGTGCGCGGCGTCACCGCCGCGAGGATGGCGTCGACGTCGGCGGTCCGGTTCTTTTCCGGCACCTTCACCGGCTTGCCGCCGGCCGCCGTGATGACGATCGGATAGACCAGGAAGCCGTGTTCCGAATAGATGCCCTCGTCGCCGGGGCCGACATAGGCATGGGCGACCAGGTTCAGCACCTCGTCGGAACCGGTGCCGCAGATGATGCGCTCGGGCGCCAGCCCGGTCGCCCGGCCGATCGCCTCTCTGAGCGAGGGGGCGGTATCCTCCGGATAGAGTTCGAGCTTGGCCGCAGCCGCCCTGTAGGCCTCGATCGCCTTGGGGCTGGGGCCGAGCGGCGTCTCGTTGGAGGAGAGCTTGTGGAGCTTGGCGCCGCCGGAGGCCTTGGACTTGCCGGGGACGTAGGCGGCGATGTCGAGAACGCCGGCGCGCGGTGTCGGGCGCTCGGGGCGAAGGGTGTCGGACGTCATGGTCTGTCTCTCGTCGAGAGGAAGGTCTTCGGGTTCGGGGCGCTCAGCCGGGACGCGTCACTCGGCCTCGACCGAGGCGACGGCGCCCGGCCCGCTATGTCGGATCGGCGCCGGATAGCCCCCGACGGGCCGGGGATCGCGGACCTCGACATGGGCCGTGGCGAAGGTGGCGACCACCGCCTCGACCGGGGTCTCGGCCGGGCTCGCCACCAGGAACTGGCTGCGCGGCCCGTGGTCGTATCGGGCGAGCAACTCGAAGCCGGCGGTCTCCAGCGCGTCGGTCGGATCGCGATCGCCGACGCCGGTGAAGGCATGGATCAGCACTTCCGGGCCGACGCCCTCGGAGATCGGATTGGAGACCACCAGCGCCGGCAGGTCGGCGACGCGGCCCTCGAAGCGGATATAGGGGAGACGGGCGATGACGCGCGGGCCGTCGCCGCCGAGGCGGGTCCACCAGGGGCCGACCCAAGAGGGCTGCGACTGGCGGATGATGCCGAGGTCGGAGACGGACGTCGCGACCGCATCGATCACCTCGTCGGGGCCGGCGACCAGATGGGCGGGCACGGTGAAGCCGAAATAGAAGCGGGCGAGATCGCGCATGGCGACGGGATCGCGGCCACCGTCCATGTAGACCTCGTAATGGGCCTGGAGGAAGGTGAAGGTCGAGACGATCTCGCGCCAGATGTGCTCGACGGTCGAGATCGGCAGGATGCCGCGATGACGCGTCACCAGGCGGCGCATCATGTCGGCCTCGCGGGCCGGCCGGAAGGCGGCGCCGGAGGCGACCGTTCCCTTGGCGGTGATCAACTCGTCGATGATGGCGCTGCGCGCCACCAGGAGACGGTGGATCTCCTCGTCGATGTCGTCGATTTCGCGGCGGAGCCCGGCGAGCCGCAGGGCCGGATCTATCGTCTCGGTCATGGCTGAGCCACCCGCACCCTCGTTCGGAACCGAGCCGTTCATAAGCGAAGCCGGCGCGAAATCAAAGAAGACAATGGCACGGCGCGATTGACAGACGGCGTCGGCGACCGCATCCCTTGTCGCCCTTTTCGGAAGTACCGCCGATGACCACGCCCGACGACGCTCCTCTCGCCGATCCGCCCGTCACCCATCACCGTCAGGCCGACGAGCCGTCGAGCCCGGTGGCGCGCTTCGGCGTCGACCAGCCCCTGACGCTCGACGCCGGCGTGATGCTGGCGCCCTGGCAGATCGCCTATCAGACCTACGGCACGCTCAACCCGGCGAAGTCGAACGCGGTGCTGATCTGCCACGCGCTGACCGGCGACCAGCACGTCGCCAACACTCACCCGGTCACCGGCAAGCCGGGCTGGTGGGATCTGGTGGTCGGCCCCGGCCGGCCGATCGACACCGACCGGTTCTTCGTGATCTGCGCCAACGTGCTCGGCGGCTGCATGGGCACCACCGGGCCGGCCTCGACCAACCCGGCGACCGGGCGGGCCTGGGGCCTCGACCTGCCGGTCGTCACCATCGCCGACATGGTGCGCTCGCAGGTGGCGCTGATCGATCACCTCGGCATTCCCGACCTGTTTCTGGTGGCCGGCGGCTCGATGGGCGGCATGCAGGTGCTGCAATGGGCCTCGGCCTATCCGGAGCGCGTCTTCGCCGCCGCGCCGATCGCCACCTCGACCTCGCATTCGGCCCAGAACATCGCCTTCTACGAGGTCGGTCGCCAAGCGGTGATGGCGGACCCCGACTGGCGGGAGGGGCGCTACCTCGACTTCGGCGTGGCGCCGAGGAAGGGGCTCGCCGTCGCCCGCATGGCCGCCCACATCACCTACATGTCGGAAGTGTCGCTGCACCAGAAATTCGGGCGCAAGCTGCAGAACCGCGAGACGCTGGGTTTCGGCTTCGACAGCGACTTCCAGATCGAGAGTTACCTGCGCCATCAGGGGGCGAGTTTCGTCGATCGCTTCGACGCCAATTCCTACCTCTACGTCAGTCGCGCGATGGACTACTTCGATCTCGCCAATGATCACGGCGGGGTCCTGGCGAACGCCTTCAAGGGGACCGACACGCGCTTCTGCGTCATGTCCTTCACCACCGACTGGGCGTTTCCGACGCGCGACAGCCGCGCCACCGTCCATGCGCTCAACGCGGCCGGCGCGCGGGTGTCCTTCGCCGAGATCGTCACCGATCGCGGCCATGACGCCTTCCTGCTCGACGAACCGGAGATGCACGCCATCCTCACCGGCTTCATCGACGCGGCGGCGCGGGCGCGCGGGATCTGAGCGTGATCTGAGAGGAACCGCCGATGTTGGATGCGAACGGCATCTCCAAGACCCCGACCGTGCCGGAGGCGCGCATCGATCTGGCGGTGATCGCCGATCTGGTGCCGGCGGGGGTGCGCCTCCTCGACGTCGGCTGCGGCGACGGGTCGCTGCTCGAATATCTGGTCGCCACCAAGGGGATCGACGGGCGCGGGGTGGAATTGTCGCAGAAGGGGGTCAACGACGCGGTGGGGCGCGGTCTGCCGGTGATCCAGGGCGACGCCGACACCGACCTCGTCACCTATCCCGACGACGCCTTCGACTACGTCGTGCTGTCGCAGACCCTGCAGGCGACCACTCATCCGCGCCGGGTGCTCGAGCAACTCCTGCGCATCGGCCACCGGGCGGTGGTGTCGCTGCCCAATTTCGGGCATTGGCACATCCGTTGGCAGTTCCTGATATTCGGCCGCATGCCGGTGACCGAGGATCTGCCCTATTCCTGGTACGACACCCCCAACATCCACTTCTGCACCATCCGCGACTTCGTCGAACTGGCGAAGGAGATCGACGTCGAGATCGAGAAGGCGATCGCCCTCGACGCCCACGGCCGCAAACTGTCGTTCAACGCGCCGTGGTGGTTGTGGAACCTGTTCGGCGAACAGGCGGTCTTCGTCCTGAAGCGCAAGGGCGCGGCGTGAGGGCAGGGCGGCCTCGGGTGCGCCGCCGGTTTTCCGTCGAACACGCTCAGGACGTGTATAATTACGAAATACACAGCGACGGTCTCGACCGCTAGTCTGAGGGCTTCCGCAATCAGGGGGTTCGGACCATGCGCAATCTCATCCTCAAGGCGCTCGATTTCGTCGCCGTCGCTCTCGTCGTCCTGGCGACCCTCGGGGGTCTCGTCATGGGGCTGGGCATCGCATCGCAGCCCTATGCGCCGACCCTGGTCCGCGTCCTCGCGCCGGTCCTCGGGATCGCCCTCGGGTTCGTGTCGGGCGTTCTCGTATCCGGCGGCATCCTGGCGCTCACCGAAATCGCCAAGAACACGCGCCGGACGGTGGAACTGCTCGAGCGGGCGTCCCCGCGCTGATTCGCACGCCGACGATCGACGGTGGCCGTCGCCTCATGCCTGCGGGTGCGTCCTCGACCAGACATCGAGGAGCCTCGCGGCGTCCACCCCGGTGTAGATCTGGGTGGTCGACAGCGAGGCGTGACCCAACAGTTCCTGAATGGCCCGCAGATCGCCACCGGCGCCGAGCAGCTGGGTGGCGAAGGAGTGGACGCAGCGCATGCGGCATCGCCGTGTCGGGGAGGCCCAAGGCCCCTCTGAGCCGTTTCATCGCCAGTTGGATCAATCGCGGCGACAGCGGACCGCCCTTCACCCTGCGGAACATCGGTACATCCGCTTCGAGGTGGAAGGGGTAGAGCTTCAGATGATCCACGAGGCGGCGGTGCTGATGGAATTCGGAGGCTCGGCCGAAGACCTGGCCCGCACCTGCCACGCCCACCCGCCCATGCCGGAAGCGGTCAAAGAAGCGGCAATGGGCGTCGACAAGCGGTCGATCCACATCTGAGCGGATCGCGAGATCTGAGATTACGAGGGGGTGCCATCGGCGCCCCGTTTCGTGTCCGAGGTGGTCGCCGGCGAGAGCTTCAGGACCATCGCGCAACGCCGTTCTCGCGGTAGACCATGCACCGCCTCGCGCTCCAGGATCATTCGCAGACGCTCGGAGAGATCGCCGTCCGCGCAGGTTCCGAACCCGGAGGCTTCGTAGAACGGGCGGTTCCAGGCAACGTCGGTGAAGGTCGTCAGAGTGACTTCGGTCGCACCCCGCAATCGAGCCGCCTCGACGGCGCGGGCGAGCAGGGTCCTGCCGATCCCGTGGCCCTGATGATCGAGGTCGACGGAAAGTTCCTCGATGTGCAGCGCCGTTTCCGACGTGCCGGCGACGACGAAGCCAACCGGCCGGTCGTCCGCGCCAACCGCCACCCACGAAAGGCCCTCGGCGATCGCCGCTGCGTGGCGTTCGACCGAGAGGACGTCGTCGGAGGCGATCCAAGCGAGATCGGGCAGAACGAGGAAGGCGCGGCCGGCCGACCGTTCCACCTCGGGCAGAGCGGGAGCATCCGCGAATCGCGACGGCCTGATCGTGATCATCGGTTCTCCAGTCCGCACTCGGGCAGGAATTTCTCACGCCCGCGGATGGGTCTTCGACCAGACGTCGAGGAGCCTCGCGGCGTCGACGCCGGTGTAGATCTGGGTGGTCGACAGCGAGGCGTGGCCGAGCAGCTCCTGGATGGTCCTGAGATCGCCACCGGCGCCGAGCAGGTGGGTGGCGAAGGAGTGACGCAGCGCATGCGGCGTCGCCGTGTCGGGGAGCCCCAGGGTACCCCTGAGCCGTTCCATCGCCAGCTGGATCAGGCGCGGCGACAAGGGGCCACCCTTGACGCCGCGAAACAGCGGCTCGGCCGGGTCGAGCGCGAAGGGCACTCGGGCGAGATAGTCCTCGACGGCGCGCGCCACCACCGGCAACACCGGCACGACGCGGGTCTTGCCGCCCTTGCCGGTGATGCGCAGCGACCGGGTCTCGCCGCGCGGGGCGGTCGCCGGCGTCAGCGACAGCGCCTCGGAGATGCGCAGGCCGCAACCGTAGAGCAGGGCGAAGACGGCGGCGTCGCGGGCCGCGACCCAAGCCTCCTCGGCGAGGCTCTCGCTCGGATCGACCAGCCTTCGGGCGGCGGAGGCGACCAGCGGCTTGGGCAGCGACTTGCCGGCCTTGGGGCTGCGCACGGCGCGATAGGGGGCGGCGTTGAGACCGTCGCGGCGTTCGAGGAAACGGGCGAGCGAGCGCACGCCGGCGAGATTGCGGCCGAGCGAGCGGGCGCCGACGCCCTCATTGCGGCGGCGGGCGAGGAAGGCGCGCAGATCGGCCGGCTTCAGGCCCGACAGGGCGGAAATCGTCGCCGGCTCGCCGAGATGCTCGGTCATGAAGCGCAGGAACTGCGTCACGTCGCGGTCGTAGGCCTCCAGCGTCTCGGGCGAGACGCGGCGCTCGGCGGCGAGATGGCTGAGCCAGCGCCTCACCCCGTCGGCGAGATCGGGGGCGGCGAGGATCAGGATCTCTGGGGCGGGACGGGGGCTCATCGCGGGACCGGGCTCGGGGTTGGCCTCCATCGTCGGCCCGGTGGGTGAAGGGCGGGTTACCGGCGGTGGTTTCCTGCGCTCCGCGGGCGCCCCATCGATGCGGGTCGCCGCCCCTCGGCTCGTCATCGCCGGGCTCGACCCGGCAACCCAGCGGA
>JAFHCF010000213.1:0-10408 GCA_048497495.1 Prosthecomicrobium sp.
ACGCCCCCTGACCGGGCACGACGGCCCGCATCGACGACGGGCGCGGTCGCTCGAAAGGCTCGCCGCCGCGCTTCCACCCCATTCGGCACCGGGCCGTCACCATCGCGATGCCGGGCCGCCTGTCCGATCGTCGAGAAGACGCGGGCGCGATCGCGCCGTCATCGCTCGATGCCGGCGCCCTTCGCTGTGACGCGAGGACGGATCCTCGCGGCACAGCGCTTCGGTGTGACGGTCAGCCGACGGCGTCGAAGGCGGTGACCGGCGGGGCTTCTCCCTTCCATTTCTCGACGTTGCAGATCGCCGTGCCGGCGATCGTCGCCTGGGCGAAGCGCGAGGTCAGCGGCACGTCGAGCGTCAGCAGGTTCGGCGAGCCGTATTTGTCGAGCGTGCCCTTCTCGCCGGGCTTCTCCGGGTCGTACCAGGCGCCCTCGTGCAGGCAGATCGTGCCCTGCAGGATGTCCGCCGTGACGATCGCCCCGGCGAGCACCTGGCCGCGATCGTTGAAGAGGCGGACGATGTCGCCGTCGGCGATGCCGCGCGCCGCCGCGTCCTCGGCGTTGATGGTGACCGGTTCACGCTCGGCGACGGTGTAGGTCTTCCGCGTCTCGGTGTTGCACATCTGCGAATGCAGACGGTAGGCGGGATGCGACGAGACCAGTTGCAGCGGGAACTTCTCCGCCGTTTTGGTGCCTCTCCATTCCACCGGCTCGAGCCAGGTCGGGTGCGCCGGGCAGTCGTCGTAGCCGAGTTTGCCGACGTAGGGCGAGGTGAACTCGATGAGACCGGAGGCGGTCGACACCGGCTTCAACAGCGGATCCTCGAGGAAGTCGGCGAGGTGGACGAAATTGCCCTTGCCCATCGGGAACTCGATGATGCCCTCTCCGGCCCAGAACTCGTCGAAGTCCGGCATCTTGACCGTCTTCGACTGCGCCTTGGCCGCGTCGTAGAAGAACTGCACCCAGTCCATCTCGCTGCGGTTCTCGGTGAAGGCGGCCTCGTGGCCGAGCCGCCCGGCGAGGTCGGTCAGGATGTCGTAATCGGTGCGCGACTTGCCCTGGGGCGCCACGGCGGCGTGCGAGGCGGTGATCAGGTTCAGCATCTGACCGAGGTCGTTGCGCTCGAGGTCGCTCGCCGCCGGCAGGACGATGTCGGCGAAGCGGGCGCTCGGCGTCCACCACGGTTCCTGCACGATCACCACTTCCGGCTTGCGGAAGGCCTCGATCACCCGATTGGTGTCCTGGTGATGGGTGAACTGATTGCCGCCCGAGGTGTAGACGAGGCGGATGTCGGGATAGGTGATCTTGCGTCCCTTGCACTCGATCGTCTTGCCCGGGTTGAGATAGGCATCCGACAGACAGGCGATCGGGAAGGGATCAGGCACCGGATTGGTGCCGGGCGAGATGCCGCCGACCACCGGCATGGCGGCACGCGGGAAGCCACCGTCGGCATAGTGCAGACCGAAGGTCACACCGCCGCCGGGCTTGCCGATCTGACCGAGCATGGCGCCGAGCGCGACGATCGCCCAGGGGGCCTGCTCGCCGTGATGCTGACGTTGGGTCGACCAGCCCGAGGCGATGGTGGTGCGGGTCTTCGCCATCTTGCGGGCGAGATCGCGGATCTTGTCGGCCGCGATGCCGGTGATGCCGGCGGCCCATTCGGCGGTCTTCGGCGTGCCGTCCTTGGTGCCCGAGAGGTAGGGCTCGAAGTCCTTGAAGCCCTTGGTGAAGCCGTCGATGAAGGCCTTGTCGTGGAGGTTTTCGGAGAGGAGCGTGTGCATCAGGCCGAGGGCGAGAGCGACGTCGGTGTTCGGCCGGATCGGCATCCACTCGCAGCCGAGTTCCTCGATCGTCTCCGACTTCATCGGGTCGATGGCGATCATCTCGATCCCGCGCTTCTCGGCTTCGTACCAGGCGTGGGTGCTGTAGCGACCGGAGAGGATGCGCGTGGTGGAGATCGGGTTGCAGCCCCACAGCACGATGAGCTTGGCGTTGGCGTGGATCACCGGCCAATCGCTCGCCGCCCCGGGGCTCGACCAGGCCACCGCCGGCAGGATTTCCGAGACCGCCTGGTTGGAATAGTTGCCGAAGAAGGTCGAGGAGCCGCCGAAGCCGTTGAGGAAGCGCTGCAGCAGCGCCTCGGTGCGGTAGAAGTGGGCGTGGTTGGAGGCCCAGGAGCTCTTGCCGCGATGGAGCGAGGCATTGCCGTGCTTGGCCTTGACCCGCTGCATCTCCTCGGAGACCAGCTTCAGCGCATCGTCCCAGCTCACCTCGACGAAGTCGCGGCTGCCGCGGTTCGTCCGGTCGCTGTTCTCGCGCTTGGCGAGGAAGTCGCGACGCACCATCGGGGCCTTCGTGCGGGCACGATTGTAGAGCCGGTCGGGCATGTCGGCGAGGAGCTTCCACGGCTCTCCGTCCTGCTTCAGCGGCTCGACGCCGACGACCTCGCCCCCCTTCTTCACCAGGAACATCGGGCCGAGCGAGGTGTTGACCAGAACCCGTCCGTCGGTCACCCCGCCGGCGCCGGAGGCGGCGCGCGCGAGGTTGGGGAGCAGGGCGACGCTGAGCGCCCCCGGGATCAGGCTGCGAATGAAGGTACTGCGGGTGATCATCGTCGATCCTTTCGTCGTCGGGTCCGCGCCTCGCGGCCGCCCGACGATCGTCTGTCGGCCCTCGTCGGACCGGGCGGCGGCCTCTGCCCCGTCGTCCGGATGATCCTGCGTCTCCTTCGGCACCCGTCGGCCCGGTGGCTCACGGGTGTGCTTCGAGCCACCTCCCGTCTGTTGGGCGGCCGTCGCCGTTCCGCCTCGGTGCAGTCGCCACGGTCTCGATCCGGCATCGGTCGCGCTCGACGAGGATCGCCTCGACGCCGGCCTCTCGCGCCGTCGCCAGACCCGCCCACCCCCGGACCATCAGCGCCGTCGCCCAGGCGTCGGCCACCGCGCAACTGGTGGCGACGGCGGTGACCGAGGCCGGCCCCGCCGTGAGCGGCCGGCCGGTCGTCGGATCGATCGTGTGGCCGCCGTCCCCGGCGAAGCGGCGGTAGTCGCCGGACGTGGCGACCGCCTTCGCGACCAGGTCGATGCGGCCGAGGGTGGTTCGGATCCCGATCGCCGGCGCCTCGAGGCCGATCACCCAGGCGCGGCCGTCGGGTCGAGCGGCGCCGGCCCTCAACTCGCCGTCGAGCCCGACGAGATGGGCGGCGAACCCGGCGTCGTCGAGAAGCCGGGAGAGCGCGTCGACGGCCCATCCCTTGGCGATGCCGGCGAGATCGAGAGAGAGCGGCGCCCGTTTGCGCAAGGCTCGGCCGTCGAGGTCGAGCGCCGCGTGGGCGGCCACCGGCTCGGCGCGCCGGGCGCCGGCGCTCGCCCAACCCGCGCCGAACCCGGCCGCGGCCACTTCCGCCGCGAGCCCGACGTCGAAGGCGCCGCCGGACCGCCGCCCGACCTCGAGTCCGACGGCGAGGACGCCGGCGAGATCCTCGGAGATCGAGATCCAGTCGCCGAGCGGCGCCGCGTCGACGCGCAACACCTCGGACCCGGCGCGGAAGCGCGACAGCGCCGCCTCGATCCGGCCGACGCGTCGCGCCAGCGCCGTGGCGAGGGGCGCGTGGTCGAAGTCCGAGGCGACATGGACCGTCGCCGTCCAGCGCGAGCCCATCGCCGGGCCCGAGAGGACGCGTCGCTCCAGCCGGGGCGAGATGCGGCGCGGCGCGGGGACGGGTACGTCCTCGGCCGTCGGTGCCGACGTCGGTGCCGGCGCGTTCGGCCGGGCGTGGCCGAGGGCCGCCAGCAGCGTCTCGACCCAGGCTTCGTAGTCGTTCCGCGAACGGCGATGGATGCGGTGGAGCGGCAACAGCGTGGTGGCTCCGTGGGCGCGCAGCGCCGCCTCGACGTCCTCGGCGAAGCCGCAATAGCGTCGCGCCTCACGGTCGCCGAAGCCGACGACCGCGAAGGGGGGCGGGTGCGCGAGCCGGCCGAGCCGCGCCAGAAACCGATCGGCCGAGGCCGGCGCCGTGCCCTCGCCATGGGTCGCGGTGAGGATCAGCAGGAGCCGGGCCTCGGGATAGGCGGTCGCCACGTCGTTCATCGAGGCCACGTGGACCCGGTGACCGACGGCGGCGAGCGTCGCCGCCAGCCGGTCGGCGAAGGCCCGCGTGGTTCCGCCCTGGGTGCCGACCAGCACGATCGTGTCGGCCAGCGTCGGCCCGACGTCGCCATCCCGGCCGGTCGGCCGCCGACGCCGCGGCAGGGCGAAGACCAGGCCGGTCGCCGCCACCATCGGCACGGCCGCGGCGGCGAGGCCGAGGAGGATCGCCAGCTCCGGCAGGTCGTGGCCGGCATGGAGGCGCAAGAGCGCGGCGTATATGCGATGCAGGCTCGGTCGGGCGCGCTCGGCGGCGACGCGGCCGGTCACCGGATCGACATGGGCGAAGCGATCGACCGTGGTGAGACGATGGACGTCCTCGGGATCGTCGGTGCGCGCCGACACCAGCTCCTCGAGCTCGGCGACCGCCACCGACCGCAACGCCGCGACCTCGCCGATCGGCAGTCGCGGTCCCTCGGCGAGCACCGCCGGAAAGGCCGGCGGCCGTCCCGCGACCGCCAGCGGAAAGAACGCGGTGGCGGCGAGACCGAGGCCGGTCACGCCGGATGCCATCAGCGGCAGGGCCACCGCGACGCCGACGGCGCGGTGGAACCGCCGCGTCCGGTCGCCGCCGCGAGCGCCTCGCGCGGCCAGGCCGAGATCGGTCGCGGCGAGGCCGAGGCCGGCGAGCGTGGCGACGGCGAGGACGAGCCGCCCGGCGTCGCCGAAGGTCAGGGTGCGGTGGATCTCGGTGGCGAGGCGGACGAGCGCGCTCTGGGGCCGGGCCGGCCGCACCTCGAAGGTGGTCGGATCGACCACGAAGCGGCTGAGCGATCCACCGTAGCGGGCGAGGATCGTCCCGGCGGGGGTGACGGTGATCTGCTCCAGCCCGCCGTGGCGCGCGAGCCCGGCCGCGAGATCGGCGACGGTGAGCCCCTCGGGGATCGGCGGCGGCGCCGACAGGCCCTCGCCGACGGCGTCGACGGCGAGCACCACCCCGGTGACCGCCAGAATCACCAGGAGGAGACCCGTCAGGCGGCCGAGCCAGAGGTGGAGGGCGCGCGTCATCGCGGACCGTCTCGCGTCTGAGATCCCATTTCGAAGCGGAACCGGGCGACGAGACCGCGACCGGTCGCGTCGACGCCGGCGGCGCTTCGGTCGAGCGGCAGGACGATTTCGGCGGGCAGGTCGGCGATGTTCTCCGCCGCCGCGTCGACCCGAAGCTGGTAGCCGGCGCCGATCAGGGCGTCGGCGACCTCGACGGTGACGTCGAGCCCGCGCCCCGCCCCGACCGAGGCGCCGGTGACGCCGTCGAGCGCGACGCTCTGCGGGCCGACGCCGCGCATCCAGCGGGCGAGGTGCGGGTAGTACTGGACCTTCTCGCCGAACACCTGGACCGTCGCCTGGAAGCGCCCTTCGGCGTCGGTGACATAGACGGCGAGATAGGCCGGATTGCCGGAGTAGCGCTCCATCGTCGCCTTGAGCTTCAGCCGCGCGGCTTGCGCCGGGCTCGCCGGCACGAGGCCGAGCGCGAGGGCGAGGAGGGCGGCCGGCACGAGCCGACGCGAAAGCGGAGCATGACGTAACGTCATGACGAGACGGCCCAGGGGGCGGTGGCGGCCGTCACCGGGCTCGGCGCCCGGCGGCCATCCCAGTCGGCGACGAAGTCGGCGATCGCCTCCGGGTCGTCGAGGTCGAGGACCGGCACGTCGACGTCGTCGAGAGGCACGTCGCTGGCCACCGCGATGATGTCGCTGCCCGGACGCCACAGGCGGTCCTTGCCGTGGGCCGGCCGATAGACCTCGATCTTGGGATGGGAATGGGCGCGGAAGCCCTCGATCAGCAGGAGATCGACCGGCGTCATGCGGTGGATCAGCGCGTCGACGTCGGGTTCGCCCTCGCAGCGATGTTCGGCGAGCAGCGCCCAGCGTTCACCCGACACCACCATGACCTCGGCGGCGCCGGCGTCGCGGTGCCGCCGGCTGTCCTTGCCCGGCCGGTCCATGTCGAAGCCATGGTGAGCGTGCTTCATCGTCGAGACGGTGAGACCCCGCGCCGTGAGGCAGGGCAGGAGTTTCTCGATCAGGGTCGTCTTGCCCGATCCGGAGCGACCGACGAGACCGAAGATGCGCATGGGAGGTCTCCCGAAAAGGGGCCGGGAGCGGTGGGTCCGCTCCCGGCGATGTCGTCAGGCGTTCTTCGGCGTGTCGAAGACCGCGACCTTCGGCGCCTCGCCCTTGAACAGCTCGACGTCGGCCATGCAGGTGTGAGCGGAGGTACCCTGCGCCAGCCGCGAGGTCGGAATGTCCTGGGTGAGGACGTTCACGTCGCCGTAGCGGCACAGCGCGTTGGGCTCGTTCGCCACGATCGGGTCGTACCAACCGCCTTCCTGCAACTGGACCACGCCCGGCCGGATGTCGTCGCTGACCACGGCGCCGGCGAGGCATTGGCCGCGACCGTTGAAGACGCGCACCACGTCACCGCTCTTGATGCCGCGCGCCGCGGCGTCCTTGGTGTTGATGGTGCAGGGCTCGCGCTCCGCCACCGCGTAGATCGAACGCACGTTGGTGCCGTTCAACTGCGAGTGCAGCCGGTAGTCCGGATGGCTCGAATTGACGTGCAGCGGGTACTTCTTGTCCTTGGCGCCGAGCCATTCGTTCGGCTCGAGCCAAGTGGCGTGCGGCGGGCAGTCGTCGTAGCCGTACTTCTCGATCGTCTTGGAGTAGATCTCGATCTTGCCCGACGGGGTCGGCAGCGGATTGAGCAGCGGGTCCTCGCGGAACTTGTCGTATTTCGTCCGGCGCAGGTTCTTCTCCGGCGTGGCGAATTCGACGATGCCGGTCTTCCAGAAGGTGTCGAAGTCGGGCATCGGGATCTTCTTGGTCTGGGCCTGCGCCGCGGCGGCGGCATAGACCTCCTTGACCCGATCCAGTTCGGTCTTGCCTTCGGAGAATTCCGGCTCGATGCCGAGCTTCTCGGCGAGCATTTGGAAGATGACGTAGTCGGACTTGGCCTCCCACAGCGGCTCGATCACCTGGGGCATGGCGAAGAACGCCTTGCGGGTGACGACGCCGAGCCCCTCCATGTCGTCGCGCTCGAGACCGGTGGTCGCCGGCAGGACGATGTCGGCGAAGCGGGCCGAGGCGGTCCACTGGAAGTCCTGGATGATGATCGTCTCGAACTTCTTCCAGGCGGCCACCTGGCGATTGCGATCCTGGTGGTGATGCAGCGGATTGCCGCCCACCCAATAGGTCATCTTGACCTCCGGATAGACGAAGCTCTTGCCGTTGTGCTGATAGGTCGTGCCCGGGTTCATCAGCATGTCGACGATGCGGGCGCAGGGGATGATGGCGGTGCCCTTCTCAGCCGGCCAGGGCTTCAGTTCCTTGCGCTTGCCGCCCTGCATGGTGCTGGTGAGCGCCGGGCTGTCGGCCTGCGGCGCGCCGGCGTTGTCGAGGTGATAGCGCTGGGTGAAGCCGCCGCCGGGCAGGCCGACCTGGCCGATCATCGCGGCGAGGGTGACGAAGGCCCAGGGGAACTGCTCGCCGTACTGCTGGCGCTGCGGCGTCCAGCCCGACACCAACAGGGTGCGGCCCTTGACGAAGCGGCGGGCGAGATCCTTGATCGTGTCGGCGGGAATGTCGGTCAGCGCGGCGGCCCATTCGGCGGTCTTTGGCGTCCCGTCCTTCTTGCCGGTGACGTAGTCGAAGAAGATCTCCCAGCCGGTGGTGTAGTCGGCGAGGAACTTCTTGTCGGCGAGGTTCTCGACGATCAGCGTGTGGGCGATGCCGAGCGCCAGCGCCACGTCGGAATGCGGCCGCACCGCGAGCCATTCGCCATTCAGGATCTTGCAGCCCTCGGTCTTCACCGGATCGATGAAGATCGCCTTCTTGCCCGCCTTCTTCATCGCATCGAAGAAGTCGTATTCGCCGTGATCGGGCACGTTGACCGAGATGTGGTTGTCCTTGAGCGGATCGGAAGCCCAGAAGACGATGAGATCGGTCTTGTCGAGCACCGTCTGATGCGAGGTCTGCGGCCCCTCGGCGTCGATCTGGCCGAGGACGTAGGGCATGATCGCCTCGATCGCGGCCTTGGAATAGTTCGACGACGAATTGACCGACCCGCCCATCAGGTTGAACAGGCGACGCAGGGCGGTCTGGGTGTTGACGGCCCGGCCGAAGTGGCCCCAACCGTAGGAGCCGGTATAGAGCGTCCAGGGGCCGATCTCCTCGCAGCGGCGGATCTCGGCGGCGACCAGATCGAGCGCCTTGTCCCAGGAGACCCGGACGAAGTCGTCGGTGCCGCGGGTTTCCGGCGCGGCGCCCGGGCCCTTCTCCAGATAGGCGCGCCGCACCATCGGATAGCGGATGCGCGAGGCGGAATAGGCGAGATCGACGGCGCCTTCGATGGTGCGGATCGGATGGGGGTCCTTCTCCCAGGGACGCACGCCGACGATGCGGCCGCCTTGAACCTTGGCCCAGAAGGCGCCGAAGTTGGAGCCGGTCAGGACCTCGCCGTCGGCCATCGCCGCGGCGGCGCGGCCGGAGCCGAAGACGAACGGCGACAACATCGACGAGGCGGCGAGCGAGGTCGCGGCGGAGAGGAACCGCCGGCGGGAGAGTGCATGGGTGGAAAGCGTGGACATCTCTTTGGTCCTTCGGGGTGACGCGCCGACTTCGAGCGAGCGCGTGGGAGCGGTGGCTTCGCCGCGAGATCAGGCGGCGGAGGCGCGATCGGGAGTGGCCTCTTCGAGGAGGCGGACGAGGACGCGCGCCAGGGCGGCGTAGAAGCCCGTCGGATCGTGGCTGGCGAGGGCGTTGGCGAAACCCGGCGTCCATTCGGCGATGCGCCGACGCAGCGTGATGATCGAGGCGTATTCGTCGACGTCAACGACGCTGGCCTCGAGCCGGATGAGCTGCTCGAGCAGCGACAGTTCGATCGACAGGTGGTCCGGCGGCTCGACGAACCCCTCGGAGGGCCGAAGATCGTGAGCCGCCAGCATGCGCGACATGACCGTGACGGGTTCCTGGAAGAGCCGTCCATCGCCGCGGTGGGCCGATTCGATCGGCTGCGTCGCCGAAGTGCCGCCGATGCCGAGGAACAGGCGACAGAAGGTGGCGTTGAGCCGCGAGGTGACGGCGGCCGGCCCATCGGGGGCGCGTAGCGTGGCGAAGGCGCAGCGCAGGTCGATGGCATGGCGTGGATCGCCGGCCAGGACATGGAGGGCGTCGAAGCGGCCGTTCTCGACGAGGGAGGCGATCTCCACTTGCTCGAGCGGCTCGCCGAAGAGGTGGGCGAGTTCGGCGAAACAGTCGGCGAGGCCGACCGGATCGATGGATTTGGGCTTCATCGGAGGATCTCCGTAAGGGGCGGCGCGGCCGCGGGGCGCGGGGGGGCGGCCGCGCCGGGGGATGGCGGGCGGTCAGTGACCGCTCGCCACGTCCTGGGCGTGGTTCTGCAGATAGATCGTGAGGAAGCGCACTTCTTCCTCCTCGAGCGCGGTGTTGGTCTTCATGTCGTTGACGATGCCGGCCCACTGGTTCGCCGGGAAATGACCGGGCGGGGTGGTCGCGTGGCAGGCGCCGCAGGACGCGTCGAACATCTCCGCGCCGTAGGCCCACAGAGTGGTTCGGTCGCCGACCAGGTTGGTCCGCGCCGTCCAAAGCTCGATCGAGGCTTCCTTCCAGTCGATGTCGGTGTCGTCGTCGTGGCGGGTCGAGGTGACCTTCGCGGTGGCGGCGAGCGGGGCGGAGACGGCGGCGAGCATGATCCGCTTGCCGGGCAGCGCCACGATCAGGCGTTCGGCGCCCTCCTGTTGCCAGCCGTCGATGCGCACCTTGACCAGGTCGCCGTCGCGCGCGAGGACCGTCACCGGCGCGCCCGGCAGGATGCGACCGTCGCCGGCGCCGCCGGCGGCGGCCTTCTCGGCGTCGCCCCAGGCCGGCGAGGTGGCGATCACCCAGCTCTTCTCGGCCTTGCCGCCATCCTTCTTGGCCAGCGCCGCGATGTCCTTCATCTGGGTGCGGAAGCCGCCCGACATGTCGGGGAGCTTGTGGGCGATGCCCTTGTGGCAGTCGATGCAGGTGCCGCCCTCGGCGTAGGCCTTCTGCATCTGCTTGGCGGCCTTCGGCTTCTGATGGGCGAAATCCATCGCCTCGAAGGCATGGCAATTGCGGCATTCGCGGCTGTCGCTCGCCTTCATCCGCGCCCACTCGTGCTTGGCGAGTTCGAGCCGCTTGGCCTCGAACTTCTCCGGCGTCGAGATCGAGCCGGTGAGCTTGCCCCACAACTCGCCCGAGGCCTGGGCCTTGCGGATGATCTTGTGG
>JAFHCF010000214.1:0-22329 GCA_048497495.1 Prosthecomicrobium sp.
CGATGTCGGTGCGACCCGACTCGATGATGGCGCGCAGGACGTTGCGACCGATGCGACCGAACCCGTTGATGGCAACACGTACCGCCATGATGCTCTCCTCTCGAAACACGTCATGTGCCGAAGCGCGCGGGTTCGCCCGTTCGCTCTCGGCCGTTCAAACCGGACCCCGGTTCCTCCCCGCGACGCCGAAGCTTCGCCCTGGGATGGCCCGGTGCCGCCGATCGGCGGCGCCGACGCCCTTGGTCCCCATCTTCGCGGTCGTTCCGCGAAGTTTTCATGTCGCGGTGTCGCCGCGATCGACTTGGTCTCATCGCTGCGCTGCAATAGAAATTCGCTGCGCTTGCGAAAAGACTTTCGTATTCCGTGGGGCGAAACCTCGAAAATCGACGTCGAGACGCCGACGAGCCGGTTCGCACACGGGTCGCGGCACTGATAGCAGGCGAGGGGGGTGTGTCAATCCGGCGTAGTCCGCGACGGCCCCGCTTCAATCGGTTCGCGGAGGGCACGCCGTCGGTGGCCTGCGGAGACCCCGGGGCGGGGGAAACGCGGTCGCGAGGGTGCCGGCGCCGGCTTTCGGCGGCGCGGGAAAGCCTTCTGTCGGATAATGAAATTTCTTCTCTGATTGAAACTTCCTCGCATTCGACGCGCCATTGACCCCGGCTTTCCGGGAAGCCTAAATTCCTCGAAGGTTGGCGTGCCGAGTCGGCGCGGTCGCCCGGAGTTGCCGTCCATCGGACCGTCCCTGCGTCGATGAGCCTCATGGAAGCCTCGGTTCGGGCGGCTGGTCGTCGGCGAGCCCGGCGGCAATTCGGCAATATCGGCAACCGCGCGGGCGGGCGGGCTCCGTGGCGCCCGGGTCGAGCGAGACGACGTCGGGCGGCGGCGCGACGGAGGCAGGGGACGACGAATGGTTCAGGCACCTGCCCTCGAGGCGGCGCTGGGGCGACTGACGGCGGCGTTGGAGACGCTCGAGGCGGCGGCGGAGCGACGTTTCGAGACCGACCGCTCGGCGGCGTCACTCGAGGACGAGATCTCGCGCCTCGGCGAGGATCGGTCGCGCATCGCGCAGGACCTCGACCAGGAAAAGGCGCGGGCTGCTCGTCTGGAAGACACCAATCGCGAGGTTTCGCGCCGTCTGGTGGCGGCGATGGAGTCCATTCGCGCCGTCTTGGACACCCACGGTGGGTGAGGGTGCGAGCACGATGGCCCAGGTGAGCGTCACCATCAACGGCAAGATCTATCGCATGGCCTGCGAGGACGGCCAGGAGGCCCATCTCCAGGGTCTGGCGCAGCGGCTCGACGACACCATCCATTCGCTGCGCGGCTCCTTCGGCGAGATCGGCGATCAGCGGCTGACGGTGATGGCCGCCGTCATGGTGATGGACGAACTCAACGAGGCGCAGCGCAAGCTGAAGAGTCTCGAGGCGGAGAACCGCTCCTTGCGCGAGACGCGTGCGGCGGTGATCGAGCGGCGCGACCAGGTCGAGGCGGAAATCGCCCGGCGCATCGACGAGACGGTGGCGCGTATAGAAGGCTTGGCGACGGCGCTCGAGCCCAAGCGCTGAGGCGCTTTCGGGGGCGACGTGAATTCCTTCGCCGTGCCCATGGCGGCCCGGCTCGCGCGGCCCTATATTCGATCCCGACGAGGCTGCGCGATGCGACAGGAGACAGCATCCCCGGGGCCTTATCGATCCGAACGGGAGCTGTCCCTGTGGGGAACCCTGGTTCCCCGTAAACGGCGCCCACCTACGTTGTAGGTTTCCCGGGATCGATATCTCCACCGCTCGAGGTGGCTTCGTCGCACTTCCTCCCCAACCGACCGGTTCTTCGCCGTTGACCGAGACGACCGCCGACGGCGCCGCCGAGACCCTCTCCCGCTGCAAGGACGCCCTGCGTCGGCTGGCGCTCGCCCGCCGTGACGAAGTGTCGGCGGCGGCGCGGGTCCATGCCGCCGAACGCCTCGTCGAGCTGATCGGCGGGCTCGATCTGCGGCGGGATGCGGTGATCGCCGGCTTCTGGCCGATTCGCAGCGAGATCGATCCGCGTCCGGCCCTCGAGATGCTGGCGGCGCGCGGCCACGGCCTCGCCCTGCCGGTGGTCCTTCCCGATCGGCGGCTGATGATCTTTCGCCGCTGGCGGCCCGGCGAGGCGCTGGTCGCCGCCCCCTTCGGCCTCAGCGAGCCGAGCGCGGACGCGCCGGAAGTCGATCCCGACGTGGTGCTGATGCCGCTCGCCGCCTTCGATCGGCGCGGGCAGCGCATCGGCTATGGCGGCGGCTACTACGACCGGGCGCTGGAGCGGCTGGAGCGGACGACGGCGCCGTTCAAGATCGGCCTCGCCCATGGGGTGCAGGAGATCGAACGGGTGCCGGTCGAGCCCCACGATCGCCGCCTCGACCTGATTCTCACCGAAGCGGGGCCGATCGTGCCCTCCGGAGACCCGACATGAGACTGCTCTTCCTCGGCGACGTGGTCGGCCGAGCCGGCCGCAAGGTGGTGGTCGATCGCCTGCCCGGCCTGATCGAGGCCCATCGCTTCGACTTCGTCGTGGTCAACGGCGAGAATGCCGCCGGCGGCTTCGGCATCACCGAGGAGATCGCTCAGGATCTCCTCGACGCCGGCGCCGACGCGATCACGCTGGGCAATCATGCCTGGGACCAGCGCGAGGCCCTGGTGTTCATCGAGCGCCAGCCCAAGCTGCTGCGCCCGGTCAACTATCCCGCCGGCACGCCGGGGCGCGGCGCCAATCTCTACGTGGCGCGCAACGGCGCCCGCGTTCTCGTCATGAACGTCATGGGGCGGATCTACATGGATCCGCTCGACGATCCCTTCGTCGCGGTGGAGCGCGAGCTCACCGCCTGTCCGCTCGGCGAGCAGGCCGACGCGGTGGTGATCGACGTCCATGCCGAGGCGACCAGCGAGAAGCAGGCGATGGCGCATTTCGTCGACGGCCGCGCCAGCCTGGTCGTCGGCACCCATACCCATGTGCCGACCGCCGATCACCAGATCCTTTCGGGCGGCACCGCCTATCAGTCGGACGCCGGCATGTGCGGCGACTACGACAGCATCATCGGCATGGACAAGGAAGAGCCGCTCACCCGCTTCACCACCAAGATCGGCCGCGCCCGTTTCGAGCCGGCGGTGGGCGAGGCGACGCTGTGCGGGGTGGCGGTGGAGGTCGAGGAGGCGACCGGTCTGGCGATTTCGGTCCAGCCGATCCGCCTCGGTGGACGTCTCACTCAGGTCGAACCGAGCTTCTGAGGCGGCTACACCGGTCCCGCCGACGCAGGCGGGCGCGCACCGCTGGATTTCGGAGCACTTTCCGCCTATAAGGCCGGCACTTCCGCTCATGGCCGTCGTGAGCCGCCCTGTGTCGCCCCTCTTCGGGCGCGTCCGGCGGTGCGACGGGGCGAAGCCTCGACGCTTCGTCCGACGCCGAGCGGTCCGCCGCGTCAGACCGACCGAGAAGAGACCACAATGGCCGGACATTCACAGTTCAAGAACATCATGCATCGGAAGGGCAAGCAGGACAAAGTCCGCTCCAAGCTCTTCTCCAAGCTCGCCCGCGAGATCACCGTGGCGGCCAAGGACGGCGGCGGCGATCCGGGGATGAACGCCAAGCTGCGGCTGGCGATCCTCAACGCCCGGGCCGAGAACATGCCGAAGGACAACATCGAGCGCGCCGTCAAGAAGGCGTCCGGCTCGGATGCCGAGAATTACGAGAACGTGCGCTACGAGGGCTACGGCCCGGGTGGCACCGCCGTCATCGTCGAGGCGCTGACCGACAACCGCAACCGCACCGGCGGGGCGGTACGCGCGGCCTTCACCAAGTACGGCGGGGCGCTGGGGGAAACCAATTCGGTGTCCTTCTCCTTCGACCGGGTCGGCGAGATCACCTATCCGGCCTCCGTCGGTTCGGCCGACGCGGTGCTCGAGGCGGCGATCGAGGCCGGCGCCGACGACGTCGTCTCCGACGAGGAGACCCACGTCATCGTCACCACCTTCGAGGGCCTGTCGGAAGTCTCGAAGGCGCTGGAGGCCGCGCTCGGCCCGGCGACCTCGATCAAGCCGAACTGGAAGCCGCAGAACACCGTGCCGGTCGACGAGGAGAAGGCGGTCACGCTGATGAAGCTGATCGGCATGCTCGAGGACGACGACGACGTCCAGGAGGTCTACACCAACTTCGACATCTCCGAAGAGGTGATGGCCAAGCTCGTCGCCGCCTGATCGGGCGCGAGGGACGACTGAACGAGATCCGGCGCCCCTTTTTTTCGGTCGACCTTGGTTCACACCAGCGTCAACGTCACGTCGATGTTGCCGCGGGTGGCGTTGGAATAGGGGCAGACGACGTGGGCGCGGTCGACGATGGTCCGGGCGACGGCGGGGTCGACGCCGGGCAGCGAGATCCGCAACTCGACCTCGATGCCGAAGCCGGTCGGCAGCGGGCCGATGCCGACGCGGCTGGTGATCGAGACGTCGGCCGGGACGGCCAACTTGTCGCGGCCGCCGACGAACTTCATGGCGCCGATGAAACAGGCGGCGTAGCCCAGCGCGAAGAGTTGTTCGGGATTGGTGCCGGGGCCGGCGTCGCCGCCGAGTTCCTTGGGCACCGAGAGGTCGGCGACGAGGCGACCGTCGTCGGTGGCGCCCTTGCCGTCACGGCCGCCGGTGACGGTGGCCTCGGCGCGATAGAGAACCTTGTCGAGAGACATGCATTTCACTCCTTCTCTTGGTCTATTGTATGCGATCATATCGTGTGCGATATAAATGAGACTCATGGGACACCCGACCGGGGTCGGGGGGATCACCGCGCGGCGAAGAGATTGGCCCTGAGGCCGAAGAGTTTGCCTCTCAGATCGACGATCTCGTCGATCGACAGGCCGGAGGCGGCGGCGACGCAGCCGGGGATGGGAGCGGCCTTCTCCCTCAGTGCCCGCCCTTCGGCGGTCAGGGTGACGATCACCTGCCGTTCGTCCTGCGACGACCGGCGGCGGTCGACGAGCCCGCGGGCCTCCAGGCGCTTGAGCAGCGGGGTCAGCGTCGTCGTCTCGAGATGCAACTTGTCGCAGATCTCGGAGACGTTGACGGCGTCCTTCTCCCACAGCACCAGCATGACCAGATACTGCGGGTAGGTCAGATCGAGGTCGCGCAGGAGGCCGCGATAGACCTTGTTGACGCCGAGCAGCGTGGAATAGAGCGCGAAACAGAGTTGCGCGCCGAGCCTCAGCTGATCGGTGTCATTCCCCGTCGCCGGGGATGGTCTGGTCGGTTCCATGGGAGAGAGAAATATATCGTGCACGATCTAACGTCAAGCGATATTTCTCGACCACACCAGAGCGGGAGCGAACTCCCCGGTCGGCCGCCTCAGCCGAGGTTGCGCCAGAAGCGGAAGGACTGGTAGCCGTACCAGGCCATCCCCGGGTCGACCCCGGCCGATTGGGAAATCCGCGAGGCGGCGACGAAGAAGCGGCCGCCGACGGTGGGCACGAACACCAGGACCGCCATCAACACCAGCGTCGCCCAGGCCTTGGACGGCTCGGCGGCGCGGCGCACGTCGGCGGGTAGGTAGGGCTCGAGGATGCCCCAGCCGTCGAAACCGGGGATCGGCAGCAGGTTGATCAGGATGCCGACCACCTGCAACTCGGCGAGGAAGGCGACGGCGTTCCAGAAGGCCTCGGCGCCGAAGCGTTCGTCGAGGCCGAAGGCCAGCGGCAGGGCGAGGACGAGGAAGACCAGGAAGCTGCCGATGGGGCCGGCGGCGGAGACGGCGCTGCGCCAGACGTTCGACCGCAGCGCGGCGTTGTTCACATAGACCGCGCCACCGGGAAAGCCGAAGGCGCCGACGACGACCAGGAGCGACGGCCAGACCAGGCTGTTGACCGGGTCGATGTAGCGCGCCGGATCGAGGCTCAGGTAGCCCTGTGACGGGATGGCGTGATCGCCGCCGGCCCAGGCGACGACGGCGTGGCCGAATTCGTGGATGCAGATCGAGACGATCCAGCCGGCCATGACGAAGACGAAGACCACCGGTCCGGCGTCGCTCGACCCGGTGAGGAGCAGCACGCCCGGCACCGCGAAGAGGAGCAGCAACCAGCGGAAATTGGAACTGAGGCCGATCATCGAGGGATCCCGTCCTGGTCGCGACGACGATCGAGGTAGCACGGCGCTCGTGGCCGTACAATCACGAGGCGAGCGCCTCGCGGGACGACCCGCGCGCGGCGCCTCTTTCGAAACGAAGCGAGAACATGTACCGATGATCGCATGAGCGACGTGGTGCGAATCATCGGCATCGACCCCGGCCTCCAGCGGACCGGCTGGGGGGTGATCGACGTCGCCGGCAATCGCCTCGCCTTCGTCGCCTGCGGCACCGTCACCTCGACCGCCAAGGACGAGCTCGCCGGCCGCCTGGTCGAACTCCACGACGGGCTGTCGGCGGTGATCGCCGAACACGAGCCCGACGAGGCGGCGGTCGAGCACACCTTCGTCAACACCAATCCGACCTCGACGCTGAAGCTCGGGCAGGCGCGCGGCGTGGCGCTCTTGGTGCCGGCGCGCGCCGGGCTCACGGTCGCCGAATACCAGCCCAACGCGGTCAAGAAGGCGATCGTCGGGGCGGGGCACGCCGACAAGGGGCAGATCCAGCACATGGTCAAGATCCTCCTGCCGCGCGCCGAGTGGAAGGGGGCGGACGCGGCCGACGCGCTCGCCATCGCCATCTGCCACGCCCACCATCGCCAGACGCTCGCCCGGGCGCTGCGGATCGCCGGGGGGTGAGCGTGTTTTCGAGCCGGCGGCTCGATGAGCGGTGGTGGTCGCGAGGGGGATCACCGCGGGGCCCTCTCCCCCACGAGGGGGGAGGGGATGCTTGGGTCGAGGGTGATCGGGGCTGTGCCGCTCGGAGGCGGGATGCGCCGAGGGTCGAGAGACGCGTGAACGAGGGACGAAGGGCATGATCGGCAAGCTCAGGGGCGTGATCGACGAATACGGCGACGACTTCGTCATTCTCGACGTCCACGGCGTCGGCTACGTCTGCCATTGCTCCAGCCGGACGCTGCAGGATCTGCCGCGACCGGGGGAGGCGGCGGTGCTCGCCATCGAGACGATCGTGCGCGAGGACATGATCCGGCTCTACGGCTTCGCCGATGCCGACGAGCGCGACTGGTTCCGCATCCTGACCACGGTGCAGGGGGTCGGCGCCAAGGTGGCGCTGGCGCTCCTGTCGACGCTCAGGCCGTCGGAACTCGCCTCGGCGATCGCGCTGAAGGACATCACCGCGCTGTGCCGCGCCACCGGCGTCGGCAAGAAGCTCGCCGAGCGCATCGCCCAGGAGCTGAAGGACAAGACGCCGGGGTTCGCCTCGGTCGATCCGGCGCTGGTGGCGCTCTCCGGCGGCATCACCGACAAGACCGCGCCCAAGCCGCTCGCCGACGCGGTTTCGGCGCTGACCAATCTCGGCTATCCGCCGCTCCAGGCGAGCGCGGCAGTGGCCGCCGCCGCCCGCGAGGCGGGCGACGACGCGACGACGGAGAGGCTGATCCGGCTGGGGCTCAGGGAACTGGCGAAATGAGCGGCGGTGTCGGCCGGGGCGCTCGGGGGCCCGCCCGCCGCGCGGCGCGGCCGAGGGAAGCCGCGATCACCACAAGTCCTTGATCCGCCCGCAGTTGGGGCAGACCCAATCGTCGGGCAGATCCTCGAAGGCGATGCCGGGAGGGGTGCCGTGGTCGGGGTCGCCGATCGCCGGATCCCACACCCAACCGCAATCGCGGGTCGGGCAGTCGAGCACGCCGACGCGTTCGTTGGCGAGACTCGGGCGGGTCGGCAGGACGGCGGCGACGAGGGCCAGGAGGCCGGCGACCATGTCGCGGCGGGGAAGGTCGGAAGGGAGCATCGGTTCCGTCCTCGGTTCGCCACGGAACGGGCGGCGGGGATGACGTGCCCCCTTCTGGCAGACGAAGATTTCACTGCGACGACGGTCGGCGCGGCGGGGCAGGCGGGCCCGCCGGACGCGGCGCGAGACCGGTCCGGCGGCATGGCTCAGGCGAGCGGACAGAACACCCGCAGGCGATGGCCGTCGGGGTCGGCGGCGGTGAAGGTCCGGCCGAAGTCCATGTCGGTCGGCGTCTGGAGAACGGCGATGCCGCGCGCGACCCAATCGGCGTGGGTGGCGTCGACGGCGTCGGGGGTGGCGACGGTGAAGGCGATCTCGCCGCCGCCGCCGGTCGTCGTGGTCGCCGGCATCGCCGCGGCGCGCGACCACAGGCCGAGCATGAGCCCCTCGCGCAGCGGCAGCATGGCGAAGGTGTCGGAGGCCTCGATCGACGGGCGGCCGAGGAGCTTCTCCCAGAAGGCGGTGGAGGCGCGGGCGGATTCGACGTAGAGCAGGATGAGGTTCGGATCGGTCATGACGGGGTCTCCCGGGGTTGCGACGGCCCCGGTCTAACCCACCATGCTGACAGATTTCGGCAGCAGTGATGCGTCTCAGCCGCCGATGTTCTCGGCCGCTTTCCAGTCGCGGGTGAGGGCGCGGCGGCGGCGCGGGTAGCGTGTCGCGTCGATCGTCGCCTCGTCGATGCGGTCGAGGCGGAAGTGGCGGAAGGCCTGACGGAGTTCGCACCAGGCGACGACGACGCGGACCCGCTCGAAGAAGGCCAGCGCGATCGGCCAGATCACCCGGCGGCTGGCGGCGCCGGCGGCGTCGCGGTAGGCGATCACCAGTTTCTTCTCGTCGCGGATCGCCCGCCGGAAAAGGTCGACCTCGACCGGCGCGTCGAGGCGCGCGGGGGCGGGGCCGACGAGGAGACCGGTGTCGTCGAGGGTCTCGACCAGATCCTTCGGCAGCACCGCGGCGATCTTGGCCAGCGCATCCGTCGCGGCGCGGGCGAGAGGAGGATCGCCGTGGGCCGCGACCCACTTGGAGCCGAGCACCAGGGCGGCGATCTCGTCCTCGCCGAACATCAGCGGCGGCAGCAGGAAACCGGGCTTCAGCACATAGCCGACGCCGGCCTCGCCCTCGATCGGCGCGCCCTGGGCCTGGAGGGTGGCGACGTCGCGGTAGAGGGTCCTGAGCGACACGGCGAGTTCGGCGGCGAGCACGGCGCCCGCCACCGGGTGACGGTGGCGACGCAGGATCTGCACCAGATCGATCAGGCGCGCGGCGCGGGACATGGGCTCGGGGCGGGTTTCTCGGTCACGGCTGCGGGTGGCCGAAGGCGAGGCTGCCGACCACCGGCCGGGCCTTGCGCATGTTCGGGTCGGTCGAGGCGAATTCGGTGTCGCCGACGACTTTGGAGGCGGCGTCCCCCGGCGCGTCTTCCGGCAGGGTGAAGCGCACCTGGACGGTGCAGCCGCCCCTGACCGGCTGGCCGAGCGCGCCGCCCTTCCAGTCGGTGACGTAGCCGCCGTAGTCCCAGTCGAAGCCGGAGAGCGCGAAGGGCCTGCCGTTGAGCTTCTCGATCTCGGCGAGCGACATGCCGATCGTCAGGCCGTTGGGGGCGACCCAGGTCGAGGTCGGCGACAGGCCGAGGTTGAGGAGACCGCGGCGCTTCTTCTCGTCGGCCCACATCAGTTCGAGACGGCGCTCCGGGTTGTTCGGGAACAAGACCGTGGCGCCGACCTTCTCGCCCTCGGCGCCGTCGACCATCTGGAAGACCGCGTTCTTCTTGCCGACGATCTCGACCAGCGAGGCGTGGGAGGCGTCGGGCCCGAAGGGGCCGGAGCAGCTCAGCCGATTGGAGGTGGCGGGCTCCGCCGAGCCCTCGGCCGCGACCGGGCCGAGCCCGGCGGCGACGAGAACAGCGGCGGCCGTGACGGCAACTCGGACGGATCGGGCGACGGCGATGGGCTGCGACATGCGTTGGCCTCTCCCTGGGGAGCCTCTGAGGCCGGCATGGTACAGCGAATCGGGTCGGCGGCGACAGTCGCGACGGATGGTGACGCGGTCGATCTCCGTTCCCGCTTCGTCCCATGGCGCGGGCATGTTAGGGAAGCGCGTGAAACGACTTCGTGACGACGGGCACGCGATTCGATGGCCACACCCAGACGCCTCATCACCGGAGAGAAGCGCGAGGAAGACCTCGACGCCTCGCTCAGGCCGCAGGCGCTCGGCGACTTCGTCGGGCAACAGGCGGCGCGCGACAATCTCTCGGTGTTCATCGCGGCGGCGAAGACCCGGCGCGAGGCGCTCGACCACGTGCTCTTCGTCGGTCCGCCGGGGCTGGGCAAGACGACGCTCGCCCAGATCGTCGCCCGCGAACTCGGCGTGAACTTCCGCTCGACCTCCGGTCCGGTGATCGCCAAGGCGGGGGATCTGGCGGCGCTGCTCACCAACATGGAGGAGCGCGACGTCCTCTTCATCGACGAGATCCACCGGCTCAATCCGGCGGTCGAGGAGATCCTCTATCCGGCGATGGAGGACTACCAGCTCGACCTGATCATCGGCGAGGGACCGGCGGCGCGCTCGGTCAAGATCGATCTCGCCAAGTTCACCCTGGTCGCCGCCACCACCCGGCTCGGGCTCCTGACGACGCCGCTGCGCGACCGCTTCGGCATTCCGATCCGGCTCAATTTCTACACCGTCGAGGAGCTCGAGTTCATCGTGAAGCGCGGGGCGCGGCTGATGGGGCTCGCCATCACGGCGGAAGGCGCCAACGAGATCGCCCGGCGCTCGCGCGGCACGCCGCGCATCGCCGGCCGGTTGCTTCGCCGGGTGCGCGACTTCGCGGCGGTGGCCGGCGACGTCGCGATCGACCGGGAGATCGCCGACAGGTCGCTGCTCCGGCTCGAGGTCGACCGCGCCGGGCTCGACCAGCTCGACCGGCGCTATCTCGACGTCATCGCGCTGTCGTTCAACGGCGGGCCGGTGGGGATCGAGACGATCGCCGCGGCGCTGTCGGAGCCGCGCGACGCGATCGAGGAGATCGTCGAGCCCTATCTGATCCAGCAGGGCTTCGTGCAGCGCACCCCGCGCGGCCGCATGCTGACCCAAGGCGCGTTCCGCCACATGGGCCTGCCGGTGCCGGCGAGCCGGCCGGAGCAACTGGGGCTGATACTGGGGGACGAGGACTGAGGTCGGATCGGCCTGCGACGCCATCTTGCGAGACGCAGCCGGTTGGGCCAGCCTGCTTCCGGAGCGATGTCCAGCGAGGATGTCGAATCGTGGCCTCGGAGGCTCATCACCGTGTCGAACCGTTCTGTCGCAGCGATCTTCGTGGTGGCGGCGCTGACCAGCGTCCCCGCCCTTGCCCAAGGACAGGCCCCGGCGCCGACGGTGGTCGAGGAACAGGCGCCCGCCGCCGGATCGACCGGCGATTCGAGCGCGATGCCGGCGCCGTCGACACCGCAGGCGCCGGCTCCCGCCGCCGAACCGGCGACCCCGTCTCCCGCGACCGCGTCTCCCCCGACCCCGGAGCCGGTGGCGGCTCCACCATCGCCGGCCCCCGAAGCGCCGCCGCAGCCGCCTCCGCCGGCCCCGGTCGCTCCACCACCGCCGCCGGCCGAGGTCGCGGCTCCTCCTCCGGCCCCGGCCCCGGCCTCGCCGCCGCAGCCTGCACCGCCTCCGCCGCCGCCTCCGGTCGCACCCCCGCCCCCGGTGGCTCCACCACCTCCGGCCCCTGCCGCCCCGCCGACGCCTCAGGTGGCGCCACCTCCGGTGCCCGCGCCTTCGATGCCGGCACCGGCGCCGACGACCCTGAAAGTGCCGACCCCGGCCGCGCCGGCTCCGGCGCCGCGGGCACCGGCGCCGACGACACTGAAAGTACCGACGCCGGCCGCGCCGGCTCCGGCGCCGCGGACACCGGCGCCGACGACCCTGAAAGTGCCGGCGCCGGCCGCGCCGCAACCGCCGTCACCGATCGTCTCGGTGCCACACGGGACGGTCGGCGACTGGCGGATCGTCGAGATCGTCAAGAATGGGGTGTTCTCGCATTGCGCCACGGGGCGGCGTGGACCGGCGGGCGATCTGTGGATCGCGCAGATCAACGACCGCGACTGGTCGATCGCCGTCCCGGCCGGCGGGCGGCGCGGCAAGGTCGAGGCCTATGTCGGCGCCGAGCAACTGACGTTGCAGGCCAACGGACAGTTGGCGTGGTGGGTCGTGCCCAACGTGCCCTATTTCGGCGAGCCGGGCGAAGAGATCGAAACGATGACCATCGACGTCGGCGCCACCGGCGAAAACGTGATGGAGTGGTCGCTGGAGCGCGTGTCGAGGGCGATCGAGGCGGTCGCCAGATGTCGCGAGGCGAACGCCCGCTGAGGGCGTCGCGGGGGGTCCCGCCGTTCGGGCCGCGACACCGGCCGTGACGTCGCCGGGGTTGATGTCGGTGCGGGCGTTCCTTATTGCAGGTGCGAACTGCTCCGGGGGGCGGCCCGTCGTCCTGAGGGCGACGCGCGGCGACGAGGACCGAGGACATGAGCAAAACCATCTGCGGCCCCTCCGCTTCGGCGAGCTTCGCCCATTCGATCCCCGTCCGCGTCTATTGGGAGGACACCGATGCCGGGGGGATCGTCTATCATGCCTCCCACATCCGCTTCTTCGAGCGCGGCCGCACCGAATATCTCCGCGCGCTGGGGGTCATCCAGTCGGAGATGGCGGCGAGCGATGCGCCACTGTTCTTCGCGGTCCGGCGAATGGAGACCGACTACCTGAAGCCGGCGCGGCTCGACGATCTGCTCGAGGTGATCACCTCGACCCGCGACATCGGCGGGGCGCGGATGACGCTCGACCAGGTCTTGAAGCGCGGCGAGGAGATCATCGCCACCACCGTCGTCACCGTCGTGGCGATCGGCCGGGACGCCCGGCCGCATCGGATTCCCGCCCATCTGCGCGCCCTGTTCGGCCATCCCGAGGGGTGAGGGGCGCGGGGGCCTCGCGCCGCGGTGCCAAAAGCGTAACCGTTTCTTAACCTTGACAATGGCTTGCTTGTCGACGCGAGGACTCCGCCGAGCCCTCGTTTGGTCATATTCAATGGGCAGAAGATCTCCTCGGAGATCGAGGCCGGAGGGATGCGAGAAACCTCGCGCCCATCGGGGCGGTCGACCGGAGCGGAACCGCGAAGCCCGCGCCGGATCCACGCGCGCCCCGCGAGCATGCCGATCCCGGTCGCTCCCGAGGCCGGCGCGGTCTCGCCGAGCCTCGTTTTCGCCGCGATCCCACGTCTCGTCTCGCCGCCGCCGCGGCCCCATCGTCCGAGCCGAACTCGGCGACAAGGAACCGGATTCATGAACGCTGAAGTCGCTCAGGTGGCTCTCGCCGCGCCGAATGCCTCGATCTCGCTCTTGTCGTTGTTCTTTTCCGCTCACATCGTCGTCAAATTGGTGATGGCGGGCCTGTTCCTCGCCTCGGTGTGGTGCTGGGCGATCATCGTCGACAAGGTCGTGCTGTTCTTGCGCACCCGCCGGCAGATGGACAATTTCGAACAGATCTTCTGGTCGGGCCAGAGCCTCGAGGATCTCTACCGGACGCTGTCGACGCGCAGCAACCACGGCATGCCGGCGCTGTTCGTGGCGGCGATGCGCGAATGGAAGCGCTCCCACGAGGGCGGCCGGCCGGCGATCGGATCGCTTCAACAGCGCATCGACAAGGTGATGGACGTCACCATCAACCGCGAGGTCGACCGCTTCAATTCCAATCTCCTGGTGCTCGCCACCATCGGCGCCTCGGGGCCGTTCATCGGCCTGTTCGGCACGGTGTGGGGCATCATGACGGCGTTCCAGGGGATCGCGGCGTCGAAGAACACCTCGCTCGCGGTCGTCGCGCCGGGCATCGCCGAGGCGCTGTTCGCCACCGCGATCGGCCTCGTCGCCGCCATTCCGGCGGTCATCGCCTACAACAAGCTGTCGTCCGACGCCGGCGCGCTCGGCGGACGGCTCGAGACCTTCGCCGACGAATTCTCCGCCATCCTGTCGCGCCAGATCGACGAACGGGCCGTGGCCTGAGGCCGAGCGGCAGGGAGATCGAACCATGGCGATGGCGATGGGTGGCGCGGGCGGCGGCGGACGGCGCGGACGCAGGGGCCGGGCGCGCAAGGGGCCGATGGCCGACATGAACATGACGCCGTTCATCGACGTCATGCTGGTGCTGCTGATCATCTTCATGGTGGCGGCGCCGATGATGACGGTCGGAGTGCCGGTCGATCTGCCGGAGACCCGCGCCAAGGCGATGGAGGGCCAGACTCAGCCGATCACCGTGTCGGTCGACGGTCAGGGCCGGATCTTCATCCAGGACGCCGAATTGAAGCTCGACGAACTGGTGCCCAAGCTCCAGGCGATCGCCAAGAACGGCATCGACGAGCGCGTCTTCGTGCGCGGTGACAGGACCACCGACTACGGCACCATCCTGCGTGTCATGGGCCGGCTCAACGATGCCGGCTTCAAGAAGATCGGTCTCGTCTCGCTGCCCGAGACGGCCTCCCGGTGAGGACCCGCATGCGTCCCGGCCTTCCCACATCGGTCGTCCTGCACGTCGCGCTGATCGGCGCGTTGGTGTTCGGCCTGCCGTTTCGGAAGCCGCTCGAGGACGCGGTGGTGGTCGACGCCATGCCGATCGAATTCGTTCCCGTCGCCGAAATCGCCAACCTCCGGCTCGGTCAGAAGACCGCCAAGCCGAAGGAGGTGATGGTGCCGAAGGAGACCAAGCTCGCCGCCAAGGAGGCCGAGGGCGCCCGCGCCGGCACCGACGCGCGCGAGGAGCCGCCGCCGCCGATCCCCGAGGCCAAGCCCGAGCCGATCAAGATGCCCGAGCCGAAGCCGGAACCGCCCAAGCCGGAACCGCCGAAGCCCGAGCCGGTCAAGGCGCCGGAGCCCCCGCCGCCACCCAAGCCCGAGCCGATCAAGGCGCCCGAGCCCAAGCCGGACCTGCCCAAGGAGGCGGAGAAGGCCAAGGATCTCGGCGAAGGCAAGCCGCCGGTGCCGAAGGAGCCGCCGAAGGACACCAAGGCGCTCGACAGGCTGATCGAGGAGCAGAAGAAGCTCGACGAGAAGAAGGCCGCCGACGCCAAGGCCGCCGCGGAAGCCAAGGCCGCCGCTGATGCCAAGGCGAAAGCCGACGCCAAGGCCAAGGCCGATGCCAAGGCCAAGGCGGACGCCAAGGCCAAGGCCGATGCCGCGGCGGCGCAGGAGGCCAAGGCCAAGTCGCAGTTCAATTCGACGACGATCAGCGACATTCTCAACAAGAACCAGACCGGGTCGTCCTCCTCGCGCACCCAGCAGACGGCGAGCCTCGGTTCGCCCTCGGGCAAGCTCAACGTCACGCGGATGACGCAATCGGAGACCGATGCTCTGGTCGGGCAGATCAAGAAGTGCTGGAACCCGCCGATCGGCTCGGCCGAGGCCGGGATCGGCGTGACACTGCGCTTCTCGATGAACCAGGACGGGTCGCTCAACGGCCAGCCCGAGGTCGTCCAGACCCCCAACCACCCGCTCGGGGTGGCGCTGGCCAATTCGGCGCGGCGCGCCCTGTTGCAGTGTGGACCGTATAGAATGCCCCCCGAGAAATTCGCCACCTGGCGCTCGGTGGAGGCGACCTTCAATCCCAAGGACGTCTTCTGACCGCCAACCCGCCCGGGCCGCCGGTGCGCCGAAACGACGACGAGGAACTCGACGATGCCGATCCATCAGATCTCCACGCAAGTCCGCCGGGCGGGCCTGGAGCCGCGACGCGCCCGCTCGGGGCGCGGGTTCGCCCTCGCCGTTCTCGCCTTGGCGACCGTGTTGGTCGGGGCGGTGGGCCTGGCGCCACCGGCCTCCGCCCAGCTCAAGATCACCGTCACCCCCGGCGCGGCCTTCCAACCGATGCCGATCGCGGTGCCGAACTTCACGGGCGATCCGACGCTCGGCGCCCAGGTGGCGCAGATCGTCGCCCAGGACCTGAAGACCTCGGGCTATTTCAACGTCCTCGATCCGGCCTCCTATCTCGAGCGCGCGGTCGGGGCGGAGGTGACGCCCAACTTCAACAATTGGCGCGGCATCAACGCCCAGGCGCTGATCGCCGGCACGGTCAGCCAATCGGGCGGCCAGATCTCCGCCCAGGTGCGGGTGTGGGACGTCTATGGCGGCTCGCAGTTGGTCGGCTCGCAGTTCGCCACCTCGCCCGACAACATCCGCCGTCTCGCCCACATCGTGGCCGACGCCGCCTATACCCAACTCACCGGCTTCAAGGGCTTCTTCGACAGCCGCGTCGTCTTCGTCGACGAGTCGGGTTCGAAGAGCCAGCGGGTGAAGAAGCTCGCGATCATGGATTGGGACGGCGCCAACGTGCGCTATCTCACTCGGGGCCAGGAACTGGTGCTGACGCCGCGCTTCTCGCCGTCGAGCCAGCAGATCGCCTACATGGCCTACGGCTCGGGCGATCCCAAGGTGTTCATCCTCAACGTCGCCTCCGGCGCCCGCCAGCTCCTCGGCGACTTCCCGTCGATGACATTCAGCCCCCGCTTCTCGCCGGACGGCAACACGCTGGTGTTCTCGATGCAGAAGGACGCCAACGCCAACATCTTCGCGATGAACCTCGGGGCGCGCGGCGTCTCCCAGTTGACCAGCGGGGCGTCGATCGACACCCACCCGTCGTTTTCGCCGGACGGCTCGCAGATCGTCTTCGAGTCCGATCGCGGCGGCACCCAGCAGCTCTACGTGATGGATCGCGGCGGCGGCGGCGCCAAGCGCATCTCCTTCGGCTCGGGCCGCTACTCCACGCCGGTGTGGTCGCCCGACCCGGACAATCCGTTCATCGCCTTCACCAAGCAGGACGCCGGCTCGTTCAAGATCGGCGTGATGAAACCGGACGGCACCGGGGAGCGCATCCTCACCGAAGGCTTCCACGCCGAGGGACCGACCTTCGCGCCGAACGGCCGTTACGTGATGTTCTTCAAGGAGGAGGGCGGCGAGGCGCGGCTGTGGCTCGCCGACGTCACCGGCCACGTGTTGACCCAGGTGCGCACGCCGGCCGGCGCGTCCGATCCGGCCTGGTCGCCGCTGTTGAAGTGAGCCCGTCGTCGCGGGCTCCGAGGTGATGCAGATCGGCAACGGTCGGCAGGGTGGGGCGGGGCATCCCGGAAGGGTCGCCTCGCCGACACCAAACAACCATGATTGCGGGCTCGATTGACGCTCGAGAGAACGGGTCGTCTCATCGCCGTCCGGGCGTTGGCGTCAAGGTTTCGTTCACCACGTTTCTGAACCCCGACTTAACCACGGTCCCGTTAGGGTTACCGCCGGACACGCGGGGTGTTCCGAAGGAGTCTTTCGCATGTGGAGTGAGATGGGCCTGGTTCGCGGCGCCAAGTTCGCGGCGGTGATCGCCGGCACGCTGACCTTGGGCGCCTGCGCCAGCCAGCAGGACAATGCCATGGGCGGCGCCGGCGCGGGCGCCGCGACCCCGGGCAGCCAACAGGATTTCGTCGTCAACGTCGGCGACCGGGTGTTCTTCCTCAACGACAGTTCCGAACTGACGACCGAGGCGCGCGGCACGCTCGATCGCCAGTCGGCCTGGTTGGGCAAGTATCCGCGCTACACCGTGACCGTCGAGGGTCATGCCGACGAGCGCGGCACGCGAGAGTACAACATCGCGCTCGGCGCCCGCCGCGCCACCGCCGCCCGCGACTATCTGATCTCGCGCGGCGTCGCCTCGACCCGGCTCAAGACCATCTCCTACGGCAAGGAACGGCCGGTCGCGGTGTGCGACGCCGAGAACTGCTGGAGCCAGAATCGTCGCGCCGTCACGGTGCTCAACGGCTCGAACTGATCGTCGGACGATCGGTCCGATTTCGAACGGCGCTCCGCGAGGGGCGCCGTTCGGCGTTTCGGGGTGCGTCGGCCGGCGCCTCTCGGTGGCTTCGTCGCGGGCTCGACACGGGCGCGACAAATTTTGGCCGAAACGACCGGGTCATGTTAGGAAAACCCTCGGATCGGACCCGGTCGGCGTGGTCCGCTCGAGGACAAGGAGCGTCGCCCTTCATGGCTCGACCGACAATCACAATTCCACCGAGACTCGCCGCCCCGCCATCGGGGTGGGGCGAGAGGCTCTCCGGGTTCGCCTTCGCGCTGCTGCTGGCGCTGGCGGTGCTGGCGAGCGCGGGAAGCGCGCCGACGCGGGCCCAGAGCCTCTTCGGCGGTTCCGACGACGGCGACCGGCGCAACGCCGAGCTGTCGCTCAGGATCAACCAGCTCGAGAACCAGATGCGTGGCCTCAATGGCCAGATCGAGCAACTCGGCCATCAGATCCAGCAGTTGCAGGACCAGTCGATCCGCATGCAGAAGGACTACGAGTTCCGTCTGCAGGAGATCGAGGGCGGCGGCGCCAAGGGTCGCGCGCCGCAGAAGCGGTCGGAAGCGCCGCCGGCCGCCGGCGAGGCGTCCGACCTCGCCGTCGCGGCGTTGCCGAACCGGGGGGCGCAGCCGGCGCCTCTCGGCCAGCTCTCGGGCGGCGATCCGATCGGCGGACTGATCGGGGCCGCGCCGATGGTTCTCGGCGCGCCGAGCGCGCGCGCCGTCACCGATCCGCCGCTGGCGCCGGTGCCCGGCGTCGACCCGCGCTATTCATCGGCACAGCCGACGGCGAGCGCCCGCGACGAGTACGATTCGGCCTACGGCTATGTGCTCAACGGCGAATACGAACTGGCCGAGGCGAGCTTCAAGACCTTCATCGCCCATCACCCGACCGACAAGCGGGTGGGCAGCGCCCAGTTCTGGCTCGGCGAGAGCTACTACGTGCGCTCGCGCAACAAGGAGGCGGCCGACGCCTTCCTGAAGAGCTACACCCAGTTTCCCGACGGCCCCAAGGCGCCGGACAGCCTGCTGAAGCTCGGTCTGTCGCTCGCGGCGCTGGGCGAGAAGAAGGCCGCCTGCACCACCTACGACGAACTGCTCACCAAATATCCGAAGGCCTCGCGCGCCCTGCGCGACCGTGCCATGGCCGAAAAATCCCGTGCCAAGTGCTGAGAGCGCCCCCGTCTCGGACCGTGAGGCCGCGGATCTCTTCGCGCCGCTCCGAGATCGCTCGCGCCTCGCCCTCGCCGTCTCCGGCGGCGCCGACAGTTCCGCGCTCCTCCTTCTCTACGCCCGCGCCCGTGGGCTCGATCCCGCCCTGCCGCCGGCGGTGGTCCTCACCGTCGATCATCGCCTGAGGGCGCAGGCGGCGGCGGAGGCGCGCCTCGTCGCGGCGCTCGCGAGCCGCCACGGTCTCGCTCATCGGACCCTCGCGTGGGAGGGCGAGAAGCCCGCCTCCAACCTTCAGGCGGCGGCGCGGCGGGCCCGCTACGACCTCCTCGTCGACGCCGCCGAGGACCTCGTCTGCGACACGCTTCTCACCGCCCATCACGCCGAGGATCAGGCGGAGACCTTCCTGGCGCGGCTGGCGCGCGGCTCCGGCGTCGTCGGTCTTTCGGCGATGGCGCGGTGGCGCCGGCTCGACGGCCTGCTGCTCTTCCGCCCCTTCCTCGACCTGCCCAAGGCGCGGCTCGCGGCCAGTCTGCGGGCGGCGGGCGAGACCTGGTGCGAGGACCCTTCCAACGACGACCGGCGCTACGACCGGGTGCGGCTGCGCCAGGCGGCGCCGATGCTGGCCGAACTCGGCCTCGACCGCGATCGGCTGGTCGCCACGGCGCGGGCGATGGCGCGCGCGGCGGAAGTGCTGGAGGGGGCGGTCGACGCGGCGCTCGCCGCCGGCGTCGAGGTCCATCCGGCCGGGTGGGCGGTGGCGCGCCCCGAGGTGCTCGCCGGTCTGCCGGCGGAGATCCGCCTGCGGCTGATGGCGCGGCTGATCCGCATGGTCGGCGGGCGCGAGCACGCGCCCGGGTTGGAGCCGCTGACGCGAGCGACGGAGGCGCTGATCGCGGCCGGGGCGACGGCGCGGGTGGCGGCGCGCACCCTCGGGGGTGTTCGGCTCGAGCAACGTCTCGAACGGATCTGGCTGTCGGCGGAGCCCGGACGCGGCGCCGGGCCGGTGCTGCGGCTGTCGCCGGGGATGCGCGGGCGATACCTCGGATGCCGGGTGAGCCTCGACGCGACGGCGCCTCGGGGCGTCATGGTGACGCGGCTCGGCGAGGCGGGCCGACGGGCCCTGACGGCGCGGCGGTGTCCGACGGCCGAGATCCTGGGGCGGCCGGCGCCGAGCGCGGCGGTGATCGAATCGGCGCTCGCCGTCTTCGTCGACGAAGAACTGGTGGCCTGCCCGGGGTTGGGATACCAACCGGACGGGCCGGTCCGGTGGAGCGATCTCCTTCGACTGGCCGGACCGTCGGTGGTGGCCGGATCGGAGGGGTGAGCGTGGGCGGCACGGCCCTCGCGGTAACGATTTCGACAGAGGAACACCTCCTTTCGGGGGCATCTCCTTGGCACGGGGCGGTGCGACACCTATCTTCGGCAGGACAGACGTGGATCGGTGGGGCGACGAGATGCGCGCGCCCGCCGCGATGGGATCACCGATGAACGCCAATTTTCGGAACTTCGCCCTCTGGGTGATCATTGGACTGCTGCTGATCGCGCTCTTCCAGCTCTTCCAGAATCCTGGGCGCGGCACGGCCACGAACGACGTGTCGTTCTCGCAGTTCCTCGACGACGTCGAAGGCGGCAAGATCAAGCAGGTGGTGATCACCGACCATCAGGTCACCGGCGCCTACAAGGCCGGCGGCACCTTCCAGACCTATGCCCCCCAGGACGCCCGCTACATCGACCTCCTGCGCCAGAAGGACGTCGCCATCGCGGCGCGGCCCCCGGGCGAGAGCTTCAGCCTGATCGGCGCCCTGATCTCGTGGATGCCGATGCTGCTGATCATCGGCATCTGGCTCTTCGTCATGCGCCAGATGCAGGGCGGCGCCGGCGGCAAGGCCATGGGCTTCGGCAAGTCGAAGGCCAAGCTCCTGACCGAGGCGCACGGCCGCGTCACCTTCGACGACGTCGCCGGCATCGACGAGGCCAAGGAAGACCTGATGGAGATCGTGGAGTTCCTCCGCGATTCGCAGAAGTTCCAGCGGCTCGGCGGCCGCATCCCGCGCGGCGTGCTGCTGGTCGGCCCTCCGGGCACCGGCAAGACGCTGACGGCGCGCGCGGTGGCGGGTGAAGCCAACGTGCCGTTCTTCACCATCTCGGGTTCCGACTTCGTCGAGATGTTCGTCGGCGTCGGCGCGAGCCGTGTCCGCGACATGTTCGAGCAGGCGAAGAAGAACGCCCCCTGCATCATCTTCATCGACGAGATCGACGCGGTCGGCCGCCATCGCGGCGCCGGCCTCGGCGGCGGCAACGACGAGCGCGAGCAGACCCTGAACCAGTTGCTGGTCGAGATGGACGGCTTCGAGCAGAACGAAGGCATCATCATCATCGCGGCGACCAACCGGCCCGACGTGCTCGATCCGGCCCTGCTGCGTCCCGGCCGCTTCGATCGTCAGATCACGGTTCCCAACCCGGACGTCAACGGCCGCGAGAAGATCCTCAAGGTCCATGCCCGCAAGGTCCCGACCGCTCCGGACGTCGATCTGCGCATCCTGGCGCGCGGCACCCCGGGCTTCTCCGGCGCCGATCTGATGAACCTCGTCAACGAGGCGGCGCTGCTCGCCGCCCGGCGCAACAAGCGCCTCGTCACCATGGCCGAGTTCGAGGACGCCAAGGACAAGGTGATGATGGGCGCCGAGCGCAAGTCGATGGCGATGAGCGAGGAAGAGAAGAAGCTCACCGCCTATCACGAGGCCGGTCACGCCATCGTCGGCCTGACCGTGCCGGCGGGGCTTCCCGTCCACAAGGCGACGATCATCCCGCGCGGACGGGCGCTCGGCATGGTCAAGTTCCTGCCCGAGGGCGACCGCTACTCGATGAAGTACAAGGAATACACCTCGCATCTCGCCGTCGCCATGGGCGGGCGGGTCGCCGAGGAACTGACCTTCGGCAAGGAGAACATCACCTCCGGGGCGGTGGGCGACATCGATCAGGCGACCAAGTTGGCCCGCGCCATGGTCACCCGCATGGGCTTTTCCGACGAACTCGGCCTCGTCGCCTATGGCGAGAACCAGGACGAGGTCTTCCTCGGCATGTCGATGGGGCGCCAGCAGAGCGTCTCGGAATCGACCGCCCAGAAGATCGATCGCGAGGTGCGCCGACTGATCGAGGAAGGTTACGGGGAGGCCAAGCGCATCCTCACCGAGCGTCGCGACGATCACATCCGTCTCGCCGAGGCGCTGCTCGAATTCGAGACGCTCTCCGGCGACGAGATCAAGGATCTGCTCGACGGCAAGCCGCCGAAGCGCGACGGCGGCGAGGCGACGGCCGCGTCGCGAGCCTCCGCCGTGCCGCCGGCCGGCAAGGGACGCGAGGCCAAGGGCGACGAACCCGACGCCGGACCGGTGCCGCAGCCGAG
>JAFHCF010000215.1:0-10478 GCA_048497495.1 Prosthecomicrobium sp.
GATTTGAGAGGCCCAGACCCCTCATCCGACCCTTCGGGTCACCTTCTCCCGCAAGGGGAGAAGGAAGGGCGCGCCTGCGCGCGCGGCCTGAACCGGACAGCCGTAGGTCGAGCCCGGCAATGACGGGGTGGAAAGGTCGGCGGACACCATTCGTTTCGATCCGGCTCGTACCGTTCGCGCGCATCTTTTCCGCCCCGTCACCGAAACGTGACCGCGCCCGGCCGTTCCGTGACATGCGCGAAAGCCGAAACGCAGGCTCAATGGGGCATCGCCGTTTCGGCGAACGGTTCGCAAGAGGGAGGCGCGCCATGACAGAACTGCCGCGGATGAAGGCCACCGATTTCCCGCAGGAACTGCTCGAGATCTTCGACGGATATGTCCACGGCCGGGTGACCAAACGCGGCTTCCTGGAGGCCGCGTCGAAGTTCACCGTCGCCGGACTCACCGGGGTGGCGCTGCTCGAGGCCCTGAAGCCGAACTACGCGCTCGCCGAGCAGGTCAAGGCCGACGACCCGCGCATCGTCACCACCAAGGCCTCCTATGCCTCGCCGAACGGCCAGGGCACCGTCTCCGGCCTGCTGGTCAAGCCGGCGGGCGCCACGGGCAAGCTGCCCGGCGTCCTCGTCGTCCATGAGAATCGCGGCCTCAACCCCTACATCGCCGACGTGGCGCGGCGGGTGGCAGTGGCGGGTTACGTCGCCTTCGCCCCCGACGGTCTGTCGCCGCAGGGCGGCTGGCCCGGCACCGACGAGCAGGGTGTCGAGATGCAGAAGAAGGTCGAGTCGGCCAAGCTGATGGAGGACTTCTTCTCTGCCTACACGTTCCTGAAGGGCCACGAGGCGGTCGCGGCCAAGGTCGGCTGCGTCGGCTTCTGCTACGGCGGCGGCGTGTGCAACGCGCTCGCCGTCGCCTTTCCCGACCTCGCCGCGTCCGTCCCCTTCTACGGCCGCCAGCCGCGCGCCGAGGACGTCGCCAAGATCCAGGCGCCGCTGCTCCTCCACTACGCCGAGCTCGACAAGGGCATCAACGCCGGCTGGCCGGCCTACGAGGCGGCGCTGAAGGCGGCGGGGAAGAGCTTCGAGGCGCACGTCTATCCGGGCGTCAACCACGGCTTCCACAACGACACGACGCCGCGCTACGACGCGGCGGCGGCGACGCTCGCCTGGGACCGGACGCTGGCGTTCTTCGGCAAGCATCTCGCTGGGTGAGGACATCGGCCTCGGGGCGGCGCGAGGCGAGGGGCCTCACGCCGCCTCCGGCGCGGCGGCACGGGCGCGGCGGAGCCTCGGCAGGCCGGCGAAGGCGACGACGTTGCCGAGCACGGCGAGGCTCAGGCCGATCGCCGTGCGCCAGCCCCAGGCGTAGTCCTCGAAGGCGGCGGAGAGCAGCAGCGCGATGATCGGGAACATCACCGTGGCGTAAGCCGCGCGGGCCGAACCGATGCGGGCGACCAGCATCAGATAGGTGGTGAAGCCGATCACCGAGCCGAAGACCGCGAGATAGATCATCGCCGCGAGATAGGTCGCGTCGGGCGGGGCGACGATCGGCGTGCCGGTCGCCTCGACCAGGACGAGGAGGAAGCCGCTGGCATAGGCCATGCCCCAGGCATTGGCGGTGAGCGGCGGGATGCCGGCGGCGCTGTTGCGGCGCGACACCATGTTGCCGAGCGAGAAGCACAGGGTGCCGAGGGCGGCGAGGGCGATGCCCCAGCCGGCGTCGGGCCCGAGACCGCCGTCGCGGATCAGCGGGGCGAAGAGCACGATCAGCCCGCCGACGCCGAGGACCGCCGCGATGATCATCCGCCGCGAGATCGCCTCGCCGAAGAACAGCCGGGCGTTAACGGCGTTGTAGAGGGTGGCGAGCGAGAAGACGACGGAGACCAGGCCGCTCGGGATGAAGCGGGTGGCGTTGTAGAAACAGACGAAATTGATGCTGAACAGGAACAGGCCCTGGAGCGCGATGAAGAGATGGTCGCGCCGGCGGGTCGGTGTCAGCCGGCCGGAGAGCGCCAGCGCCGGCAGGAGGATCACCGCCGCCGTGGCGAAGCGGTAGAAGATCGAGGTGAGGACCGGCACGGGCCCGAGTTGCAGCGCGATGGCGAGCCAGGTCGTCCCCCAGATGACGACGGTGGCGGCGAAGAGGGCGAGATTGGCCATCGGTGGTCCCCGGTTCCAGACGGCGATCCGCCGCGAGGGCAGGGTGGGACACGACCGCGCCCATGGCTTGCACGATGTTGCGGTGAAGTTCGCGGCGGACGTCGGGCGCGGGGGCGTCGCGATTGCCGGACGGCGAGGCGGGTGTATAGATCGCGGGCGAACCCTCTCATTCCCCCGTGGTCCGATGCCCTCCGGTCTCACCGTCTTCGATCAACTCTCGCGGTCACGCGCCCGTCTCGACGGAAGTCTCGATCTCGGTCGGGGGCGGGGCGTCGCCGTGTGGTTCAACGATCGCGACCGGGTGCGCTACGAGAACACCCGGCTCCATACCATCAGCTGCTATCTCCACGGCGGCGAGGAGAGCCGGCGGCTCGATCGCGGCGCCATTCGCGGCCGGCCCGGGGCGCTGTGCCTGATGCCGCAGGGCTCGGCCTCGGATTGGGGGATCGGCGGGGCCTTCCGCTTCGTCCATCTCTATCTCGCGGACGAGCGGCTTCGCCATTTCGCCGCCGCGACGCTCGACCGCGAGCCGGGCACGATCGAGCTGGCGGATCGCACCTTCTTCGACGACGCGCCGCTCACGGCGATGATGGCCGGTCTGGCGCGGGCCTGCGGCGACGGGGATCCGATCGGGGCCGAGGAACTCTACCAGGAGCTCTGCCTCCGGCTCCTGACCACGCCGGAACTGGTGGGTCGATCGGCGCGGCCGGCGCGCGGCGGGCTTTCGCCGCACGTGTCGCGCCGGGTGATCGAGGCGATGCGGGCGCGCCTCGACCACCCGCCGAGCCTCGACGATCTCGCCGACGTCGCCGGGCTCAGCCCCTTCCATTTTCAGCGGATGTTCCGCGCCAGTCACGGGCTCAGCCCCTCGGCCTATCTCGAGGCGGTCCGGGTCGACGAGGCGAAGCGGCTGATCGCGGGCGGGATCGGGCTCGCCGAGGCGGCGCTCGCCTGCGGGTGGAGCAGCCAGAGCCACTTCACCCGCGCCTTTCACGCCGTCACCGGCACCACCCCCGGCGTCTGGCGCCGCGCCGTCGCGTGACGGATCGCGTGATCGGTCTCGGGGGCGAGGGGTCGCGGTCGGCTTGGGGCCGAACGCCTCACTTGCCGTTCTTGATCGCCCGTTCCGCCGGCTCGCACTCGATCGCGACCACCTTGCGGCCGTCGAAGGACAGCGCCAGGCCACCGTGCTTGAGCTTCAGGGCCTCGGCCCCGAACAGCTCGCGGCGCCAGCCCTTGAGCGCCGGCACGTCGGCGTCGTCGTCGGTGGCGATGGCTTCCAACTCGTCGACGGTGGCGACCACCTTGGAGGCGACGGCGTGCTTCTCGCAGACGAGCTTCAACAGCACCTTCATCAGGTCGACGGCGGCGCCCGCCCCGTCGGGCATCGGTTTGCCGCGCGGGATCGCCGGTAGTTGATCGCGGGGGATGGCGAGCGCCCGCTGGACGCAGGCGAGAATCTCCTCGCCGGCGCGCGAGCGCTCGTAGCCCTTGGAGAGCGAGCGCAGATTGCCCAGCGCCGCCGTGTCGCGCGGCTGATCGGCGGCGATCTCGTAGATCGTGTCGTCCTTGATGACGCGCGAGCGGGGGACGTCGCGGGCCCGGGCCTCGCGTTCGCGCCACGCCGCGAGTTCTTTGAGGATAGCGAGTTCGATCGGTTTCTTCACGCGGAGCTTGAGGCGCGTCCAGGCGTTTTCCGGCTCGAGCTCGTAGGTCTCGTGAGAGGTCAGGACCTCCATCTCCTCGGCCACCCAGTCGCTTCGACCCTGGTCGTCGAGGCGCTTCCTCAGGTGGTGGTAGGCGTCGCGCAGATGGGTGACGTCGGACAGCGCGTAGTCGAACTGCTTCTGGGTCAGCGGACGGCGGGTCCAGTCGGTGAAGCGTGACGACTTGTCGATGTGATGGCCGGAGACCCGCTGGATCAGCTGGTCGTAGGAGATCGAATCGCCGAAGCCGCAGACCATCGCCGCGACCTGGGTGTCGAACACCGGGTGCGGCACGAAGCGGCCCATGTTGTAGATGATCTCGATGTCCTGGCGGCCGGAATGGAACACCTTCATCACCGCCTCGTTCCTCATCAGATCGAGGAAGGGCGTCATGTCGAGGCCGTCGGCGAGCGCATCGACGACGACGGCGGTGTCGGGGCCGGCGAGCTGCACGACGCAGAGCTTGGGCCAGAAGGTGGTTTCGCGCAGGAACTCGGTATCGACCGCGACATAGTCGTGGGCGGCGAGAGCGTCACAGGCGGCGGTGAGATCGGCGGTCGTGGTGATCAGCTGCATGGACCCGGTCTATAGCGCGCTTCTGGCGATTTGTCCTGCCCGCAGACCGCCGTCGGCCCACGAATCTACGCCCGGCGGCGGCGAGGGTGGCCGGGCGAGCGCTGCTGCCGGCGCTTGAACGGTACGGGGTTTCCGCTAGAGTCGGTTTCGAAGAATTACAGAATTGCGCATCGCCAGTGTGGACCGATCCGTCGGGGCCGTACCCAGCCAGCGCCGAACCGCAGGAGATTGCGATCATGAAGGGCGATGCCAAGGTCATCGAATACATGAACCGCGGGTTGCGTAGCGAACTCGCGGCGATCAACCAATATTGGCTCCACTATCGCATCCTCGACAATTGGGGATTGAAGGCGATGGCCAAGATCTGGCGCAAGGAGTCGATCGAGGAGATGGAGCACGCCGACAAGTTCGTCGAGCGCATCCTGTTCCTCGAGGGATTCCCCAACATGCAGATGCTCGACGGATTGCGCATCGGCGAGACCGTCAAGGAAGTGTTGGAGGCCGATCTCGCGGCCGAACTCGGCGCCCGCGCCCTCTACCAGGAGGCGGCGGCCTATTGCGAGGAGGTCAAGGACTATCCGTCACGCGACCTGTTCGTGAAAGTGATGACCGACGAGGAACATCACATCGACTACCTCGAGACCCAACTCGACCTGATCGGTCGGATCGGCCTCGAGCTCTATACCCAGACCCAGATCGGCGAGATCGGTTCCTGATCCGCCGCCGGCGCGACCGACACCGAAGACCGCGCTCGGAGCGGCCTTCGGTGTCGGCGCGGGCGCGGGTATCACTCCGCCGCCATCAGGGCGTCGGTGTCGCCGACCATCGCCGGGCAGGAGAGGCCGTCTTCCGCGACGCTCTCGCGGATCACGCGGCGAATCGCCGAAGCACAGCGGCCACACTGGGGGCGGCAGCCGAGACGCTCGAAGACCTCGGAGACCCGTGCCACGCAGGCGGGCCTGCTCTCGGCGGCGCGCCGAATGGTCCCGTCGTTGAGCACGTTGCACGAACAGACGATCACCGCGACATCTCCCTCACCGTCTCCTCGAGCGCCGATCTCGACCGCCGGCTTTGCCGCTCACCGGTCCCTTGTCGGATTTCCGACGAGGGCCCGGCATCCGAGCCTCGATCGACCACCGTCGAAGCAAGCCCCGTACCGCTTTCGCCGGAAGACTATCTTGGAATTGCTACTCATTCGCAAGACGGAAACGCAGGAAGAGTCCGCGCCGACGTCGTATCGCCGGAATCTCGGCGATGATGGCGGGCGAGGCGGGCGGACCTCTCCGGGCTGCCGTCCGATCTCGAGGGAGGCTGCCATGATGGCGCGATCGATCCTCGCCCTCCTACTGATCGCCGCCGCGGTCGCCCCCGCCCAGGCCGCGGGAGCATCCCCGGTCGGGCGCTGGCGGGCGGTCGAGATCTCGGGCGCGCCGGTCGCGGCCGGCGTCGAGACGACGCTCGAGCTCGAGGCCGGCGGCAAGGTCTCCGGCAACGGCGGCTGCAATCGTTTCGGCGGCACGGCGACGCTCGGCGACGGGTCGATCGGCTTCGGCCCGACGATGGCGACCCGCATGGCCTGTCCTGAGCCGGCGATGGCGCAGGAGCAGCGTTTCTTCGAGATGCTCGAAAAGGCCGCGCGCTGGCGGCTCGAGGGCGGCGGGCTCGTCCTCCTCGACCGCGCGGGCGGCGCGCTGGCGCGGTTCACCCGCGCGCCTCGAGCCGGGGGCGGGGGCTGAGCGGCGGCGAAGCTTGACAAGACGGGGGCGTCATGCGCTCTTGCCGCCGACTTTCGGGCCCTCTCGGGTTCGATCGCGCGATCGGATTCGCGAGGGGTTCCCCACCGAGCGCCCGACCTGCGCCCGCCCCTGAAAAATTCGAAGAAACGGTTCGCCATGCATCGCTATCGCTCCCACACCTGCGGACAACTGACTGCGGCCGACGCCGGCACCACGGCGCGTCTCTCCGGCTGGGTGCATCGGGTGCGCGATCACGGCGGCCTGCTGTTCATCGACCTGCGTGACCACTACGGCATGACGCAAGTCGTCGCCGATCCCGACAGCCCCGCCTTCAAGACCGCCGAGACGGTGCGCGGCGAGTGGGTGATCCGGGTCGACGGCGTCGTCAAGAAGCGCACGCCCGAGACCATCAACGCCAACCTGCCGACCGGCGCGGTCGAGGTCTTCGCCGCCGAGATCGAGGTTCTGTCAGTCTCCAAGGAACTGCCGCTGCCGGTGTTCGGTGAGCCCGAGTACCCCGAGGACACCCGCCTCAAATACCGCTTCATCGACCTGCGCCGCGAGACGCTGCACAAGAACATCATGACGCGGACCAAGATCATCCGCTCGATGCGCAACCGCATGGAAGCGATCGGCTTCACCGAATATTCGACGCCGATCCTGACCGCCTCGTCGCCTGAGGGCGCGCGCGACTTCCTGGTGCCGTCGCGCATCCATCCCGGCAAGTTCTTCGCGTTGCCCCAGGCGCCGCAGCAGTACAAGCAGCTGCTGATGGTCGCCGGCTTCGACCGTTATTTCCAGATCGCGCCGTGTTTCCGCGACGAGGACCCGCGCGCCGACCGGCTGCCCGGCGAGTTCTACCAGCTCGACCTGGAGATGAGCTTCGTCACCCAGGACGACGTGCTCTCGACCATGGAGCCGGTGCTGCGCGGGGTGTTCGAGGAATTCGGCCAGGGCAAGCCGGTGACGCAGGAGTTCCCGCGCATCCCCTATGACGTGGCGATGCGCAAGTACGGCTCCGACAAGCCGGATCTCAGGAACCCGATCGAGATGCAGGCGGTGACCGAGCACTTCGCCGGCTCCGGCTTCAAGGTCTTCGCCGGCATGATCGCCAACGACCCCAAGGTCGAGATCTGGGCGGTTCCCGCCAAGACCGGCGGCTCCCGCGCCTTCTGCGACCGGATGAACGGCTGGGCCCAGTCGGAAGGCCAGCCGGGCCTCGGTTACATCATGTTCGTAGAACCCGACATTGAGAATATCATCATCGATGTCGTCGCGAAGCGTGGTGGGGAAGCAGCGGAAGTTCCGCATGTTCAGAATGCAGTTGGACGCGGTCCTGTTGCCAAGAACATCGGCCCGGAGCGCACCGAGGCGATCCGCGCCCAGCTGGGCCTCGGCGTCGGCGACGCCTGCTTCTTCGTCGCCGGGCGGCCGGAGAAGTTCGTCAGGTTCGCCGGCGACGCCCGCACGCGGGTCGGCAAGGAGCTGGGGCTGACCAAGGAAGACCAGTTCGCGCTGTGCTGGATCGTCGACTTCCCGTTCTACGAATGGGACGAGGACGAGAAGAAGGTCGAATTCGCCCACAACCCGTTCTCGATGCCGCAGGGCGGTCTCGAGGCGCTGTTGAGCCAGGATCCGCTGTCGCTGAAGGCGTTCCAATACGATATGGTGTGCAACGGCTACGAGATCGCCTCGGGCTCGATCCGCAACCAGTCGCCGGAGGCGATGGTCAAGGCGTTCGAGCTGGTCGGCCTGTCGAAGGCCGACGTCGAGGAGCGTTTTGGCGGCATGTACCGCGCCTTCCAGTACGGCGCCCCGCCGCACGGCGGCATGGCGGCCGGCGTCGACCGGGTGGTGATGCTCTTGTGCGGCGTCACCAACCTGCGCGAGATCACGCTGTTCCCGATGAACCAGCGCGCCGAGGACCTGCTGATGGGGGCGCCGTCGCAGGCCTCGACCCGCCAGCTGCGCGAGCTGCACATCAAGCTCAACCTGCCTAGCTGAGGCGGTATCGACGAAATCCGACGAGACGGGGCCCCGAAAGGGGCCCTTTTTCGTTGCGGGACGTCTCGTTTCGCGGTGTCATGACGGCCTCGGGGCGGCCGCGTCGGCGGCCGGCGTCGATCGGAGCCGTCATGACCGAGAAACCGGTGGAACCGCGCAAGTCCCCCAGTCTGGGGCAGCCGCGCCGAGGGCGGGCGCCGCGACCGACCGGCATGGCCTGGTTCATCGTCGCTATGGGCCTCGTGCCGTTGTCCTTCGGCGCCTGGGCCTTGAAACTCGGGCTCGAGACGTTCGGTTGGCCGAGGGTCGAGGCGGTGATCGTCGACGAGACCCTGTCGTTGCGCGACGACACGCCGAGCCGGTCGTCGTCCTCGATCGGCGCCTTCGGCTTGCGGCAGCGGACCGAGTTCGCGTCCTTCGCCGTGCGCTTCCGCTACGAGTTCGACGGCCGCGCCCGGATCGGCACCGGCGTCGAGCGCGGCGATCTCGGGCTGCAGAATTCGGCCAAATCGCGCGAATTGAGCGATGCCCATCCGGTCGGCTCGAAGGCCACGGTGGTGGTCGATCCGACCGACCCCGACGACGCCTATCTCCTCGTCGGACCGAGTTCGGCGGCGAAGATGCTGACCGGGGTCGGTGTCGCGCTGATCTCGATCGGGCTGTGGATGCGCTCGCTGATGCGGCGCGGCCTGGGCTCCGCCAGGCGCGCCGACGAGGCCTGACGATCCGCCATCGACACCTGCCGAGGCCGATGCCCGATCCACGTCGGACCGCCTCAGTCCTCCGCGGCTTCGGCGTTCGCCGCCTGGAGCGTCTCGGATTGCACCTTGGCGAGCGCCCCCGGCGTCTTGCCCCAATGGCCCTGGCCGCCGCGCATCGCGAAGAAGCTGCCGCAGCCGTATTTCCAGTCGCGCGGGGTGCCGGTGTCGACGTGGATCATCGAGGGATGGCAATAGGTGCCGACGCCGCCGATGCCGGGGATGGTGCGGGCGAAGCTCGCGAGTTTGGCCGCCGGGACGCCGGAGACCTGGATGTCGGCGGCGGCGCACTGGCGGTGGAGCGATCCCTGCCGGCCGCGATCGCGGAAGCCGGAGGTGATCACCACCTTCTGCCCGTAGTGGCCCTCGATGTGGCGCAGGATCTCGACCAGATCGGGCTTCAGGCAGGCGGTCTCCACCGATCCGCTCTGGAGCACGTAGGGAACCCCGAAGGGGGTGTCGAGCTTGATCTTCGGCGGCGCCTTGACCGGTTCGGTCGGGCTGGAGAAGAAGCCGAGAATGCCGCCGCCGGACGGGCGCGCCGCCGGTTCGACGGCGCGCGGGGCGGCGGGCGCGTCGGGCGGCGCCTCGGCGAGGCCGGGCGGCGCCTCGGACCGTTCCGGCGGCGTCAGCGAGGCGAGCACCAGCGGGCGCGGACGCGGGATCGGCAGGGGCACGCTCTCGATCGCCGCGACCTGCGGCCTCGAGCGCGGCATCGGCAGCACCAGCGGCACCACCTCCTCGTCGTCCTCTTCCTCCTCGGCGAGAGAGCCGACGGGCCTCGGCGACAGGGTCGGCGCGGCGATCGGCGGCGCGTCGAGCACGCGGTCGATGGCGGCGACGGCGCTGGCGCGCAGGTCGGCGGAGGCATAGGCGAGCGCCGGCATCGCCAGCGTCGTGCCCTCGGCCGGGCCGGGCGTGGTGATGGTGAGGTCGCCGCCCGGACCGGCCGGACGATCGTTCGCCGAGGCGATGGCGGCACCCTTGCCGCCATTCGGCGCCAGACGGTCGGCCTTGGCGATCGGCTCGACGGCGAGCACCGCGATTTCCTCGGGTGCCGGGGTGGCCTTGGCGCGCGCCTCGATCGCCAGCGTGGCGAAGCCGCAGCAGACGATCGCCGCGCCGACCGCCGCGCCGATGGCGCCGTGGCGCAACATCGCGGCGCGAAGCTCCGTGTCGATGGCGGCAAGGCGGCCGCGGAGATCGTGGAGGGGACGCAGAAGAGGGGCGGTGGCGGGCACCAGCGCGCGCAGCCGCGTCACGACCCCGGTATCGCCGTCTTCGCCATCGCCGTCGCCGATATTGATGCCCGCCGCCATTCGGACGGTGGCGCGCAGCCCTCGCTCGACGGGAATGTGCGGGTCGGTCATTCGGCCTCGGTTTTTCTTCGTTGGCGACCGGCGGCTTCGCGATGGCCGCGCACCCCGACGAACCGGCGAACCGCCTCGGCGAGAGACGGCGGGAAGCTATTCGATTTGGCGGGCGGGGTAAACACCCCCCGCCCGACCGCTGTCGTCGCAGGCGGCGGCCGGAGGGGCGCGA
>JAFHCF010000216.1:0-25007 GCA_048497495.1 Prosthecomicrobium sp.
CACCCGGACTCCGGCTCCGGCGACGAGATCGAGCACGTCGCGCGGTCCGGCCCCGGTCACGGCGATCACCATCGTCGGGGTCAGCGACAGGAGCCCCTCGGCCGACAGCCGGCGGAAGTAGCCGACGTCGGGGCGGGTCGCCAGCGCTTCCACCGGGTGCCGGCTGGTGGTGTCGACGCCGACCACCTCGGCCGAGGCCCCGAGATCCCACAGGATCTCGGTGACGGCGGCACCGGCGGCGACGATGCGCTCCCCGGCCCGAGAGGGGTCCGCCGCCGTCCACGACAAGACGGCCACGGCGAGCGCGACCAAACGACGATGCGATCCGTTCACGGCGATCTCCTCATGACGACGGCCCGGGTGCCCGCATCGCGAGGACCCGCCAGTTTCGAGGGGTGACGAGGGGAATGGCGGCGCGCCCGTCCGCGTCGCTCACCGCCGCGTCGAGGCGGCGCCTGCCGAGGCCGAAGACGCGCGCCAGAACCGCGTCGGTGACGACCTCCCGCGGTGTCCCCTGCGCCGCGATTCGGCCGGCCTGCATGACGACGATCGTGTCGGCGAAGGCGGTCGCCAGATTGAGATCGTGCAGGATCGCCATCACCGCGACACCGTCGTCGGCCACCGCGCGGGCACTCTCCATCAGGGCGATCTGATGGGAGAGATCGAGACTGGCGACCGGCTCGTCGAGCAACAGGGCGCGGGGTTCGCCCGACGCGCGCCCGGCTTCGAGCTGCGCCAGAGCTCGGGCGAAGAGGACGCGTTGCCTTTCGCCGCCCGACAGCGTCAGGACGTCGCGGGCGGCGAGATGACCGACGTCGGCGGTCTCCAGCGCGCGCGCCACCGCGGCGACGCGCGATGCCGGGGAGCGCCGACCGACACCGTCGAAGCCGAGGCCGACCACTTCGGCGACCGGGAAGGAGAAGCCGATCTCGGTCGACTGGCTCATCACGGCGCGGATGGCGGCGAGACGCCAGACCGGCAGGTCGTGGACGTCGACGCCGTTCCAGACGACGCGGCCGGTCCGGGCGCGGGTTTCGCCCGAGGCGAGACGCAGCAGGCTGGTCTTGCCGGCGCCGTTGGGGCCGACCACCACCACGAGATGCCCGGCCGACAACGTCAGCGACACGTCGTCGACGATGTCGCGCGCGCCGATCCGGTGGCCGACGCGCTCGAGGCGGAGAACGGGATCCGGGAAGCAGCCGGTCATGACGATCCTCCGCGACGGCGCAGCACCAGATGGAGAAACACCGGCGCGCCGACCAGGGCGGTGAGGATGCCGATCGGCAGTTCGGCCGGCGCCACCACGGTGCGCGCCGCGATGTCGGCGCCGAGGGTGAGACAGGCGCCGGCCAGGGCCGAGGCCGGCAGCAGGGCGCGGTGCGACGGCCCCAGCGCCAGACGCACCACGTGCGGCACCACCATGCCGACGAATCCGACGATGCCGACGGCGGCGACGGCGGCGCCCACCCCGGACGCGGTGGCGACGATGGCGATCCATTTCGTCCGCTCGACGCGGATGCCCATGTGATGAGCCTCGGCCTCACCGAAGGCGAGGGCGTCGAAGGCGCGGCCGAGACGGGACGCGACGATCACCGGGGCGAGGAGGAGCGGCGTGGCGATCATCACCTTGCTCCAACCGACACCGCCGAAGGAACCGAGCGTCCAGAAGGTGAGATCGCGCAGTTGTCGATCGTCGGCGACGTAGACGAGAAGGCCGAGGGCGGCGTTGGCGAGGGCGGCGAAGGCGAGACCGGCGAGGAGGATGGCGCCGGTGTCGGTGCGGCCGGCCCGCCGGCCGACCATCGTCAGGGCCAGTGTCGCGACGACGGCGCCACAGAAGGCGGCGATCGGCAGGGCGCCGAAGGGCACGCCGCCGGGGAACCATCGATCGCCGAGGACGATGACGGCCGCCGCGGCGAGCGCCGCGCCGGAGGAGACGCCGAGGATGCCGGGATCGGCGAGCGGATTGCGGAAGAGGCCCTGCATCAGCACCCCCGAGACCGCCAGACTGGCGCCGATCAGCGCCGCCGCCAGGGTACGGGGCAGCCGAATGGAGAAGACCACGAGGGAATCGCGGTCGCTCGGCGACGCCCCGAACTCGAGCAGCACGGCGAGGAGCCTCGAAAGCGAGATACCGTGCGCGCCCACCGCGATCGACAGCAGCGCCGCGCCGACGAGGCCGGCGCCGAGGAGGGCGAAGACCCAGGTCAGGCGACGCCGCCGTCGATGCGCCATCGTCGCGAGATCCCGGGCCAGCGAGGCCCCCGGACCTCCGGCGCTCCGGCTCGCGATCCGGCGAGACGCGAGGTCCAGGTTCCCCATGGGATGCCTCACTTGGTCAGGATGAGCTTGCGGTTCGAAGTGATGCGCAGACGGTAGATACTGCCGTCGTGCATTATTTCCGCTTCACCCCCACCCTTCGTCAGGTCTTCGATGCGCCATCTTGGAATTGTTCCAGCCGAACCGGGGGCTTTCGAGGCAATAGGAACGCCGTCCATCCCACTCATATCGATCAACACCTCTCGAACACGACGCATCATCGGTCGATTTCTCGAATCTCCGAGTGGCCGGCATTTATTGGAATGATTCTCGACAAGACGAGTGCTGGCGAGACCGTTGACTCCCTTTAGGCAGTCTCCTAGGCTTAGTCAATATTGCGAGGCATTTGCAACTAGCCTCTCTCAGCCAGCCAGGAGCGCCGCTCCCCCGCCAGCCGACCCGAAACGACGAACTGGGGACTGGTGACATGGGCTTGGGGATTGGGAATCGCGCGGCGACGGCGACGTCGCTGCTGGTATTGGTCATGGCCGCCGGGGCGGGGGCGCCGGCCTGGGCGCAGGCGACGGCGAAGCCGCCCGCCGCCACCGAACTCGACGAGATCACGGTGTCGGCCGAGCGCCGCCCGACCAGCGTCAAGGACGCCTCCGCCACCGTGTCGGTGAAGTCGGGCACGGCGCTGGAGCAGAAGTCGGTGACCCGGCCGGCCGATCTGGTCGCCGACGAGCCCGGCGTGTCGGTCGGCAACCAGCCGGCGCGCGCCGGCGCCGGCAACTTCACCATCCGCGGCATCGGCGACAACCGCGTGCTGCTGCTCGAGGATGGCGTGCGCGTGCCCGACTATCCGGTGACCCAGAAGGGACCGGGCCTCTACACCCGCGACGTCGTCGACTACGAGAACCTGAAGCAGGTCGAGATCGTGCGCGGCCCGGCCTCCGCCCTGCACGGCTCCGACGCGCTCGGCGGTGTCGTCTCCTTCGTCACCAAGGACCCGGAGGACTTCCTGAAGCTCACCGGCAAGGACTGGTATCTCGGCCTCAAGGCGGCCTACGACAGTGCCGACGAGAGCATCGCGGAAACCACCACCGTGGCCGGACGGAAGGGGCCGTGGTCGGCGATGGTGTCCTACACCCGCCGCGACGGCGAGGAACTGCAGTCGACCTCGGCCGTGGCGGTCAATCCGCAGATCCGCCAGCGCAACGACATCCTCGCCAAGCTGATCTACGAGACGCCCGATGCCGGCCGCATCCGCTTCACCTTCGAGCTCTTCGACAAGGCCGAACACACCAGGTTGCTCAGCGACCTGTCGTCCACCGTGCTGTCCTCCAAGGCCGACGACGTCACCCGGCGCGCCCGGGCGAGCGTCGACTGGACCCGGACGATCGATGCCTCCTTCGCCGACGAATTCGCCGCCAAACTCTATTGGACCGGCCTCGAGCGCACCGAGGAGAATCCCCAGATCCGCTTGAACGGCGCCGGCCTGGCGACCCGCCGCCACACCACCAACGACTACGAGCAGTCGATCGTCGGCGGCGATCTCCAGTTCTCCGCGAAGCGCGACTGGTGGGGTCTCACCCACGACCTCAACTACGGCATCTCGGGCAGCCACACCTCGACCAGCCGCCTGCGCGATCGTTGGGAGGTCGATCCCGTCACCGGCCTGATCACCCGCATCGTCGGTGGCGACACCTATCCCAACAAGCTCTTCCCCGACACCGGCACCACCCAACTCGCCGCCTTCGTGCAAGACACCGTGCGTTTCGGCGCGCTGCGCGTGACGCCGGCGGTGCGGCTCGACTTCTACCACCTGGAGCCCCATGCCGACGCCCTGCTCGCCGCGTCGTCGGCCGCCGATGTCCACGCCCAGACCCATGTGGCGGTCTCGCCCAAGCTCGGCCTGAGCTACGACGTCGACGAGACCTTCCGTCTGGTGGCGCAATATGCCCGCGGCTTCCGCGCCCCGCCCTACGACAACGCCAATTTCGCCTATTCCAACCCGGCCTACGGCTACGAGATCCTGCCCAACGGCGATCTGAAGCCGGAGACCAGCGACGGGTTCGAGGCGGGGGTGCGCGCCGGCTTCGCCGACGGCTCCAGCCTGCAGGTGACCGGCTTCTACAATCTCTATTCGGACTTCATCGACACCAAGCTCGTCGGCTTCTCCAAGACCGGCCTGATGCAGTTCCAGTACGTCAACCTGTCGCGCGCGGTGATCTGGGGCGCCGAGGCCAAGGGCGAATGGCGGGTGAATCCGAAGTGGACGGTGAAGGGGGCTATCGCCTATGCCGAGGGCGAGGACAGCGATACCCACGCGGCGCTGAACTCCGTCGACCCGCTGACCGGGATGCTCGCCGTCGAATGGCGCGCCACCGACGAATGGCGACTGGAAACCCGGATGAGGGGCGCCGCCAAGAAGACCCGGGTGTCCGATCCGACCGTGTTCACGCCCTCCGGCTGGGTGACCCTCGACGCCTTCGCCACCTATGAGGTGAAGCCGCGCTTCACCCTCAACGCCGGCGTCTACAACATCCTCGACCGGAGCTACTTCACGGCGCAGGACGTCGCCGGCCTCCTCGCCTCCAACTCGTTGCTCGAGACCTATCGAGCGACCGGCAGGACCTTCGCCCTCAACGCGACGGTGAGGTTCTGACCATGGCCGAGCCCGCGCTGCGGACCGGATCTCCCCCTCACGTCGCCCACGCGCGGCGGCGGGAGAATGCCGGCGAGCGCGCGCGGTTCGATCGACCCGCGTTCGGCCGCGCCGACTGGAGCCTCGCTCCGCCGTCGCGCGCCGAACCGCCGAATGCCGCCATCCCCTGGCCGGTCCCGCCCTCCCGGGGGCATGGCGAGACGTTCCCCTCGGTCGCGCCCCCGAGGGTCGAGCCGGTCGTCGTGGTGCTCCCTCGCATCACGGCGACCGATCTCCACGCCGAGGCCGCGCCGCCGGTCGCGCCCGTCGATCCCTTCCGCGACGCCGTCCCGCCGCGCCGCCGCTCGACCGACCGGTCGCTCTCCGGCGTGGCGATCGCGGTGGTGTTGCATCTGGCGGGCATGGCCGGCCTGCTGGCGATGCCGCGATCCGAGCCGCCGGGCGGCGGCGGCGCGATCGAGACGGTGGAACTGGTGATGTTCGACACACCTTCGACCGTCGATCAGGTGGCGGGCGGACCGACCGCTCCGGTCGCCGTCGCCGAGCCCGATCCCGACCCCACGCCGACGCCCGCCGAGCCGCCGCCGCCGTCGGAACCGGAAGCCGTCGTGGCGGAGGCGGAACCGCCCCCTCCGCCGCCGCCCGTGGCCGAGCCCGAACCGGCGATCGCGCCGGCCGTCTCCGAGACCCCGCTGCCGATCCTGGTGACGCGGCAGGCCGAGGATCGGGTCGCCGCCGCGCCGACGCCACCTCTCGACCCGCCCCCGCCCGCCGCCCCGAAGCCGAAGCCCGAGGCTCGACCCGTCGAGCGGGCGAGGAAACCGGCGCCGAAGCCGACCAGACCGGCGAAGGCCGAGGCGCCGGCGAAGAAGATCCCCGCCGCGACCGCGGCCGCGCCCGGCGACGCCGCGCGAACCCGGACCTCGGGCGCCCGCGGCGCCGGGCCGCAGGCCGCCGCCGGCTCCGGCACGGTCGCCGACTGGCGCTCGACCGTGCTCGCGGCGCTCGCCCGCGCCAAGCGCTATCCGGTCGACGCCCATGATCGCGGCGTGGTCGGGCGGGCGGTCATCCGCTTCACCGTGACCCGGGACGGCACCGTCACCGCGGTCTCGCTCGTCACCTCGTCGGGAGCCGCCGTCCTCGACGCCGCGACGCTCGCCATGCCGCGCCGCGCCGCCTTCCCACCGATGCCGGTCGGCGGCCCGGCGACGCAGACCTTCACCGCGGGCGTTCGCTACGACCTGCATTGAGTTCCGAAGACCGAAACACAGGAGATCACAACGATGTTCATCGCCATGAATCGCTTCAAGGTGGCGCTCGGGCGCGAGGCGGAATTCGAGGACATGTGGGCGAAGCGCGAGAGCCATCTGCCCAAGCGGCCGGGCTTCGTCACTTTCCACCTCCTGCGCGGCCCCACCCGCGAGGATCACACGCTGTTCTCGTCGCACACCACCTGGGCCGACCGGCGCCATTTCGAGGACTGGACGGTCTCGGAGGAATTCGCGCTGGCGCACCGCAATGCCCACCGTTCCGCCGGCTTCATGGTCGGCCCGGCCGAGTTCGAGGGCTTCGACGTGTCCCTGAGCATCGACGCGCCGCCGGCGGTCGAACGCGGCGAAGGAGAAGCCGCATGAGCGCCAGGACCGGCGATCCTCGGGCGGCGCTCGGCGCCGCCCTGGTCGATCTCCATGCCAAGCCCGACGGGGTCTTGGAGGCCGTCGCCGACGAGCATGGCCTGACGATGCGCGACGTGCTCGGTCTCTTGCCCGATTCCCAGGCGAGCCTCGTCCCCGGATCGGCCTTCGAGGACATCTGGGGGGCGTTGACCGGCTGGGGCGAGGTGCTCTTCCTCCTCCATGGCCAAAACGGCGTCTTCGAGATCCGCACCGCCCTGCCGCCGGGCACCCGAGGCCGGGGCTATTTCAACATCCACGGCGACACCCCACTCGGCGGACACTTGCGAGCCGACCGTTGCGCCGAGATCTGGTTCGTCGACCGACTGTTCTTCGGCAAGCGCTCCTGCTCGCTCCAGTTCCTCGACCACGACGGCGACGTGATGTTCAAGGTCTTCGTCGTCCGCGATGCGGCACGAAAACTCGACGGGCATCAACTGGTGCTCTTCGAGGATCTCCGTGCCGGATGGATCCGGCCGCGGGAGGTCGTCTCATGATCGACATCGCGCGTCGTCCGCGGTGAACTGCGGACGGGGAGCCTTCGACGACCCGACCTCGAGGACGATCGAGCCCGTCACCTCGGGGTCGGCGAAATCCGCACGAACCGCCGGCAGCGGCATCCGCGACGCCGGGTCGATGCCGTGCTCGACCCGGCGCCGCCGGCGAACAGGCGATCACGATCGTCGGGAGGAGCGCCGGCAATCGCCGCTCGAGCCGATTTGATCCGACATTGCCCAGAGGACGTCATGAAAATCAGCTGGCGAGTGAAAAGCCCCAATTGCGCAGCAGATCTTGGCTCGCTTTGAGCTTCCGCGCGAGGGCATCGATCAGAGCGTCGTCCGGCTCGGGCCAATCGGATCCCGGTCTTTGGATCTGGGCCACGGCTTGCGGTCCCAAGAGCGTCTCGCGCAGATACTCGGCCTGATAGGCGCCCACCGCCAAATGTAGGACACCGCCGCCGCTCCGATGGCGGATCGCAGCCCGCGCCGCCATGTCGCGAAGACGCCGGCCGATCACCTGCACCTCCCGAGCGCCCTGATATGGCGTGTTCAGGCGAATCTCAGCCCCGAACCTCACGTCGTCGACCTCGAAACCGAGCTGGAGCGCACGCGCGACGCTGCGCAGGCCGGAGGCGGCAATGGTGAGCACGTCCTCCACCGGCAATGGGCCGGCTTCCGCCGGCGCCCGCGCCTCGCCCCGCAGGTCGCCGCGATTGGCGAGAGAGACGAGGCCGGGAAGCTGCGCCGACACGGGGCGGCGTTCGGCCACGGCACCGTCGTCGCGGGCGGTACAGTTCATCGTGTCGTGGACACACTGGACCTGAAGATTGGTCGCGCTGTGAAAAGCCGCGAGGTCCATCGAACCGAGAGGCAGATCGCGCAGAGCGGCGACCTTTTTTTCGTACACGGTCTCGAGCACGCGATCGCGGGCGGCGGCGTAGGACCAGGACATCCGCCCGGCACAGGCGACGATGGTTTCGACCAGCGTTGCGTAGCCGGCGTTACCCTTCGGTTCGACCAGCACCGGCTTTCCCGCAAAGGTGACCGGGCGGATCGCGTCGACCCCCGCGAAGGAAACCGCCCCCCCGGGTCGAGCGCCGGCAATCCGGGCGAAAGCCTCTCGCAGGTCCGCCTCCGGATCGTCGGGTCGCGCCCGATTCTGGTCGAAGATCAAGCGGCTCACCGGGTTGCGGACATAAACCACCCGCGGATCGATCTCGGCCCAACGTCGCGCCAGCGAGTCCGAGAGGATATCGGAATAGTCGAACTGGAGTCGTCGGGTCAGGGACCGGTCGACAAACGGCTCGAGTTCTCGCGGCAATGCCGCCGACGCATGGGGTCCGGTGAGCACCAGGTCGATATCGGCGGCGACGTCGGAGAAATCGGAAACGCTCTTGCGCGCGAAGAAGACGAGATCGTCGAAGCCGAAACGCGCCCCGACCGGCAGCCAGACCAGCCCGCCAGGGCCGTCCTGCTCGAAGCCCTCGGTCTCGCTCATGGCGACACTTCGACACCGCCGGCGCCGTAGAGAAGCGTGGCGACAGCGAGGCCGGTCGCCACGGCGGTGACGGCGCAGACGATCATCGGCAGGAAGAAACTGTGGTTGAGGACGAACTTTCCGATCTTCGTGGTTCCGGTCTGATCGAGGTTGATGGTGGCGATCTGGCTGCCGTTGGCCGGGAAGAAATAGATGCCGATGACCGCCGGCCACATCGCGATCAGATATTGCGGCGGGACCCCGAGGGTGAGCCCGATCGGGATGATGGCCAGCGTCGTGCTCGATTGACTGGTGGTCAACGCTGCGACGGCAAACAATGCGAAGGCGATGGCAACCGGAAACTGGGCCGCCATGGTGCCGAGGCCGGCGATGATCGTTTCGCGGTGGGCGCCGATGAACGTGTTCGCCATCCACGCAACGCCGAACAGCGCGACCACGGAAACCACTCCGCTGGTGAATATTTTCGATTGGGGGATCAGTTTCGGAGCGGCCTTGCACAGCAACACGATCGCGACCGCGGCGGTGAACATCATGACCTGGATCAACTGGGTCATGGCCATTGCCTTCGCGGCGCCTGCCGAGTCGGTATAGGAGGGTCGCAAGCCTGGAAATACGCCGAATATCACGATTGCGACAACGCCGGCGATGAAGATCCACGCCGAGCGGCGGGCTTCGGGGCTCAGCGCCTCCGGCGTCTCCTCGATCGGGTCCGGCGGCGGAATTTCGCCTGCCGCCAGACGACGCTGGTAATCCTCGTCATCCTCGAGCGGCTTGCCGACGAAAGTCATGACGAGAGCGCCGCAGAAAATGGCAACTATCGTCGAGGGTATCACGATGGCGAGGATGTCGGTGATGCCGAAGCCGACCGGCGCCATCAGCCCGACCATTGCCGCCATGGCCGCGGATACCGGGCTCGATGTGATGCCCATTTGCGAGGCCACCGGCGAAATCGCCAACGGTTTTTCCGGACGAATCTTGTTGTTGTAGGTGACTTCGTAGATCACCGGAAGCAATGAATAGTAAACGTTTCCGGTTCCGGCGCCGATCGTAAAAATCCAGGAAACGTATGGCGATACGAAGGTAACTCGCTTTGGGTTCGCACGGATGATCTTCTGTGCGATGCCGATCAGATACTTGACGCCGCCGGCAACCTGCATGGCACCGGCCGCGGCCACGACAGAGAGGATGATCAGCATGGCTGAGATCGGGACGCACCCGGTTCCACGCCGAAGACGGCAACCAGGACGAGCACTCCGACACCGCCCCAGAGCCCGATCGAAATGCCGCCGGTGCGCACGCCGAGCGAAATGAACACCAGGACCAAGAGTCCCTGGACGAGCATGAGCCACAAATCGGTACTCATAATTTTCTCCCCCAAACGGTCGATCTCGATCGAGCGACTTCCGCCGAGATCTGGATCCTTCGCCATCCCAGCGGAAGAATCACGTCCCGGCGAAACAACGTCGACCGGCCTGCGCGTGTGAGCGAGACATCCAAACTCGATGGCGTGTTCACGAACGTCATCCTAGCTTACAACCTGGGCGGAGTCACATTGGCGCTCCGTGAGACTCTGGTCTTCTTCGGCGCGGTCTGGCCCGGCCGTGTACACCCGCTGACCCATCGAGCTCGTCGTCGAAGTGAGGCGGGAGTGAGCCGTGAGCGTCGCAATATCCGAGTAGTGCTTCCATCTCCATGCCGCATTGCCGCATGGCCGCATGGCGGCTTCGAGCCCTTCACGACCATTCGCGACGACGGGAAGAACCGAAGGATGTCGAGCGGCGTCCGATTTCGCCCCCCTATTCGCTCTGATCTGAGACCATGTTCAGTCCTTTCGTGCCAACAGGATCATGCCGACCAGCAACGCCAACAGGACCACCGACAGCGCGATCGCGATGCGCGTGGCCTTCACGGCCCGATCCTTCTCCAACCAGTTCGTCGGTTTGATGCCTTGCACCCAAAACGTCGTCACTCCCGCCAGGTTCACACAGATCAGGTTCACCAAGAACAGCGAGAAGGCGTTCATGGCCAAGGCGGGATGTCCGCCGCCGAGCAGCAGACCGGACGTCACCAGAGGCGGCAACAACGCCACCGCGACCATGACGCCGATCAGAGCCGCCGACACCCCTGTGGTGAACGCCAAGGCGCCCGCGCTGCCCGACGCCAGTGCCAGGACGATGTCGCCTGGACCCACTCGCGTGCGCGACACCAATTCGGACAATGTGAAATCCACGTTCAGCAGCATGCCGATGAGCACGGACAACGCCAACGCTCCCGCGACCCCGGCCAGCGCCGTCACGAGCCCGTGCCGAAGCAGCGACAGGTCGCCGAGTGTAATGCCGAGCGACAGCGCGACATTCGGACCGAGCAGCGGCGCAATCACCATGGCTCCGATGATGACCGCCACGTTGTTGTGGTTCAGGCCGATGGCCGCCACCACCGTGGACAGCGCCACCATCGCCAAATAGACCCGCGTCAATTGCGCGCCGTTCTTGATGTCCTCGTACAACTCCTCGCGGCCGATCCGCTCCGGTGATTTTTCCACGGGCGGCGACGGCTCTGAAGGAGCAGCGGCCTGCGGCTCCGCCTGGGCGCGTGGCAGCGTCGCTTCGACCGGCAGCATCACCACCCGGTTGCCCTTCTCGCCGATGTAGCGCTTCTCCAGCAGATCGAGCACCGCTTCGCTCTGTTCCACATCCAGCAGGATGCGCACCAGCACTTCCTCGTCTGAAAACCGGATATGGCGGTGTTCGAGCACCTTGCAATCCTTGAGAAGCTCGCGGATGCCGGCGCTGTCCTTCTCCTGCAACACCAATTCGAGCAAACGCAGCGCCATCGGGTCTCACCCTTTCGATGTGCGGACGGGCCCCGCCGTCATCATGTTTCCATCAGCCGACGCGGGACAGAACGTCCTCGTCCCGCGGCGGGCGCGGCGCTGCCGAAGACGATTTTTCCCCGGGAGCGCGCGGAGGGCGCCCGCGAGCGGTGGAACCGGGACGTCGACGCGCTGAGGGAGAATACACCGAGCTCGCGACCATGATGGACGCCAGCCGCGACGACGTGCTCGCCTACATGGACTTCCCGCGCGACCATTGGGCGCGGATCGCCTCGACCAATTCGATCGAGCGGCTGAACGGCGAGATCGAGCGCCGCTCCGACGACGTCGGCCGTGGTGGCCGCGCCGGCCTTCGGTTCCCGAACGACAGAACCGTCGTCCGATTGGTCGGCGCGTCGATGCTCGAGCAGAACGACGAGCGAGCGGTGTGCCGCCGCCACATGAGGCTGGAAGGACCGAAGCCGGTGCTTGATGATCCGCTCATCGAGCGGCCCGCCGTGGCGGCCTGATGAGCCCAACTCGGACACGACCGAGGATCGGCGCTCCTACACCACCCGATGGGACGCGACCCATTTTGGGGGTATCGCATCGACGGATATGGCGTCAGCACCCTCGGTCATACCCCCAAATCGCGTGGCGAATATGGACCTTCAGTGCACCTCATCGGACAATCTGGTTGCCGCAAGCCGCTGATTTTCACCAAATTTCGGACGTCTCCGTCCATCGTCGAGAAAGCTGTTGGTGCCCCAGGCCGGACTCGAACCAGCACGCCCGCGAAGGCAACAGATTTTGAGTCTGCCGCGTCTACCATTTCGCCACTGGGGCAAGCGGGCGGCATATTAGCCGGGACGAGCGGCGCGTCAACGACTTCGCCTCGGGTTCTCCACCATCGTGCCGACACCGCCGACGCACCACACCCGGGGCGACCTCCCGGGCGATCCCCCGGCCGGTCGGATCGCGACACCGCTTCGCGCGCTCCCCTGTCCCTGCCGCCGCGAGGTTCGAACCGGGTGTCGGGCCGGCGTTCACTTCGTCGAGATGCCGGCGGGTTGCGGGCTGGACGGCGGACGGGGCCTCCGCTACACCCCGCTCGGATGGGATTTCACCCGAGCGCCGCCGGGCGCGCCCGGACGGCGCGGCGACGCCCGATCGAGACGACATCCGCCGGAGACGCGAGGACAGATGCTCAGACGCCTCTATGACTGGACGCTGTCGCTCGCCGCGCGCAAGACCGCAGAGATCTGGCTGGCGGTCATCGCCTTCATCGAGAGCTCCGTCTTCCTGGTGCCGGCCGACGTCCTCTTCCTGCCGATGTGCCTCGCCCGGCCCGATCGGGTCTGGCGCTACGCCTTCACCGCCACCGCGGCCTCCGTCCTCGGCGGCGTCGCCGGCTGGTATCTCGGCTATTACGCCTTCGACACCCTGGCGCTGCCGATCCTGGAATTCTACGACAAGACCGAAGCCTTCGAGCGCCTGCGCCGGGATTGGGGCGATTCGGTCCTCTTGCTGCTGATCACCTCGGGCCTCGCCCATCTGCCGCCGATCAAGGTGGTCACCATCCTCTCCGGCGCGGTCAAGGTCGATCTCTGGCTCTTCGTCGTCTCGGCGATCGCGGCGCGCGGCGCCCGCTTCTATGCGCTGGCCTGGGCGCTGAAGCACTGGGGGTCGCCGATCCGCCACTTCATCGAAAATCGCCTCGGCCTGATCACCGGCGTCGTCGCCGGTCTCGTCATCGCCCTATGGGCGGCGTTCAAACTGATGGGCTGAACCGGCTCCGGCGGAGACACCGGCGAACGAGGGACACCATGAACCCGCTGCACGGCACCTGGCTCGACATCGATCGTCGCCGCGAATTCGTCGCCGCCTTCCTGGCGGTCGCGGCCCTGGCGGTCGCCGCCGCCGCCTGGGGCTTCGAGTTGGCCGGCTTCGTGCCGTGCAAGCTCTGCCTGATGCAGCGCCTGCCCTATTACATCGCCGCTCCGCTGGCCGCCGCCGCCTACGGCGCCGAGCGCCTCGCCGCGCCGCGTCGGGTCGCCCGCCTGATGCTCCTCGGGCTCGCCGGCCTGTTCCTCTACGGCGGCGCCGTCGGCTTCTATCAGGCCGGCGCCGAATGGGCCTTCTGGCCGGGGCCCACCGATTGCGGCGCCACCCGTGGGGCCAACATCCCGGCCTCGGCCGGCGACCTCATGTCCAGCCTCTCCAAGGTCAAGATCGTCGATTGCACCAAGGCGCAGATCCGCATCCTCGGCCTGTCCTTCGCCGGCTGGAACGTCCTCGTCTCGGCCGGGCTGGTGGCGCTGGCGATCGCCGGCATGATTCTGCCGAATCGCGCGCGCCACGCCTGAGCGACCGAACGCGCCCGCCTCACGGCTCCAGTTCGGTGTCCCAGTAGAGATAGTCCATCCAGCTGTCGTGCAGGAAGTTGGGCGGAAAGTGCCGTCCGGCGTCGTGCAGGTCGTGGACGCTCGGCCGCCACGGCAGGTGCATCGGATGCATGCCGACCTCGCGCAGGCTCTTGTGGCCCTTGCGCAGGTTGCAGGGGCTGCACGCCGTCAGCACGTTCTCCCAGGTGGTCTGCCCGCCGCGTGCCCGGGGGATCAGATGATCGAAGGTCAGATCCTCCTGCGAACCGCAGTATTGGCACGAGAAGCGGTCGCGCAGGAAGACGTTGAATCGGGTGAAAGCCGGTTGGCGCGTCGGCTTGACGTAGGTCTTGAGCGAGACGACCGACGGCAACCGCATGGCGAAGCTCGGCGAGTGAATCTCGACGTCGTACTGCTGGACGATGTTGACCCGATCCATGAACACCGCCTTGATCGCATCCTGCCAGGACCACAAGGACAGCGGGTAGTAGCTCAGCGGACGAAAATCGGCGTTCAGCACCAAGGCGGGATGCGATCTCTGGGCTACGTGGATCGTCAAGACGCACCTCTCGTTCGGCTCCGTCACCGGTGCCGCCGAACGTCGGGTCTGAGGCGTGTTCACGGCGAAGCGACCCGAACGCCGGCGAACCACGCGCATAGTCTACAGGTGAGATGTCGCTCTTGTGAAGCCGCGACGTCCCGTTTCGGGACGTCGCGCTCCGAACGCGTGACGGATCTCTCCGAACGCGTGACGTTCCGCCCCTTTCGGGGCTTCCCGAGCGGCATCAGTCGACCACGCCCTCGCGCCCGCGCCGTCGCGCCGCGTAATAGGCCCAGAAGAGGCGGGCCGCCACGCCGCGCCACGGGCGCCACGCCGCCGCGATCTCGCGGCAGATCTTCTCCGCCGGCCGCTCGCCGAGCGCCAGGGCGTCGGCGACGGCCTGTTGCAGGGCGAGGTCGCCGCCCGGCCAGACATCGGGATGGCCGGCCGAGAAGAGCAGGTAGACCTCGGCCGTCCACGGGCCGATCCCCTTGATCTTCGTCAGGTTTTCCGTCGCGGCCGCGACCGGTAGATCGGCCACGCCGGAAAGATCCAGCCCGCCGTCGACCGCCGCCGCGACCGCCCGGAGCGTGCGCACCTTGGCCGCCGAGAGCCCCGCCGCCCGCAATGTCTCGTCATCGAATCGATCGACGGCACCCGCCTCGACCGCCCCACCGACGGTCGCCTCGAAGCGGTTCCAGATCGAGGTCGCGGCCTGCGCCGACACCTGTTGGGCGACGACGATGCGGGCGAGGCCCTCGAACCCGGGCGGCCGCCGCCGCAACGGCACCGAACCGGCCACGGCGATCACCGGCTCCAGCCGGGAATCGATCAGCCGAAGCGCCGCGAGCCCCTCGGCGACGTCGTCGTCATGCTCGATACGGCGCATGGCCTCTCCCCGTCCGACCCTTCGCCGCCTCCTTCGGGCGACCCCGCGAGCATAGACCCGAGCCGGCCCGCCGTCGCCACCCGGGCCGATCGAGAACCGATGGTCCGATCCGGGCGGGATGGTCTATGAAGGGATCCACCCTCGAGTTCCCGCGCCGATCGATGACCATCCCCGTCTTCCGCTTCGCTCCCAGCCCCAACGGCCCCCTGCATCTCGGTCACGCCTTCTCCGCGATGCTCGACCATGCCCTGGCGCGCCGGCTCGGCGGCCGCTTCCTCGTGCGGATGGAAGACATCGACACCACCCGCTGCCGCCGCGAATTCGAGGCGGCGATCCTTGAGGATCTCGCCTGGCTCGGCCTCGACCGGGACGGCGAGATCCGCCGCCAGTCCGAGCATTTCGCCGCCTATGGCCAGGCCCTCGACCGGCTGAAGGCGCTGGATCTGGTCTATCCGAGCTTCCTCGGCCGGGCCGAGATCCGCGCCCGGGTCGCGGCCCTCGAGGCGACCGGGCGCCCCTGGCCGCGCGATCCCGACGGCGCCCCCCACTATCCCGGAGACGAGCGCGATCTCGACGCCGCCGCCCGCGCCGCCCGTCTCGCCCGCGAACCCCATGTGGTCTGGCGCCTCGACACCGCCCGGGCCCTCGCCCGCGTCGGCCCGCTCCATTGGCGCGAGACCGGCGCGGGACCGGCGGGCGAGACCGGCCGCGTCGCCGCCGACCCTTCGGCCTGGGGCGATCCGGTGTTGGCGCGCTGGGAGGTGCCGACCAGCTATCACCTCTCGGTCGTCGTCGACGACGCCCTCCAGGGCGTCACCCACGTGGTGCGCGGCCACGACCTGTTCCACGCCACCGGCCTCCACCGGTTGCTCCAGACGCTTCTCGGCCTGCCGGCGCCGATCTGGCACCACCACCGTCTGATCACCGACGGCGACGGCCGCAAACTCGCCAAGTCCTCCGCCGACACAGCCCTCGCCCGGCTGCGCGCCGAGGGCGCCACGCCGCGGGACGTCCGCCGTCTCGTCGCATGGGACCAGACCGCCGACGATCTCGATCGGCTTAACCGGGAATTGAGGGTCGCGGTCGCAGAATAGGCGCCGTCGAAGGCCCGCCGCCCGGAGATCGCCGATGACTCATGGACCCGATCCGACCAGTTCCGCCCCCGTGCCGCCCGCCCCCTTGCGCGTTCTGGCGGTCGAGGACCACGCCATCGGCCGGGTCCTGCTCGAGGCGATGCTCTCGGCCATCGGCATCCGAGCCACGCTCGTCGCCACCGGCGAGGAGGCTCGCGAGGCCATGGCCCGGGCCCAATTCGACGTCGTCCTGATCGATCTCGGCCTCCCCGACGTCCACGGCGAGGACCTCGCCCACGAACTCGCCCGCCGCCGCGCCGACGACACCCCGGTCGCCTTCGTCGCCGTCACCGGCCGCTCCCGCCCGGCCACACTGCCGGCGGTCTTCGCCGAATGGTTGGAAAAACCCTTCTCGGTCGGCGATCTCCACCGACTGCTGATCGAACCGGCGGCGCGGTCGACGCGGTCCGCCTGAGCCCGATCACTTGGGCAGGGGACGCCCGTCGACGAGCAGCATGGCGTGGCCGCCGCGCGGCTCCACCTTCCACGATTTCGCCCGACCCTCGAAGGCCTTGCGCCACGCGCCGGCGCGGCCGAGATAGACCTTGAGCAGGCATCCCTGGGCGTCGCAATAGGGCGCCGGCTGGCCGCCGCACAACACGTCCGAATAGTCGAGCACCACGTCCTTGCGGCCGTCGCCGTCGACGTCGCGAACCGTGACGAAGCGCGTGCCGTAGCCGGTCGAGGTCTTGCAATAGGCCTTCTCGGTGCGGATCAGATCGCCCGCCAACTGATGTGGCAGGTCGTCGGCCCGGACCGGCGCGGTGACGACGAGCAGGGCGAGAGCGACGAAGAGCGGGCGGGACATCGGCGATCGTCTCCGGTTCGAGGATCGGGAAGGCGCGCCGAGGGTTACCGCCGTTCGACCTCGCCGTGAAGGGGCATCGCCTCTTCCTGCCCGCCCGCGGGTCCACCGCGAGGCGAAAGCCGTCTCGCCCCTTAATCTTAATATTGACAAGATGCTGTATTCCGCCGGATCATCTGCGATAGTCACGGTACATATTCAGTAGCGTCACCATCGACAGCGGCTCGACCGCCGCCTCGTCATGTATCGAGGATCTCAGCGATGCGTATGTTCGCCCTGACCTTCGCTCTCTTCTGTGGCCTCTCGGCCTTCGCGCAGCCGGCGGCGGCGTCCGTCGAGGCTCGCATCCACATCGGTTCGCAGCGCATGGTGGTGCGCGTCGACGGCATGAAGGCCGGCGAATTCCTCGTCTCCACCGGCAGGCAGGGCTACCGGACCCCGGTCGGTAGTTACAGACCGATCCGCATGCACAAGAGGTACTACTCTCGGAAGTACCATAATTCGCCGATGCCGAATTCGATCTTCTTCAACGGCGGCATCGCCGTGCACGGCACCTATGAAACCAGACGCCTCGGCAGGCCCGCCTCGCACGGTTGCGTGCGCCTGCATCCGCGCGACGCGGCGCATCTGTTCTCCCTGATGCGCAGTCACGGCATGGAGAACAGTCGGATCGTCGTCACCTACTGAGGCGATCGATCGAATGCCGCCTGCCGGAGCCGGACCTCGTCGGCGAGGATGCGCCGCCGCGCCATGAGGAGCCCGAGCCCGACCGCCAGATAGGTCGCCGCCGCCCCGGCGAGCCCGAAGAACGGGATCAGGCCGACGCCGAGGACACCGGTCGCCACGACCCCGGCGAGCGCGGTTGCGGCGATCGCCCGATCGCGGTGGAGGCTGTAGAGCAGGAAACCGTAGCCGTCCGAGCCGATCCGCGCCGTCGTGGCGATCAGCACGACGTAGAAGATCACCAGATGGTCCTGCAGTTGCGGCCGCCCGAGCCAGGGCAGCAACAGCGGCAGCGTCGCGCCGACGCCGACCAACAGCACCGCCGCCCACAGCCGCGAATCATGGGCGACCCGCCGCCGCTCCTCGGCGAAGCGCGCCGGATCGCCGCTCCGCGCCGCCGCGATCAGACGCGGTACCTGGGGCTGGATGATGCCGTTGACCGCCAGCGTGTGGACGACGTTGGCGAAGGACCAGAAGAAGGTGTAGATGCCGGTCGCCTCCATGCCGAGGAAGGCGGAGACGACGAAGCGATCGAGATAGAGATTGCCGACCGCTCCGGCATTGGCGAGCCAGAAGGGGATGCCGCCGGCGAACGCGGCCCTCGCGAAGGCGAGATCGAACCCGAGATGACGCCAGCGCCCGCCCGACAGCGAGCGCGCCAGCACCATCGCCCACATCACCGCGAGCCCGCCGAGCCAGCCCCACAGCACCACGTCGAGGGTGCGCGCGGCCGGATCGATCAGGCCCCAGGCGATCACCGGCACCGGCCAGAACCCGGCCCGGAGGAACAGTTGCACGTTGGCGAAGGTCGGCCGCTCCCGCCCGATCTCCAGGGCGTAGTCGTCGACCGCGAGATGTTCCAGCACCAGGATCGCCGAGATCAGCGCCGCCGTCGCCACCGGGATCGGCATGCCGGCATGCCACAGCGCGTTCCACAAGGACGCCTGCAGCAGGAATTGGACGGCGAGCGTCACCGCGTAGCGGGTCGTCGCCATCGGGACGGCCACGGCGCGCGGCACGCCGACGATGTGGCGTCCGACCCAATCGTTGAGACCGAAGCCGAGGATCGCCGGGATCCCGGTCGCCGCGCCGACCAGCAGGCCGTAGACGCCGACCTCCTCGAGCCCGAGATAGCGCGCCATGTAGACGGCCAGGGCGAATTTCGCCCCAGCGTTGCCGAGCCTGAGGCCGAGCATCGTCACCTGACGGACGCGGCGGGCCAAGTTCCCGCCCGGACCGCCCTCCGCCGGCGCCGTCACGACCGCCCCACCCGGGATCCGGCCGCCCCGCGCCCGTCGCCCTTGGCGCCGAGCAGCACGTTGAGCGCCATCTTGATCCGCATCGGCACCACGAACAGCACCAGGGTCCATGCCACCCCGGCCCAGGCCCGCCACGCCCCCACATCGAAGCGGCGCAACTGGACGTGCAGCCGATCCCGCAACTGGCGCCGGCGATTGCCCATCGACTGGCCATGCAGCGACAGCCGGTAGTCGAGCACCACATGGGGCAGATTGGCGAGCTTCCAGCTCTGCTGCACCCGGCGCAGCAGATCGTAGTCCTCGGCCGCCCGCACCCCCCGATCGTATTCGCCGTCGCTCTTCAACACCGCGGCGCGAAACATGATGCTCGGATGCGCCATGGCGAAGTTGAAGAACATCGCCTGGCGGATGTCCTCGTCGTCGGTCGGATACTGCTGGACGTAGATCGGCTCGAAGCTCTCCTCGTCCATCATCCGAATCCAGCCGCCGACCGCGCCGACCTCCGGATGACCGTCGAGGAAGGCGACCTGTTCGCCGAGCCGGTCGGGATAGGAGACGTCGTCGGCGTCCATGATCGCGACGAAGTCGTAGCCCTGGGCGAAGACGTGAGCGAGACCGTGGTTGCGGGCCGCGCTGGGGCCGACGTTCCGCGCCATCGTCAGGATGGTGACGCGGTCGCCGAGATCGGCGAGAAGTTCGCCGACCGGTCGGCGACTGCAGTCGTCGACGATGATCAGATCGGCGGCGTAGGTGTTGGCGAGGATGCTGTCGACGGCGGCGCGGATCGTACGGTCGGCGTTGTAGGCGGCCATGAGAACGGCCACCCGGCTCTTCGGCCGGCCGTGCCCCGTGTTCTCTCGTCCGCTCATCGGCATCTCCTGCCCGCCGGCTCGGCCTGCCGGGTTCGATTCCCGCATCGTCTGCGATCGCGACCATGTCGCACGAATCTTCTCCGTTTACCATTCGTCGCGCACGACCGACCCAGGGAAAGCAACGAGGACCGACGTCGCCGCCGTCCCGAGACCTCGATCGCGGTCCCCGCGCATCGCCGGCGTTCATCGCGAAAGACGTGTCCGACGGCGATCCGTGGTAAGGGGTTTTGCTATTGCCTTCGCCGGGGATCGAATCTTGTCATTTTCGTTGAGGGATTTCTTGGAGCGGATCATCGACCACGACGCCCGGCCCCGCCTGTCGTCGCTGATCGACCGCATCGCCGGTTTCGTCGGCGACGCCGACCTCGCCTCGACCCGCCGCATGGCGGCGAGCGCCTTCGTCGTCCGTGTCGGCTCCGCCGCCCTCGCCTACGTCAGCCAGGTCCTGCTCGCCCGTTGGATGGGCGGCTTCGAATACGGCGTCTTCGTCGTCATCTGGACCCTGCTGATCACCCTCGGCGTCGTCTTCGCCTTCGGCCTCGAGCAGTCGGTGGTGACGCTCTTGCGCAAATACGCCCACGACGGCGATCACGGCGCCGCGCGCGGACTGATCGACACCGGCCGCCTCTTCGCCTTCCTGGTCTCGAGCCTGATCGCGCTCGCCGGCTGCGCCCTTCTGTGGACGCAGCCGGGACTCGTCGCCGACTACCGCGTGGTGCCGTTCTTCGTCGCCGCCGTCTGCCTGCCGATCTATACGGTCGCCGAGATCCAGGACGGCATCGCCGTCGCCCACGGCTGGCCCGACCTCGCCTTGCTGCCGACCTTCATCGCCCGACCGGCGCTGATCCTGGCGCTGATGGCGGCGGCCTTCCTCCTCGGCCTGGAGATGTCGGCGGTCAACGCCTGCTGGGCCGCCGTCGGCGCCACCTGGAGCGCCACCCTGATCCAATCGGCACTGATCGGACGCCGGATCGCCGCCACCGTCCCGCCGGCGCGACGTCGTTTCGAACCGGCGCTGTGGGTGCGCGTCAGCGCCCCGATGTTCCTGGTCGACAGCTTCCTGGTGCTGCTCAACAGCGTCGACATCCTGATCGTCGGCCAATATGTCGAGCCCGCCCAGGTGGCGATCTACTTCGCCACCGTGAAGACCCTGGCGCTCGTCCATTTCGTCTATTATGCCGCCAAGGTGGCCTCGGCCAGACGCTTCGCCAGTCTCTGGCACGCCGACGATCGTCCCGCGCTCGCCGCCTTCGCCGGCGAGGTGGTGAAATGGACCTTCTGGGCCTCGCTGGCGATGTCGATCGCCATGCTGATCGTCGGCCGCCCGCTGCTCTCCCTCTTCGGGCCGGACTTCACCCAGGGTTGGCCGATCCTCTTCGTCCTCGTCATCGGCGTGATCGCCCGCGCCTCGGTCGGCCCCGCCGAGACCCTTCTCACCATGACCGGGCAACAGTCTACGTCCGCCGCCGTCTACGGCGCCACCGTGGCGATCAGCTTGCTATTGATTATAGTACTCGTTCCCATTTACGGTATATGGGGCGCGGCGGTCGGAACGACGGTGGCGCTCGTCGCCGAATCGGTTCTTCTAGCAGTGTTGGTACGCAAGCGCCTCGGTCTCGACGTCTTCGTCCTGGCGAGGCGAAATCGGTTTCACCCTCCTTCCCGGTGATCAGCGACGACGGAGTGACGACGATCGTGACGACGGATTCGGTATCCACCCCCGACTCGGCCTTCGGGACAGGCCGCGAGGCGCGCGGGCGCGGTGTAGAGATCCGGGAGATGTCGCTGGTCGAGGCGGTGACCCTGCGGCGCGAGTGGAACGATCTCGTCGCCCGCGCCGTCGAACCCAACATCAAGCACGGAGCGGATTTCGCCATACCGGCCCTGGAGGCCTTCGCCCCGGCGACCCGCCTGCTCGTCGCCTATCGCGGCGAGGGCGCGGACAGCCGTCTCGTCGGTGTCCTGCCCTTGTGGTCGCCGCGCCTCGGCTTCGGCCTCTTCACCCGCCTGCCGACGGTGTTCTCCAACGAATTCGCCCCTCTCGGCACGCCGTTGATCGATGCCGACCGGCCGGAGGAGATCCTGGTGGCGCTGCTCGCCGCCGTCGCCCGCCAGCACCTCGGTCTGGTCTTCACGCACCTGAGGCTCGACGGCCCCTTCCATGCCGCGCTGCAACGGGCCGTCGAGGCGGCCGGGCACCGTGCGTTCGAGGTCGAGAGTCACACCCGCGCCGCCCTCGTCGGCGGCACCGACGGCGCCGCCTTCGTCGAGGACCACCTTTCCCGCAAGCGCCGCAGGGAATGGCGCCGCCAATGGCGCCGCCTGGAGGAGACCGGCCCGATCCGCCTGTCGATCGCCCGAGGCGCCGACGCCCGCGCCGCCTTCGCCGACTTCGTCGTGCTGGAGGCCTCGGGCTGGAAGGGTCGGCAGAAGACGGCGCTGGTCCAGGACCCGGAAGTCTTGCGTTTCGCCGATCGCGTCGTCGACAGCCTCGCCGACAGCGGTCGCGTCGTCATCGACCGCATCGATCGCGGCGGCCAGCCGCTGGCGATGCTGGTCTGCTTCGGCGCCGAGGGGCACTGGGTGTCTTGGAAGACCGCCTACGACGAAACCTTCGCCGCCTTTTCTCCCGGCGCCCAGGTCCTGCTGCACGCCACCACCCGCTTCCTCGACGAAGGCGAGTTGGTCGAGATCGACAGCCTCGCGGTCGAGAATCATCCGCTGATGAACAACATGTGGCCGGACCGCCGCCGCGTCGGCACCGTGGTCCTCGGTTTCCCGGAGCCGCAGGGCCTGCCCTGGCGATTGCGTCTGGCCGCCGCCGAGCTCGGTTTCTACATGCGGGTACGCCGCTTCGCCCGCGCCCTGCGCGATCGTTTCACCCGCTGAGCTTCGGCGCCGATACGCCGCTCTCCGCCGCCCGCCGTTCCGCCGCCGCCTCGTCGCGCGCCTGTTCACGGAAGAAGCGGCGGATGACCTTGCCGGTGGTGGTCAGCGGGATCTCGTCGACGAACACGATCTCGCGCGGATATTCGTGCGCCGACAGCCGGTTGCGCACATGGGCGCGGATCTCCTCGGCGAGGCCGGCGTCGGCCGTCACCTCCGGCTTGACCTTGACGAAGGCCTTGACGATCTCGGTGCGGGTCGGATCGGGCTTGCCGACCACCGCCGCCAGCGCCACCGCCGGATGCCCGGTCAGGCAGTCCTCGATCTCCGACGGGCCGATGCGGTAGCCGGAGGAGGTGATCAGATCGTCGTCGCGCCCGACGAAGAAGACATACCCCTCTTCGTCGGTCATGCCCTGGTCGCCGGTGGTCATCCAGTCGCCGATGAACTTGTCCGCCGTCGCCTGCGGCTTCCTCCAATAGCCGAGGAACATCACCGGATCGGGCCGGCGCACCGCGATCTGACCGGTCTCGCCCGGCGCCAGGACATTGCCCGCCCCGTCGATCACCGCCACCGCGTGGCCCGGTGTCGGCTTGCCGATCGCCCCGGCGCGCGTCACCCCCACGGCCGCGCAGGCGCCGAGCACCAGGTTGCATTCGGTCTGGCCGTAGAATTCGTTGATGGTCAGGCCGAGCTCGGCCCGCGCCCAATCGTAGGTGTCGCGGCCGAGCGCTTCGCCGCCCGAGCCGATGGTGCGCAGATTGAGCGCGCCGCGCCCGGCGACCGGGCCGGCGGCGCGCAGCAGTTTCAGCGCGGTGGGCGGAATGAAGGCGTTGCGGATGCCGTGGCCGGCGATCAGCCACCACACCAGTTCGGGATCGAAGCGCTCGAACCGCGCCGCCACCACCGGAACCCCGAGCACCAGCGACGGCAACAGGATGTTGAGCAATCCCCCGGCCCAGGCCCAATCGGCCGGCGTCCACATCAGATCGCCCGGAACCGGTGTGAACTCATGGGCGAACTGGACCCCGGGCAGATGGCCGAGCACCACCCGGTGGCCGTGCAGCGCCCCCTTCGGCGGGCCGGTGGTGCCGGAGGTGTAGATCATCAGCGCCGCGTCGTCCGGTCCCGTCGCCACCGCCTCGAACCGGTCGGAGGCTTCGGCGAGGAGCTTACGGAAATCCTCCGCTCCGTCGGTCGCCCCGTCGATCGACAGCACCAGCTCGAGCTCCGGCAGCCGCGGCCGGATCTCGGTGATCTTCTCCGCGCCGATGCGATTGGTCACGATCACCCGGGCGCCGGCATCGGCGAGGCGGAAACTCAGCGCCTCCACGCCGAAGAGATCGGCGAGCGGCAGCGCCACCGCCCCCATCGCATAGACCGCGATGTGGGTGAGCGCCGTCTCCGGCGACTGCGGCAGGAGGATCGCCACCCGATCGCCGCGCCCCACGCCGCGCGCCACCAGAAGATTGGACAGTCGATGCGAAGCCTTCGACAGCCGGCCGTAGCTCCAGCGATCGACCGCGCCGTCGGCCTTGACGTGTAGGATCGCCAGGCGATCGGGCTCGACCATCGCCCATTTCTCGCAGGCGTCGACGGCGATGTTGTAGGCGGGCGGGATCCGCCAACGGAAGGCCGCCGTGATCTCGTCGTAGGTTCGGCCCTGCGGCAGCATGCTCTCCCGTTCCCCTCGCCTTGCGCCCGCCGGGCGGCCTCGCCGCGACGCGCCGGATCTTATCCGATCGAAAACAGCGAGCAAACGACCTGATGGCGGGAAGGCACGCCGCCGCCCGATCCGGACGCGCCGAAGCCCGCCGGGGGGAGCGGCGGGCTTCGCGGTGGTGACGGGGAGGCGTCGCTCATTCGTAGGTGCGGCAGACCCGGCGGGTGCCGATCACCTCGCCCCAGCGGTTGGTGCGCTCGACCCGGAAGCAGCGGCGCTGGCGCTCGAAGTAGACCGGTTCGCCGTAGGCCGGGCGGGAGGCGATCGCCGAGCCGAGCACCAAGCCGGCGGCGAGACCACCGGCGCCCCAACCCCAGCCGTGGCCGTGGCGGTGATGCGGGCCGGCCATCGCCGAGCCGGTGGAGGCGAGGCTCGCGGTGGC
>JAFHCF010000217.1:0-8938 GCA_048497495.1 Prosthecomicrobium sp.
CCTCCGAGCGGCCCGACCGGTCGATGCCCCTCGTCGATCCGCGTGATCGACGCGTCCTCGACACGGCCGGCGCGCCCTCGCGCCGGCCCCTGCCGCCCCGGAGAGCCTCGATGTCCGCGCCCGTCCTGGAAACCCGGGATCTCACCGTCCGGTTCGGCGGCCACGTCGCCGTCGATCACGTCTCGGCGGCCTTCCGGCCGGGCGAGCTCACCGCCATCGTCGGACCCAACGGCGCCGGCAAGACCACCTATTTCAATCTGATGTCGGGCCAGATCGCCGCAACCAGCGGCCACGTCCTGCTCGACGGCGAGGACGTCACCCGCATGGGGCCGTCGGGACGCGCCCGGCGCGGCATCGGCCGGGCCTTCCAGATCACCAGCCTGTTTCCCGATCTCTCCGCCCACGAGAACGTCCGCCTCGCCGTCCAGGCCCGGGCGCCGCGCGCCGCCGAGATCTTCTCGCGCTGGACCAGCCACCGCGAGTGGATCGCGCGCGCCGACCGGGCGCTGGAGCAGGTCGGGCTCGCGGCCCGGCGCGACACACCGGCGGCGGCGCTCTCCCACGGCGACAAGCGCAAGCTCGAGGTGGCGATCATGACGGCGCTGGAGCCGCATGTGATGATGTTCGACGAGCCGACCGCCGGCATGTCGGTCGACGAGGTGCCGGTGATCCTCGATCTCATCGGCCATCTGAAGCGCGGCGGCGACCGCACCATTCTCCTGGTCGAGCACAAGATGGACGTGGTGCGCAGCCTCGCCGACCGCATCATCGTGCTGCATCAGGGCCGCCTCGTCGCCGACGGCGACCCGGCGACGGTGATCGCCTCCGACATCGTCCAGGAGGCCTATCTCGGCCAGGCGCCGAAGGCGGGAGGCCCCCATGGCTGAGGCGCTCCTGACGCTTTCCGGCGTCCACACCCACATCGGCCAATACCACATCCTCCAGGGCGTCGACCTGGCGGTGCCGAAGGGCGGCATCACCATGCTGCTCGGGCGCAACGGCGCCGGCAAGACGACGACGCTCAGGACCATCATGGGGCTGTGGAAGCCGTCGCGCGGCACCGTCTCCTTCGCCGGCCGGTCGATCGGCGGCGCCGAGACGCCCGACGTGGCGCGCGCCGGCATCGCCTATGTGCCGGAGACCATGGCGGTCTTCTCCGACCTGAGCGTCGAGGAGAACATGATCCTGGCGGCGCGGCGCGGACCGATCGACGGCGCCCGGTTGAAGTGGATCTTCGGCTTCTTCCCGGCGCTGGAGAAATTCTGGCATTCGCCGGCGGGGGTGCTCTCCGGCGGGCAGAAGCAGATGGTGGCGATCGCCCGGGCGATCATCGAGCCGCAGGACCTGATCCTGGTCGACGAACCGACCAAGGGGCTGGCGCCGGCGATCATCGAGGGGATGATCGGCGCCTTCGCGGAGCTCAAGCGGGAGACGACGATCCTGCTCGTCGAACAGAACTTCCGCTTCGCCTCGGCGCTCGGCGACACCGTCGCGGTGATGGACGACGGCCGCGTCGTCCATGCCGGGCCGATGGCCGATCTCGTCGCCGACGCCGGCCTGCAGACCCGTCTGCTCGGCCTCTCCCTCGACAGCCATCAGTGAGGCTCGCCATGACCGACGCCACGAGCTCACCCGAAGCCGCCGCCACCGCCGCCACCGCCCTGCCGAAGCGGCGGCGCGATCTCCTGCCGGTGGCCCTGCCCTTCGCCGTCGCGGCGATCGCCCTCGTCTTCGTCGGCTCGCCGACCACCTGGATCACCCTGACCCTGTCGGCGCTGGCGATGGGGCTGATGGTCTTCGTCATCGCCTCCGGACTGACCCTGGTGTTCGGGCTGATGGACGTGATCAACTTCGGCCACGGCGCCTTCATCGCCGTCGGCGCCTATGTCGGGGCGGCGGTGATCGCGCCGATGGCGGGGTTCACCACCAGCGACCACCTCGGGCTCAATCTGGCGGCGCTCGGCGTCGCCGTCGTCGTCGCCATGGCGGTCACCGGGGCGCTCGGCTTCGCCTTCGAGCGGGTGGTGATCCGGCCGGTCTACGGCCGCCATCTCGAGCAGATCCTGATCACCATGGGCGGCATGATCGTCGCCGAGCAGGTGTTGCTGATGGTCTTCGGCGGCGAACAGAAGGCGATGCCGCTGCCGACGGGCCTGCGCGGCGCCATCGTCGTCGGCGACTTCGCCTTCGAGAAGTTCCGCCTGCTCGCCGTGGTGGTCGGGCTCGTGGTCTTCGCCGCGATGCAGATCACCCTCGACCGCACCCGCATCGGCCTCTTGATCCGCGCCGGCGTCGAGAACGCCGAGATGGTCGAGGCGCTCGGCTATCGCGTCCGCCGCCTCTTCGTCGGGGTCTTCGTCGCCGGATCGGCGCTCGCCGGGCTCGGCGGGGTGATGTGGGGGCTCTATCGCGAGACCTTCTCGGTGACGATCGGCGCCGACGTGATGGTGCTGGTCTTCATCGTCATCATCATCGGCGGGCTCGGCTCGATCGGCGGCTGCTTCCTCGGCGCCGTGCTGGTGGCGCTGGTCGCCAACTACACCGCGTTCCTGGCGCCGAAACTGGCGCTGGTCTCCTCCATCGCGCTGATGGTCGGGATCCTTCTTTGGCGGCCGCAGGGCCTCTTCTCGGGGGCACGCAAATGACCGGCTTCCTCTCGGCGCTGTTCTCCGACGACGCCCCGCGCAGCCGGGTGCTGACCGTCCTCCTGCTGGCGATCGTCGTCGGTCTGGCGGCGACGCCCTTCGTCTTCCCCGGCTCCACCGCGCTCAACACCGCTGCCAAGGTCTGCGTCTTCGTGGTGCTGGTGGCGAGCTACGACATCCTCCTCGGCTATACCGGCATCGTCTCCTTTGCCCACACCATGTTCTTCGGCATCGGCGCCTATGGCGTCGGGCTGACTCTCGCGGCGATGGGGCCGAGCTTCGGCGCGGTGGCGCTGGGACTCGGCGCGGCGCTGGCGGTCGGGCTCGCCTTTGCCGTCGTCATCGGGCTGGTGTCGCTCCGGGTGAAGGCGATCTTCTTCGCCATGATCACCCTGGCGGTGGCCTCGGCCTTCGCCGTCCTGGTGTCGCAGCTCTCCGATCTCACCGGCGGCGAGGACGGGCGGTCGTTCAAGGTGCCGGCGCTGCTCGCCCCGGCCTACCGGCCCTTCGCCGAGCCGGTGTTCGGGGTGACCGTCAACGGGCGCATCCTCGCCTACTACCTGATCCTGGCCTCGGCGATCGGGCTCTTTCTCCTGGCCTTGCGGCTGGTCAACTCGCCGTTCGGGCGGGTGTTGCAGGCGATCCGCGAGAACGAGGATCGCGCCGAGGCACTCGGCTATCGGGTGGTCGCCTATCGCACCGGCGCGAGCTGTCTGGCGGCGGGGCTCGCGGTCCTCGCCGGCGCGCTCGAGGCGCTGTGGCTGCGCTATGTCGGGCCCGACACCACCCTGTCGTTCTCGATCATGACCGACGTGCTCCTGATGGTGGTGATCGGCGGCATGGGAACGCTGTGGGGGTCGGTGATCGGGGCGACGCTCTTCGTCGTCGCCCAATCCTATCTGCAGAAGGCGATGGCGGCGGGCTCGAGCGCGCTCGAGGGCGTGCCGATCCTGCCGAACCTGATCCATCCCGACCGCTGGTTCCTGTTCCTCGGCATCCTGTTCGTCGCCTCGGTCTACTTCTTCCCGACCGGCATCGTCGGACGCCTGCGCCGGCCGCGCGCCGGCGACGCGCCGAACCCGCTCCTCGTCGAGGCGGAAAGCGAGCACGAGCCCCTATAGAGCCGCCGCCGAGCGAGTGGTTCGATCGAGCCCTAGATTTCGGCGCCGCGCTGAAGCGGCGCGCCGTCGAAATCGGCGAGGTCGAGGCCGAGATGGGCGATCGCCGTCGGCGCGAGGTCGACGATCGAGGTCGGGGCCGACCGGATCGCGCCCTCGGCGAAGCCGGCGCCATGGGCGATCAGGGTCGGCCGGCTCTCCCAGAAGCCGCGGCCACCGTGGATGCCGCAGTCGCGGCGAATCGCCTCCTCGTCTTGCGAGAAGCGCACCGCCATGGCGGTCAGCCCCGGCACGCCGTTGACGTTGACGCCCTCGGTCTTGGCCATCTCGACGATCAGAAGGTCCGGGTCGGCGGCCTGGCGCAGGGCGGCGAAATCGTCGCCGCGATGAACCGCCTCGATCCACGACTGCTCGGCGAGCCAGGCGGCGATCTCGTCGCGACGCGGCGCCGCCGATCCGCCGACATGGACGAAGGCGGCCGAGCCCTGCGGGGCGACGACGATCTCCGGGCCGTCGAGGCTCGTCTTGAACCCGGCCTCGAACAGGCGTCGCTCGACCGGCACGACCTCGGTCACCGATTCGTGGCCGTGATCGGATCCGACCATCAGGAGGACGTCGTGGCCGGCGTCGCGCAGGCGCTCGACCGCCTCGGCGACCTCCGCCACGAGGGCGTCGACCAGCGCCATGGCGGCGTGGTGGCGCGGATCGCCGAGGGGCACGGCGTGCATGGTCTTGTCGGGCTCGCTCAGCCACAACGTCGCCGCCGCCGGCCGGCGCTCCAGCAGTTCGGCGACGAAGCGGGCGGTGGCGACGCGGTCGCCCTCGCCGCCGCCGGCGGCCGTGAGGCGCTCGCCGGTGTCGACGCGGCCGGGCGCATGGCACAGGGTGCGATGGACGAGATGCCCATGGCCCTCGGCGTCGTGGAAATAGGCGGTGCCGGGCGAGGCATTGGAGACATGGACCGCCCCGCCGTGGTCGGCGACGCGGGCGGCGAGCGCCGGACGGGTCAGCCAGCGTCCGAAATGGGCGCGGTGGGCGGCATGGTATTCGGGCTTGCCGACATCGTGGAAGGCGAAGCCGCCGGGGATCGGCAGGCCGATGCCGTTGCCGCGCAGCCCGTGCGAGATCGGATGGGCGCCGGTCGAGATCGAGGCCGAGGAGGCGCGCGTCACCGAGGGGAAGATGCCGCGATGGTCGGCGAACCAGGTGCCCTCCCGGCGCAGGCGGGCGAGCGACGGCGTGCCGTCTTCCGTGACGAAATCGGGGCGCATGCCGTCACAGACGACGAGGACGGCGATCGGATGGGGCATGGGCGGGCCTTCTGGTGTCAACGCAGCGTCGGGTCGAGGTGATCGCGCAACCAATCGCCGAGGATCGACACGGCGAGGGTGGTGAGGACGATGGTCACCGACGGCGACAACATGATCCACGGCGCCCGGGTGATGTACTCGCGGCCGTAGCCGACCATGTTGCCGAGGCTGGTCATCGGCGGCTGGACGCCGAGGCCGAGGAAGGACAGGCCCGATTCCATCAGGATCACTTCCGGGAACACCAGGGTCATCGAGACGATCAGCGTCGAGGCGATGTTGGGCAGGATGTGGCGCAGGTAGACCCGGCCGGGCGTCGCGCCCAATTGGCGGATCGCGCCGGCGAAGCCCTGCGAACCGGCGGCGATGGCGAGGCCGCGGGCGATGCGGGTGTAGCGCTCCCAGCCGTAGAGACCCATCAGGCCGATCAGCAGTGGCAGCGAATTGCCGAAGAAGGCGAGCACCGACAGCGCCATGATCAGGAAGGGCATCGAGGCCTGGAAGTCGGCCAGCATCAGCACGACCTGTTCGACCATCCCGCGGAAATGGGCGGCGAGAAAGCCGAGCGTGGTGCCGACGACCGCCGAGATCAGCGTCGCGCCGAAGGCGATCAACAGCGAGACGCGGATCGAGGCGATGAGCCTCGAGGTGACGTCGCGGCCGAGTTCGTCGGTGCCGAGCCAATGGGTGGGCTCGCCCGGCGGCGAGAGGCGATGCTTCAGATCGAGGCTGGTGAAGCCGTAGGGGGCGATCTGATCGGCGAAGAGCGCGACCACGACCATCGCCACCACCCAGGCGAGCGCCAACGCCACGGCGATCGGCAGACGCGGCACCCGGGCGAGGAGCCGCCGGCGGGGGAGGTCGATCGAGACGTCGGCCATGTCACCGCCCTCCGGCGCGGGCGCCCTGACGCAGGCGCGGATCGAGGAAGCCGTAGAGGAAGTCGACCACGAGATTGGAGCAGACCATGGTCGCGGCGACCAACAGCAGGATGCACTGGACCACGGCGAGATCGCGGTTGGAGACCGCCACCACCAGCAGGCGCCCGACGCCGGGCCAGGAGAAGACGCTCTCCACCACGACGGCGCCGGCGATGAGCGAGCCGATCATGAAGCCGACGATGGTCACGGTCGGGATCGCGGCGTTGGGCAGGGCGTGATCACGGATCACCCGGGCCCAGGGCACGCCCTTGGCCGAGGCGGTGCGCATGTAGGGTTGGCCGAGGACCTCGAGCATGGCGGACCGGGTGAAGCGCGCCAGCACCGCCGCGCCGCCGATCCCCATGGTGGCGATCGGCAGGATCGCGTGGACCCAGGAGTCCTGACCGCCCGACGGCAGCCAGCCGAGGGTCACCGAGAAGATCAACACCAGCACCAGACCGAGGACGAAGCTCGGCACGGTGAAGCCGGCCACCGCCAGCCCCATCACCGCGCGGTCGATCACGGTGCCGCGATGCAGGCTCGCCCAGACGCCGGCGGGCAGTCCGATGCCGATCTTCAGCGCCAGCGCCGGCAGCGTCAGCGCCAGCGTCGCCGGGATGCGCTCGACCACGAGTTCGATCGCCGGCCGGCCGTCGCGCATCGAGCGGCCGAGGTCGCCGCGCAGGATCGCACGGAAATATTCGAGGTATTGCACGAAGATCGGCTCGTCGAGGCCCCACGACTTGCGGAAGGCGGCGATCATCTCCGGCGAGGCTTCCGGCCCGAGAATGATCAGGGCCGGATCGGCCGACATGCGCAGCACGACGAAGGCGAAGGTGACCACCAGAGCCACGGTGAGGAGGGCGCGCAGGGCCCGCAGGGAGACGTATCGCAGCATCACGCGGCCTCTCGGGCGGGGGTGCCGGCGGCCGGCGCGGTCAGATGACAGGCGGCGCGGCGACCGGCGTCGAGGTCGACGAGATCGGGGCTCTCGGTCCGGCAGCGGGCGAACGCCACCGGGCAGCGCGGATGGAAGGCGCAACCGGTCGGGCGATCGGCCGGATCGGGCGGATCGCCCTGGAGCACCACGCGATCGACCATGCGGCGGCCGGGGGTCGGCGCGGCGGAGACCAGGGCGCGGGTATAGGGATGGGCCGGGGTGGCGAAGAGATCGTCGGCGTCGCCCTCCTCGACGATGCGGCCGAGATACATCACCGCGACGCGGCGGCTGACCTGACGCACCACCCGCAGGTCGTGGCTGACGAACAGCATGGCGAGGCCGAGATCGGCCTGGAGGTCGATCAGGAGATTGACCACCTGGGCCTGGATCGAGACGTCGAGCGCCGAGATCGGCTCATCGCAGACGAGGAAGTCCGGCCCGGTCGCCAGTGCCCGCGCCAAGACGGCGCGTTGGCGCTGACCGCCCGACAGTTCATGGGGGTAGCGACGGCCGTGATCGGCGGAGAGGCCGACCCGATCGAGCAGGTCGGCGACCCGGGCGTGGCGCGCGAGCGCGTCGCCGAGGCTGTGGATGTCGAGCGGTTCGCGGATCTGATCGGCGATCGGCAGACGGCGATCGAGGGCGCCGAGCGGATCCTGATAGATCATCTGCATCCGGGCGCGTTGCCGGCGCCAGTCGGGCGTGCCGAAGGCGGGCAGAGGGACGCCCTCCCAGGCGACCGTCCCGCGATCGGCGGGCTCGAGCCCGAGGACGACGCGGCCGGTGGTCGACTTGCCGGAGCCGCTCTCGCCGACGATGCCGAGCGTCTCGCCGCGGGCGATGGCGAAGGAGACGCCGTCGACGGCCTTGACCGCGACCGGGCGGCCGAAGAGGCCGCGACGCATGGAGTAGTGACGCGCCACGGCGTCGACGCGGACGAGCGGTTCGGTCATGCCTCGACGAGCTCACGGGTCGGCGCGACGCGGCGATGGACCGCGAGCACACAGGCGATGCGGCGGCCCGGCTCGATCGTCTCGAGCGCCGGCATCGCGGCGGCGCAGGCGCGCGCGGCGTGGAGGCAGCGCGGGGCGAAGGCGCAGCCGGGCGGCGGATCGGCGGGATCGGGCACGGTGCCGGGAATGGCGACGAGACGGCGCCGCGAGCCGTCGATCGGCGGCAGCGCGCCGATCAGGCCGCGGGCATAGGGATGAGCCGGGTCGTCGAACAGTCGATCGGCCGGGCCTTCCTCGACGATCCGTCCGGCGTACATCACCGCGACCCGGTCGCAGGTCTGCGACACCACGCCGAGGTCATGGCTGATCAGCACCATCGCCATGCCGGTCTCGCGCCGCACCAGGGCGAGAAGGTCGAGGATCTGGGCCTGGATGGTGGCGTCGAGGGCGGTGGTGGGTTCGTCGGCGACGAGCAGGTCGGGGTGGCCGGCGAGCGCCATGGCGATCATGATGCGCTGGTTCTGGCCGCCGGAGAATTCGTGCGGATAGGCGCCGAGCCGGCGCTCCGCGTCGGGAATGCCGACGAGATCGAGCAGACGGCGGGCCTCCGCCGTGATCGCCTTGCCGGAGAGCCCGCGGTGCAGCGCCAGCGCCTCGCCGAGCTGGCGGCGGATGGTGAGGACCGGATTGAGCGCGCTCGCCGGATCCTGGAAGATCATGGCGACGCGGCCGCCGCGCACGTCGTCGAGCACCGAGTCGGGGGCGCCGACCAGATCGACGCCGTCGAGGCGGGCACTGCCCTCGACACGCGCCGTCCTCGGCAGGAGACCGAGGGCGGCGAGCCAGGTGACCGACTTGCCGGAGCCGCTCTCGCCGACGAGGCCGAGGGTCCCGCCGCGCGCGACCTCGAGATCGATCCCGTGAAGCACGCGCACGCCGTCGAAGGCGACCGAAAGTCCTTCGAGGCGGATCAGGGGGGAGGCTTTTGTGGGTGTCACGGGCGTACCTCGGTCGGGTTCGTAGCCGTCAAAGAGAAAACCGCCGCGCCCGTGGAG
>JAFHCF010000218.1:0-6198 GCA_048497495.1 Prosthecomicrobium sp.
AATTTGCCCGAACCCGCGAGCGGAACCCGTGGCAGCGTCAAGGGCGCCTTGATCGACAAGGTTGCGGGTTGGATCGCCAAATCGTAGGCGTCGCGCGCGTAGGTGGCGTACTTGCGCGCGAAGAGCTGTCCGACGTCGCGGCACGCGGCGGCGAGCAGCCCCGTCGCCAACGGCTGACCATAGGTCGTCGCCTCGCACAGGGTCGCTTTCGGGTCAGGGCCCTCGAACGTCGCCCGGATCCGCGCCCTGTCGACGGCGATCCGGTCGAGCACCTGACGAACGAAGGGGAAATCGTCGCGGCGCGGAACGAGGTAGGCGGTGATCCGCGCCACCTCGTCCCGACTCTTCGCCGACGCCAGCACGCTGGCGAGATCGGCCTCCGCCGGCTTGATCCCGAGCGTGTCGAAGTCGCCCAAATAGCGGAAGTCGGCGAGCACGGCGGCGAGGAGACCCTTGGAGTCGAGCCCGAAGCCGGCATCGGTGATGCGCTTCCTCTGCTCCTCGCGGCGACGGTTCTCGGCCGCTGCCTTGGCGTCGCGCTCCTCTTGCTCGCGGCGCGAGGTCTGTTCGATCAGATCGCCGACGCGACGTGTTTCCGTCTCGATGCGGCCGAGGGAGGACGAGATCATCTTCTGAACCGCCTCGATTCCGGGAACCGATTCGGCGATGACGCCCTTCGCCGTGGCGCCGGGAATGGCCGACTGCAAGGCGGTCCACGTCGCCGCGCAGACGAACAGGATGGCGGTGTAGATCGCTCCCGACCGCAGCAGGGGCTTCTTGGACGGCCACGCGAAGGAGGCGCCGAAAAGAGCCAAGCTGCCGATGCCGGAGCCGGCCATGATCGGTCCACCGAGCTCGACGATCGGCTTGAGGAAATCGATGACGCCGCTGAACAACGCGATCAGTGCCGCGTACTTGGCATTGAACTTGTCGGCCACGTCGCGCGTCGCCTCGAGCCGGCGATCGAGCCAATTCGAACCGGCGAAGCGGGTCTCGATCTCGCCGATGGCTTCCTCGAGCGCCAGACCGCAGGCGATGGAGTCCGCGCTGGCCGGCGCGGCGGCGAAGGCCTTGGCGACGACGGCGCGGACACGCTCGTAGATCAATTGGCGGGCCTCGGCGGTCGGCGCAGCCGGGGTGGCCCCGGTCCCGTCGGCGGCCTTTTCGCGCGCCAGATGAGCATTCAACATGTCGAGGAATTGCTGCTTGGTCGGATGCATCGCTTCCCCGCGTCGAACTGCGCCGCAATCGTGGACGCTCCTTGCGTCGTCCCGCAATCAAACGCGATTTCTTCACGATGACAAGAGATACGGACCACGACGGTTTCCAGACGCCCGCGCCAGCCACGCCGAGCCTTCGATCCGCGCAGGATCGGGCTCACAGCAGGGTCCCCGAATTCCATTGTCCACCACCTCGTCGATGTCCTATTCGAAGCACCACGTCTTGCCTTCGACTCGGGAGCCACGCCCATGCCCCCACGCACGCCTCCCCCGCCCCGCGCCTGGCAGCGCATGCTCTCCGGGCGCCGGCTCGATCTGCTCGATCCGTCGCCGCTCGACGTCGAGATCGAGGACATCGCCCATGGGCTCGCCCGCGTGGCGCGGTGGAACGGGCAGACTCATGGGCCCAACGCCTTCTCGGTGGCGCAGCACTGCGTGTTGGTCGAGGAACTGACGCTGCGGCTGGAGCCGCTGCTCGAGCCGAAGTGGCGGCTGACCGCGCTGCTCCACGACGCGCCGGAATATGTCATCGGCGACATGATCTCGCCGTTCAAGGCGGTGGTCGGCGGCGGCTACAAGGCGGTGGAGCATCGGCTCGAGGCCGCCATCCACATCCGCTTCGGCCTGCCGGCGACGGTGCCGGCGCCGGTCAAGGCGCTGATCAAGCGGGCCGACCACGTCTCGGCCTATTTCGAGGCGGTCGAGCTCGCCGGCTTCGAGGCCCGCGAGGCGGAGAAGCTGTTCGGCCGGCCCCGAGGCTTCGCCGCGCGGCTCGGGCTCGAGCCGTGGCCGGTGGGCGCGGCGCAGGCGCGTTTCCTCGAGCGTTTCCACGAGCTCGACGGGCTCGCCCGGGGCTGAGGGAGACGATCGCTGAGGCGAGCCGAAGCGCCATCGGAGGCACCGTCATGCAATCTGCACGATGACCGGCGACGAGTGGCGTGTCATGCTGCGCGTCGATGCCTCAGGGGACAATCCTTCATGCCGACCCTCCACGTCTGCTCCCTGTCGCGCCTCCACGAAACGGTGGAACGGGTCGGCGCCTCGCATGTGGCGACGCTGATCAACGCCGCCACGCCGGTCGTCCGGCCGCCGTCGGTCGCGATCGAGAACCACCTCTTCCTCGGCTTCAACGACATCGTCGAGCCGACCGACGGGTTGATTCCCGCCTCCTCGGCGCAGGTCGCCCGTTTCCTCGACTTCGTCGCCGGCTGGGATCGGGCGCGGCCGATGGTGATCCATTGCTGGGCCGGGATCTCGCGCTCGACCGCCGGCGGCTATGTCGCGGCCTGTGCCCTGCTGCCGCAGATCGACGAGGGGGTGATCGCGCGCGAGCTCAGGACACGCGCGCCCTTCGCCACCCCCAACGGCCGCCTGGTGGCGCTCGCCGACGCGCTCCTCGGGCGCAAGGGGCGGATGGTGGCGGCGATCCGCGCCATCGGCCGTGGGGCGGACGCCTTCGAGGGCATGCCCTTCTCGATGCCGCTCGTCCGCGAGGACTGGTCATGATCGCGGGTCGGCGATGACGGAGACGCGGCCATGAGCGGGCGGCCGGGCGGGCTCGAGATCGGCCTCAACGCGGCGATCGTGGCGGTGCGCGGCGAAGTGCCGCTGGTGCTGACGGTGGCGAGCCGTGGCGAGGATCTCGAGGCGCTGCCCTTCGGTCCCTTCGATCCGGTCAGCCATCGCACCCTGGAGATCGGCCTGCGCGCCTGGGTCGAGCAGCAGACGGCCTTGAGGCTCGGCTATGTCGAGCAGCTCTACACCTTCGGCGATCGCGGCCGTTACGCCCGCGCCGGTGATTCCGGTCCCCACGTCGTCTCGGTCGGCTATCTGGCGCTGACCCGCACCACGGCGCGCGGCGAGGCGAGCGAGGAACGCATCACCGCCTCACAAGAGGCCCTGGCGCGCTCCGGCGCCGGATTTCGGCCATGGTACGACCATTTCCCCTGGGAGGACTGGCGGCGCGGCCGGCCGGCGGTGGTCGACGAGGCGATCCTGCCGGCGCTGCGCGCCTGGGTGGCGGAGGCGCCGGAAGACGCCGACCTCACCCGCTCGATCGGCCGGGCGGAACGGCTGCGCCTGTTCTTCGGCGCCGAGGGCGCGCCCTTCGACGAGGAGAAGGTGCTGGAACGCTACGAATTGCTCTACGAGGCGGGGCTGGTGGAAGAGGCGCGGCGCGACCGGCGCGGCTCCGGCCAGGGACCGTGCGGGGCGGCGCTCGCCGGCATGGGGCGGCCGATGCGCTTCGACCACCGCCGCATCCTGGCGACGGCGATCGCCCGGCTCCGGGCCAAGCTCAAATATCGCCCGGTGGTGTTCGAGCTGATGCCGGAGAGCTTCACCCTGACCGAGTTGCAGCGCACCGTCGAGGCGATCTCCGGCCGCCACCTGCACAAGCAGAACTTCCGCCGTCTGGTGGAGACCGCCGCCCTGGTCGAGGCGACCGGCGAGACCTCGCTCACCACCGGCGGCCGCCCGGCGAGCCTCTACCGCTTCCGCCGCGAGGTGCTGAAGGAACGTCCGGCGCCGGGGCTGAGGCTCGGCATGCGCGGGTGACGGGTTGGAAGCGGCGTCCGGGCACGGCCGTGCGCGATGCTTCGAGACGGCGTCTTCGACGCCTCCTCGGCATGAGGCGTTCCTTTTTTTTTCCAAAGAATACAGATGCCTCATGCTGAGGAGGGGCCGCGGGCCCCGTCTCGAAGCATCGCGCACCGCCCTTCCTGAACCTCCTGAGGCGATATGACGGTCCGTCCTGGAGCTGCCGCCTCACCCGCCCTTCGCCAATACCTCCTTCAACACCCTGGTCACCGGCAGGTGCCCGTAGAGGTCGGTGTTGGTGTGGTGCCAGGCGTCGGGGACGACGACGTCCGGGGGGGCATCGCGGCGGGTGGCGAAGTCGCCGACGAGGTCCCAGCGGCCGACGATCTCGGTGAGCCTCTTGCAGCCGCGCGGCATGCGCAGGCGCGACGAGATCGAGACGACGCGCACCGTCTCGCCGGTCCGGTCGGACAGGGCGCGATCGTCGCGCTGGAGGGCGTGGAGGGCGTCGCAGACGACGAGATTGCCCTTGGAATGGGCGACGATCAGATCGACGGCCGCGCGCTCGTCCCGGATCAGCGCGCCGACCACGTCGGTGTCGCGGTCGGCATGGGCGGGCGCGCCGGCGAGGCCGTTCGTCTCCGCCTCCCGGATGCCGCCGAGCGAGCGGTCGAGCGTTCCGCGCAGGTCGTGCATGGCGGTGAGGCCGGCGAACCAGAAGAAGCCGCCGGCGGCTTCGGTGGCGAGATCGGCGAGACCGTAGCCGGAGACCACCGCCGCCACCGGCTTACCGACCGCGTCGGCGACGTTGCGGGCGAAGGCCGCCGTGCCGAGCGCCGAGGAACCGACGCCGGCCACCGTCAGGGTGGCGATGCCGCCGCCGCCACGGGCGAGATAATCGTCGAGCGAGGCGCAGACGACGACCCGGCCGGCGCCCGACGGCGGGACGATCAGGATCGTGCCCTCGCCCACCGTGGGCCGCGCCAGATCCGCCGCCTCCTCGGCGGAGACGACGCGGACGTCGTAGAAGAGGGCGTCGAGCAGGACGTTGCGCCGGCGCAGGCTCGCCATGAAGGCATCGCTCTGCGGCTTGGAGAAGAGCCGCCACGGCAGGGCCCAGGCTCGCGAGAACTGCGCGAGACCGGCGGAGAAGGGATCGTCTGCCATTGCGAGCATCGCCTCGTGCCAGCCACACCGGCCCGATCATAGCGGCACCGCGTCGACGGGGCCACCGTCGACGCGGGCGATCAGGCCGAGGCGCCGCGCGACGCCGGCGACGGCGGGCCGGGAGAAGGCGGCGATCCCGACACGTTTCGAAGGCGACGTCGCCGTCGAGAGATGCGATCCTCGGGAGGCGCGCGTGGTCGCCCGGGCGCGTCCCGTCGCGCGCCATCGGCGAGGCGGCGGGACTTCGCCGGCGACCTCCCTCACGCTCTCGGCGGGGGCCTTGTCGGCTTCGCGCAATTCGCATACTTTGAACGTCGTTCACAACGTTGTCTCCTCTCGTGGATCGAGGTCCGCCATGGACAGTCTGATCGGCCTCGCCGTGCTGCTGATCGTCGGCATCCCCATCGCGGCGGTCGCCGCGCTGGGGATGGTGCTGGGGTTGAGAACCCGCGTCACGGCGCTCGAGGGCGAGGTCGCCCGCTTGTCCGGGCATGCGCCGGCGCCACACGGCGCGGCGGCGTCCGACGCCGAGGCACGGGAAGATACGGGCGAGGAGGGCGCGGCGGATCGCGACCTCGACGAGGGTACGGCGGAGGGCGTCGCGGCCCCGACGCCCGCGCCCGCGCCCGCGCCACCACGCAGCGAACCCGAGGCGATCGCGGCGCGCACGGGGGACGAAGCGGAGAGTGCGGCGTCGGCCGTCCCGCCTCTCCCCCCTGCCCCGCCCGCCTCGCTCGAGGAGCGCATCGGCACGCGCTGGGCGGTGTGGGTCGGCGGGCTGGCGCTGGCCTTCGGCCTCGTCTTCCTGGTGCAGTACTCGATCGAAATGGGCGTCTTCGGGCCGGGCGCGCGGTTGGCGATGGGCGCCGCCCTGTCGCTTCTCGCGATCGGCGCCGGCGAATGGCTGCGGCGCACCGATCGGGCGCGCGGCATTCTCGCCGGCTTCCCCACGGCGCACGTGCCGGGCATTCTGGCGGCCGCCGGCGCCACCGGCCTCTTCGCCGACGTCTGGGCGGCGCATGCGGTCTACGGCTTCCTCGGCTCGGGCACGGCCTTCGTCGCCCTCGGGCTCGTCGCGGTGACGACCATCGCCGCCGCTCTGGTCCACGGGCCGTGGCTCGGGGTGCTCGGCATCCTCGGGGCCTATGGCGCGCCGATGCTGGTCTCATCGGCCAAGCCGGAACCGCTGGCGCTCGCCGGCTTCCTGCTGGTGGTCACCGCCGCCGCCTTCACGGTGGCGCGGATCCGGCTGTGGCGATGGGTGGCGGCGACG
>JAFHCF010000219.1:0-38460 GCA_048497495.1 Prosthecomicrobium sp.
CGCCCCCCCCCGACCGATCACCGACGACGTGACGATGATCGACTTCGCGCCGCAGGACGGCGAGACCGGCTTCGAATCCGGCGCGCACATCGACGTCGAGGTGACGATCGACGGCCGGCGCGAGAGCCGCAGCTACAGCCTGATCCCGGCGCCCTCGGGCCTCTGCCGCATCGCGGTCAAGCGCGAGGCGGCGAGCCGGGGCGGCTCGGCGGCGATGGCGCGGCTCGAGCCCGGCGCGACCCTCGCCTTCACCGGCCCGATCAACGACTTCCCCGCCCGTTTCGACGGGCGTGAGAAGCTGCTCGTCGCCGGCGGCATCGGCATCACCCCGATGATCGGCCACGCAAGGGCGCTGGCGGCGCGCGGCGAACCCTTCCGTCTCGTCTATGCCGGCCGGTCGCGCGCCACCATGGCCTTCGTCGAGGAGCTCTCGAGCGAACTCGGCGAGCGGCTCGAGCTGCGGGTCTCCGACGAGGGGACGCGGCTCGACCCGATAGCCGAGATCGCCCGGCTCGGCGGCGCGGCGTCGGTGTGGTTCTGCGGGCCGCATCGCCTGCTCGACGACCTGCGCCACGCCTGGGAGGCGGCCGGACGGCCGGGGCTCGACTTCCGCTTCGAGAATTTCGGCGGCCATGCCGGCGAGACCGCGACGAGCTTCACCGTCTCGGTGCCACGCCACGGCGTCGAGGTCACGGTCGCGCCGCATCAGTCGATGCTGGAGGCGCTGGAGGCGGCCGGGCTCGACCTGATGTACGACTGCCGGCGCGGCGAATGCGGGCTCTGCGCCCTGCCGGTGCTCGACGTCGAGGGCGGCCGCGTCGTCCACCACGACGTGTTCTTCTCCGATACGGAGAAGGCCGAGGGCCGGCGCCTGTGCCCCTGCGTGTCGCGGCTCGACGGCGGACGCATCACCGTCGACACCAGCTTCCGGCCGGACGAGATCTGAGCGCCGAGCCGACGGGTCCGGCGCCGGCGCCGGCCCTCGGAGCGACATCGCGCACTCCTGTATACTGAACCATGGGACCGTATACCGATTTCGCCCTCCCGCGCCGACCGCGCGGGAGGGCGAAATCGCGTGTGCTTGGGGATTTTTGCGAGAATGCTTCTCGAAAGCGTTGTTTTTCGCCACTTCCCCAGCGTTTCATACGTAGTAATATGGATTTACCGCCGCGGCCCTTGATCCGCCTTGCTTTCTCGATGTATCCTTTCTGTATACAAAAATAAGATCGATCTAAAAGCATCGATCAGGGGAGAGGAACGGGCCATGCGAGCGCTCAGGCGCTGGAGCGTCAGGCATGCGGCTGGGCTCAAGGCGGTCTACGACGCCTTCGGCGCCGTGGCGCCGCGTCTCGCCCGCCCCCTCGCCCTGCTCGGCCGAGCCCGCGCCGAAACCCTGCTGCGGCCGATCGAACGCTTCGCCAAGGAAACACTCTTCGATTGCCGGATGTGCGGCACCTGCGTCCTGTCGAAGACCGGCATGGCCTGCCCGACCAACTGCGGCAAGGAGATGCGCAACGGCCCCTGCGGCGGGGTGCGCGCCGACGGCGGCTGCGAGGTCGATCCGACCATGCGCTGCGTCTGGGTCGAGGCGACCGAGGGGCGGGCGCGGATCGCCGCCGGGCGGTCGAGCGACCCGGAGATCCTGCCGCCGATCGACCGTCGCCGGGCCGGGCAGTCGACCTGGGTCCGCGTGATCGAGGGCGAGACCGAGCAGGTGGTGCCCCTGGCGGCGGGCGGCCCGCGCGCCACCGAGCGCGTGATCCATCCCTTCGAGCGCGCCTGCGCCTCCGGCGGTTTCGTCGTCACCGTCGAGATCGCCCCGCCCGATTCCGCCGATCCGGCGACGCTGCTCGCCCGCGCCGAGCGCTTCCGCGGGCTCGTCGACGCGGTCAACATCACCGATGGGGCGGGCGGCAACTGCCACATGTCGAGCGCCGCGGCGGCGGCGATCCTGGCGGCGAACGGCCACACCCCGGTGTGCCAGATCGCCGCCCGCGACCGCAACCGCATCGCCGTGCAGGGCGACATGCTGGGGGCGGCGGCGCTCGGGGTGCGCAACATTCTCTGCCTGACCGGCGACGACGTCGGCCAGGGGGATCATCCCGACGCCAAGCGGGTGTTCGATCTCGACAGTATCGGGCTGCTGGCGGTCGCCCGGGGGATGCGCGATCGCGGCGAGTTCGCCTCGGGGCGCCGGCTCGAGGTCGCGCCCGACCTCTTCCTCGGCGCCACCACCAATCCCTTCGTGCCGCCGTTCGAGGACCGCGTCGACAATCTCGCGGCCAAGATCGCCGCCGGCGCCCAGTTCATCCAGACCCAGTTCTGCTTCGACGTCCCCCGGCTCGCCCGTTTCATGGAGCGGGTCCGGGCGCGCGGTCTCGACCGGCGCGCCGCGATCATCGTCGGGGTGGGGACGCTGTCGAGCGCCAAGGGGCTCACCTGGATGGCGCATCACGTGCCCGGCGTCCACGTGCCCGAGGCGGTGATCGCGCGCATCGCGGCGGCGAGGGACCAGCGGGCCGAGGGGCTCGCGGTCCTGGTCGAAACCATCGAGGCGGTCCGGGGGATCGGCGGCGTCGCCGGCGTCCACCTGATGGGCCATCGCAACGAGGACGTGCTCGCCGAGGCGATCCGGCGGTCGGGGATCCGAGCCCCGGCCGTGGCGACGGCGTGAGGGAGAAAGGGAGACGGTCATGGACATGAACGAACGGGAAGCGGCGCTGGTCCACCACCTCGCCGAGATGGAAGAGGACGAGGCGCTGGAGATCGCCAAGTCGATGCTGCTCGAGGAGGGCATCGACCCGCTCAGGGTGCTCGAGCTCTGCCGCGCCGCGATGGACATCGTCGGCCAGCGCTTCGAGGCGGGCGACTACTTCCTGCCCGAGCTGGTGCTCGCCGGCGAGATGCTCGACACCATCGGCGCCATCGCCAAGCCGCTGATCAAGACGGCGCCGGGCGAGGAGGCGAAGAAGCTCGGCAAGGTGCTGATCGGCACCGTCCACGGCGACCTGCACGACATCGGCAAGAACATCGTCACCTTCATGCTCGACATCAACGGTTTCGAGGTGAAGGACATCGGCGTCGACGTGCCGGTGGCGACCTTCATCGACGAGATCCGCGCCTATCGGCCCGACGTCGTCGGCCTCTCCGGCTTCCTCACCCTCGCCTTCGAGTCGATGAAGGAGACGATCGCCGCCTTCGAGGCGGCGGGCATGCGCGAGGACTTCAAGATCATGATCGGCGGCGGCCAGATCGACGAGACGGTGCGCGGCTATACCGGCGCCGACGCCTTCGGCGTCAACGCGGTCGAGGCGGTGGCGCTGTGCCGGACCTGGATGGGAGTGGCGGCATGACCTCGATCCACGAACTCGCCCAGGGCGCCGAGAAGGTCGCCTACGACGCCCGCCGCCGGCGCATCCTCGACTGCGTCGCCCTGAGGCAGCCCGACCGCATGCCGGTCGTCCTCTACGCCACCTTCTGGCTGGCGAAATACGGCGGCATCACCTGCAAGGAGTTGATGTACGACTACGACAAGACGGCGGCGGTCGCGGCGCGAGCGGTCGAGGAATTCGAGCCCGACGCGGTGGCGCCGCTGGTCCAGATCACCGCCTCCGGCCGCTCGCTCGAGGCGATCGGCTTCAAGCAGTTGCAGTGGCCCGGCCACGGCGTCGGCGACAACCAGCCGTTCCAGTATCTCGATCGCGAATACATGAAGGCGGACGAGTACGACGACTTCCTGTTTGATCCGACCGGCTACTACCTGCGCACCTACCTGCCGCGCGTCGCCACCGCCTTCGAGGGTTTCGAGGACCTGCCGAGCTTCCCCGGCCTGCACTATTTCCGCCTCGTCGCCGGCATCCGCAACTTCGCCAAGCCGAGCGTGCGCAGGGCGCTCGAGAACGTCATCAAGGCGGCCGAGGAGGTCGAGACCTTCATCGGCCATGCGGGGGCGTGGAACGAGGCGATGGCGGCCAAGGGCTATCCGTTGATCAACGGCGCCGTCGCGGTCTCGCCCTATGACTTCATCGCCGACTATTTCCGTGGCGCCACGGGGATGATGAAGGATCTCTTCCGCCACAAGGACCGGCTCCTCGCGCTCCTCGACAAGGCGTCCGACTTCCTCACCCGTCAGACCATCGCCACCGCCAAGGCCTCCGGCCAGGAGATCGTCCAGATCCCGATCCACTGGGCCCCCGACGCCTTCATGTCGGCGAAGCAGTTCGAGACCTTCTGGTGGCCGCCCTTCCGCAAGATGATGCTCGGGATGATCGAGGCGGGGCTGGTGCCGATGCCGCTGTGGGAGGCGGACTGCACCAAACGGCTGGAGACCATCCGCGACGTGCCGGCGGGAAAATGCATCTACTGGTTCGAGCGCACCGACATGGTCAAGGCCTTCGAGGTGCTCGGCGACACCGTGGCGCTGCGCGGCAATCTCTCGCCCTCGATGCTGACCACCGGCACGCCGGCCGACGTCGACGCGGCGGTCAAGCACCTCGTCGACAACGTCTACAACAAGGGCGGCAAGCTCATCCTCGACGCCGCCTTCGGCATCCCCGACGAGACCCCGGTCGAGAACGTCCGGGCGATGTTCGACGCCGCCCGCCGTTACGCCGGCTGAGGGGGGCGAGAATGGGCCGGGTCCGCTCCTTCGACGCATTGCGTGAGGTCGCCGACGGGGCGGCGGCGGACGGCTCGATCCGGGCCCGCTTCCGCGCCCAGGCGATCGATCTCGCCCGCGCCGAGGGGCTGGCGCGGGCCCGCTTCGTCCACCGCGTGGTGCCGCTCGAGGCGCCCGCCGCGGCAACCCTGCGGCTCGGCGGCGAATGCCTCGAGGCGCCGCGCCTCTTGCCCGAGAGCGGCACGCTGACGGCGCTCGCCTGCGGCGCGGCGACGCTCGGGGTGGGCATCGGCGAACGCGTCTCCTCGCTCTTTTCCGAGCGGCGGATGTCGCTGGCGCTCGCCCTCGACGCGCTCGGCAACGCCATGCTGATCGAGGCGAGCCGACGGCTCCAGGACGCGGTGCTCGCGGCGGTGGACCGCGCCGGCCTGACCATGGCGGGCGAGTTGCGCCCCGGCGATCCAGGCCTGGCGCTCGCGGCGCAGCCGGCGGTGCTGAGGCTCGCCGGCGCCGAGGCCCTCGGGCTCGCGGTGACGGCGTCGCTCGCCTTGAACCCGGCGAAGTCGACCACCGTCGTCTACGGGGTCGGCCGCGACCTGCCGGCGGTCGTATGGTCGCGCTGCGACGACTGCCGCTCGCGGCCGAAGTGCCGGATGCGGCGCGTCGGCGCCGTCTCGGTTCCGGCGTGAGGAGATGGCGATGAACACTCACCACCCGCCACGCGACCACCGCCTGATCTTCCCCGATCTCGGTCGCGAGATCGTCGCCCGGCCCGAGGAGACGGTGTTCCAGGCGGCGCGGCGCGTCGGCTTGCGCATCGTCGGCGCCTGCGGCGGACGCGGCACCTGCGGAGCCTGCACCATCCGCGTCACCGAGGGCTCCTATCGCCACGGCGACGGCGAGGACTGGATCGTCGGCGACGTCGAGGGCGCCCCCCGGTCGCGGCGCAAATGGGTGCGGGCCTGCAAGGTGACCCCACGCGGCGACTGCACCATCGAGGTGGCGCCGCGCTCGCTCGCCCCGATCGTGCGCGCCGACGTCGCCCATGGCGCGGCGCAGCCCCTGCCCTTCGCCCCCGCCGTGCGGCGCTTGCCGGTGAGTGTCGCGCCGCCGAGCCTCGCCGACACCACTTCGGACGGCGAACGGGCGGCGCAAGCCGCCGGCGGACCGATCGCCGGGGTCGATCTCGCGGCACTCGTCGCCCTGCCCGATCTCCTGCGCCGCCACGACTGGAACGTCGACCTGCGCCTACGCGATAACCGGATCGTCTCGGTCGCGGCGCCTTCGAGCCGTCTCCTCGGCCTCGCCGTCGACCTCGGCACCACCAATGTCGTCGGCCATCTGATCGACCTCGAGACCGGGGTCGGGCTCGCCCGCCTCGGCATCGAGAACCCGCAGGTCGCCTGGGGCGCCGACCTCGTCGCCCGGCTCAATCACGCCATCACCGGGCCGGCCGAGACCGCCGAGCTTCAGGCGGCGGCGGTCACCGCGATCGCGGCAATCGCCCACGACCTCACCCGCGCCGTCGGCGCCACCCCCGTCGACATCGTCGAGGTGGTCGTCTGCGGCAACACCGCGATGCAACACCTGTTGCTCGGCCTCCCCGTCCGCCAGCTCGGGCGCTCGCCCTTCGTGGCGGCGCTGCGCGAGGCGATCGAGGTGCCGGCTTCGGCCTTTCCCCTGGGCCTGGCGCCCGGCGCGATGGTCCACGTGGCGGCGAACATCGGCGGCTTCGTCGGCTCCGACCACGTCACCGCGCTGCTCGCCACCCGGTCGCTGTGGGAGGCCGAGGGCACCACCATCGTCATGGACATCGGCACCAACACCGAGATCTCGCTGATCAGGGACGGGGCGATCCTCTCGGCGTCCTGCCCCTCCGGCCCGGCGCTCGAGGGCGGCCACATCGCCTCGGGCATGCGCGCGGCGGAAGGGGCGATCGAGCGGGTGCGGCTCGAGGACGGACGGCTCGCCGTCGCCACCATCGGGGGGAAACCGGCGGTCGGGATCTGCGGGTCCGGCGTCATCGACGCGCTGGCGATGTTGCGCCGCGCCGCGATCGTCGACGCCCGCGGAAGGCTCCACGGCGGGCACCCCGACACGGAGACGCTCGACGGCCGCCCGGTGGCGGTGCTGGCGCCAGGGGTCTTCTTCACGCAAGGAGACGTGCGGGCGGTGCAACTCGCCAAGTCGGCGATCATGACCGGGGTCGAACTGCTGATGGAACGCGCCGGCATCGGGCTCGCGGCGATCGACCGTTTCGTCGTCGCCGGGGCCTTCGGCGCCCATGTCGACGTCGAGGCGGCGATCGAGATCGGCCTCTTCCCCGACCTCGCCCGCGACAGGATCGCCACGGTCGGCAATGCCGCCGGGCTCGGCGTCGCCCGCATGCTCGCCTCGACGGACGAGCGGACGCTCGCCGGCGATCTCGCCCGGCGCTGCCGCTATGTCGAATTGTCGAGCGCGCCCGACTTCCAGAAACGCTTCGTCCACAACATCGGCTTCGGCAAACGAAGCCCCGAGGGGGAAACATGACGACGACCCGAGAGTTCGACATCCGCATCATCGGCGAGCGGATCAATCCGGGCTTCAAGAGCACCAAGCGGCTGTTCGACGAGAGCGACATTCCCGGCATCCAGGCGCTGGCGGTGAAGCAGGCGGAGGCCGGCGCGACCTGGCTCAACGTCAACATCGGGGCCCGCGCACTGACCGACACCGGCTTCATGGCCGAGGTGATCCGGGCGATCCAGGAGGTGACGACCACGCCGATCTCCTTCGACTTTCCGTCGAAGCAGGTGCAGGCGGTCTGCCTCGAGGCCTATGACCGCGAGCGGTCGAACGGCACCCTGCCGCTGGTCAACTCGATCACCGAGCATCGCTGGGATCTGATGGATCTCCACGCCGAACATGGGCCGTTCAAGGTGATCCTGATGGCCTCGGAGCGGGTCGAGGACGGTGTCGCCAAGGGCAACAAGACGGCCGAGGAGATCCATGCCACCGCCCGGCGCGGGGCGCTGCGGTTGGTGAAGGACTACGGCGTCGCCCTCGACGACATCCTCATCGACATGTCGGTCTCGGCGATCATCGCCGACACCACCGGGCTCAACCGCGCCACCCTCGACGCGGTGAAGGCGATCGGCGCCGACCCCGATCTGAAGGGCATCCACATGATGGGCGGGCTCTCCAACATCGGCCAGCAGATGCCGGCCAAGGCGGTCGACGGCTCAGATCTCAAGCACGCGCTCGAATGCGCCTTCCTGACGCTCGCCGTGCCGCACGGTTTCGACACCGTGCTGGGCACGCCGTGGCGCTCCTACGCGCCGCTTCCCGAGGATAGCTACGTGCTCGGCGCCTATCGCAACTTCCTCGAGCAATCCGGCTCGAACGCGCTGCGCGCCGTCCGCAAATTCTACAAGGCGTGAGGCCGATGACCCGCACCATCATCCGCGCCGCCAGCCTCTTCGACGGCGACCGTCATCGCCCGGCGAGCGCCGGCCCCACCGACATCGTCGTCGAGGCCGGCCGCATCGTCGCGGTCGCGCCGGCGTCGAGCGAGGTGGTGCCGCGGGTCGAGGCCGCCTTCGTCATGCCGGGGCTGGTCGAGGCCCATGCCCACATCTTCCTCGACGGCGCCGAACTCGATTTCGCCGCGCGCACCGCCTACCTCGAGGCCGACTTCGAGACGATGATGGCGACGGCGCGGGCCAACGTGGCGGCGGCGCGGGCCGCCGGCCTCACCCTGGTGCGCGACGCCGGCGACCGCTTCGGCGTCAACGACGCGATCCGCGCCGAACTCGCCGCCGATCCGGAAGCCGGCCTGCGGCTGCGCTCGCCCGGTCTCGGGGTGAAACGGCCGAAGCGCTACGGCGCCTTCATGGCGCGCGACGTCGGCGAGGGTGTCGACCCGACCGCGACGATCGAGGCGATGGTCGCCTCCGCCGACGACGTCAAGGTGATCCTCACCGGCATCATCGACTTCACCGCCGGCACGGTGAAGGGGGCGCCGCAGTTCTCGGTCGGGGAACTCCGGGCCATCGTCGCGGCGGCGCGGCGGGCGGGCAAGCGCAGCTTCGCCCATTGCTCCGGCGTCGAGGGGCTGGAGGTGGCGGTCGCGGCCGGGATCGATTCGATCGAGCACGGCTTCTTCATGACCCGCGAGGTGTTGATCGCCATGGCCGAGAAGGGCACCGCCTGGGTGCCGACCTTCTCGCCGGTGCATTTCCAATGGGCGCGTCCCGAACTCGCCGGCTGGAGTGCCGCGACCATCGACACTCTCCGGCGCATCCTCGACGGCCACCTCGAACAGGTGGCGCTCGCCGATCGGCTCGGGGTGAACCTCGTCGCCGGGTCCGACGCCGGCAGCCCCGGCGTGCCGCACGGGAGCGGTCTGGTCGACGAGATCTTCCATTTCCTCGACGCCGGCCTGTCGATGACCGCCGCGCTGGTCGCCGCCACCTCGCGGCCGCGCCGGCTGTGGGGGCTCGAGGCGGCGACGATCGCGGCGGGCGGGCCGGCGACGTTGATCGCCCTCGACCGCTCGCCCTTCGACGACGCGGCGGCCTTGCGCGGACCGGTGACGGCGATCCGGGTCTGACCGGCCCACGACCGGCGCCCGAGGCCGATCGTCACCGCAGGGGTGTTGCGCATTGCGCTTCGCGGGAGACGCCCCGAGATGAGACGGTGATCACCCGGCCCGCGCGCGCCGAGACCGGTGGCGCGGGCTACAGCCCTCATCGAGGAGGAAGAGATGTCCCGCCACCTCGTCTCGTCCACCGTCCTCTTCGCGGCCGTCTCGTCCGCGATCCTCTTCGCCGACGTCGCCTCGGCGCTCGCCTGCTCCTGCGGTCCGCCCAACCCGAAGCGGGTCGCGGCGCAGGTCGAGCTGCTGTTCGACGGCAGCGTCGTCTCACAACATCTCGGCGTCGATCTCGCCGGGCGCAAGGCGGCGGTGATCCGGGTCAAGGTCGACCGGATGACGAGGGGAAAGAAGCCGGCGCCCGGCTTCATCACCCTCTATTCCGCCCCCCACCCGGCGGCCTGCGGCGTCGACTACAGCCGCGGCTTCACCGGCCGCTTCGGCGCCAGCATGAGCACCGGCGGGCTCTACACGTCGAGCTGCACCCAGTTCAACCTGAACCTCGACCGCTATCGGCGCCCCTAGAGCGAATTCATCCGCGGATGACGGATCGGAATTTTCGATCGGGCACACCTATGGAAAAAACAGGGACAATCTATTTGAACGATGCCAGTCGTCGCGTTAGCTTGCCCTCGTTCCGGGAAGCGGATCGCTTCACGGACGGAGAAGTTTTGCGGCGCTCGGTGCCGTACAGGCCCGCTCGACGCGGCGGAGGCGGACGTCGGATCCGCGCTTCGTCTCTTCGAGCCGGCGTGGTCGCCGCCATGAGCGGCGGCAAACCGAGAACCGTGACCAAGATCGTTTCGCCGACCAACTCCAGGAGAATAGAATGTCCCTGATCAACACGACCATCGCGCCTTTCAAGGCCACCGCGTACCACAACGGCAAGTTCGTCGACGTCAGCGAGGCCGACCTGAAGGGCAAGTGGTCGATCTTCTTCTTCTACCCGGCCGACTTCACCTTCGTCTGCCCGACCGAGCTCGGCGATCTGGCCGACGTCTATCCGGAGTTCCAGAAGCTCGGCGTGGAGATCTACTCGGTTTCGACCGACACCCACTTCACCCACAAGGCCTGGCACGACGCCTCCGACACCATCAAGAAGATCCAGTATCCGATGATCGGTGACCCGACCCAGGCGATCTCGCGCAACTTCCACGTCCTCATCGAAGAGGCCGGCCTGGCGCTGCGCGGCACCTTCGTCATCGATCCGGACGGCGTGGTGAAGATCGTCGAGGTCCACGACCTCGGCATCGGCCGCGACGCCAAGGAGCTCCTGCGCAAGGTGCAGGCGGCGCAGTACGTCGCCGCCCATCCGGGCGAGGTCTGCCCGGCCAAGTGGACCCCGGGCGAGAAGACCCTCTCCCCGTCGCTCGACCTCGTCGGCAAGATCTGATCGACCTCTCCCTCCGGGGCGCCGCGCCCCGGAGGGATCCCTTGCCGCGATTGCGACGACGAGACGCCACGCCCTCCCCGGCGACCGGGCGTATCCTCCTTGCAATCACGACCGACTCTGGAGGCATGCCATGCTCGACGCCGGCATCAAGGAACAACTGCGCGCCTATATGGAGCGCCTGGTTGCGCCGATCGAACTCGTCGCCTCGCTCGACGACACCCCCGGCTCACAGGAGATGCGCGCCCTGATCGAGGACATCGCCTCGACCTCGTCGCGGATCGCCGTCCGCTTCGACGGCGACGACGCGCGCAAGCCCTCCTTCACCGTCGCCAAGACGGGTGCGGCGGCGCGCATCACCTTCGCCGGCCTGCCGATGGGCCACGAATTCACCTCGCTGGTGTTGGCACTGCTCCAGGTCTCGGGCTATCCGCCCAAGGTGTCGGAGGAGGTCATCGCCGGCGTGAAGGGCCTGACCGGCGCCTTCGACTTCGTCACCTACATCTCGCTCACCTGCCAGAACTGCCCCGAGGTGGTGCAGTCGTTGAACCTGATGGCGGCGCTCAACCCGAACATCCGCCACACCATGGTCGACGGCGCGCTGTTCCAGGGGGAGGTCGAGGCCGAGAAGATCATGGCGGTGCCGACCTGCCTGTTGAACGGCCAACCCTTCGGCCAGGGCCGCATGGGGGTCGAGGAGATCGTCGCCAAGCTCGACACCGGCGCGGCGGAGCGCGCGGCGGCGGAGATCGCCGAGAAGGACGTCTTCGACGTTCTGGTGGTCGGCGGTGGGCCGGCGGGCGCGGCGGCCGCGATCTACGCGGCGCGCAAGGGCATCCGCACCGGCGTCGTCGCCGAGCGCTTCGGCGGCCAGGTGCTCGACACCATGGCGATCGAGAACTTCGTCTCGGTCGTCCACACCGAAGGACCGAAGCTCGCCTCGGCGCTGGAGAACCACGTGCGCGAGTACGACGTCGACATCATGAACCTGCAGCGCGCCGCCGAACTGGTGCCGGCGACCGGGCCCGGCGAGCCGATCGAGGTCAGGCTCGCCTCCGGCGCCTCGTTGAAGGCCAGGTCGGTGATCCTGTCGACCGGCGCGCGCTGGCGCGAGATGGGGGTGCCGGGCGAGGCCGACTACAAGGCCAAGGGCGTGTGCTTCTGCCCGCATTGCGACGGACCGTTGTTCAAGGGCAAGCGCGTCGCGGTGATCGGCGGCGGTAATTCCGGCGTCGAGGCGGCGATCGACCTCGCCGGTATCGTCGGCCACGTGACGCTGATCGAGTTCGACCCGAAGCTTCGGGCCGACGAGGTGTTGCAGCGCAAGCTGCGGTCGATGCCCAACGTCACCATCCACGTCTCGGCGCGCACCACGGAAGTCGTCGGCGACGGCGCCAAGGTGACCGGCCTCACCTACGAGGACCGGACCACCAAGGAACTGCACCGGGTCGATCTCGACGGCATCTTCGTGCAGATCGGCCTGTTGCCGAACAGCGAATGGCTGGAAGGGTCGGTCCGGCTCTCCAACCGCAAGGAGATCGAGATCGACGCGCGCGGCGCCACCTCGATCCCCGGCGTCTTCGCCGCCGGCGACGCCACCACCGTGCCCTACAAGCAGATCATCATCGCCATGGGCGCCGGCGCCACCGCGGCGCTCTCCGCCTTCGACCACCTGATCCGCAGTTCCGCTCCGGCGTGAGCCGATCGGGTTCGGCGATCGACGAGATCCGAAGGAAAGAGGGCGGAGCCGCGAAGCCCCGCCCTCTCTCGTCGTCGGCAGGCAAGTGGACATCACCCCTTCGGCGTCAGGAGCCGTTCGGCCGCCATCATCGTCGCGGCGATCGCCGGGCGGAAGACCGTCTTCATGCTCGTCACCTCTGCTCGCTCGAAACACCGATCCCGTCCGCACGCCGACGGGATCGGCATGATCACATACCCTCTATAATTGTCATTATTCATATCTGCTATTATTGATTGCCGATCTCTCGCATTCTCGAGACAAGGCGCCGCAGGGGGCGGCTTCGGCGTATGACTTCGCGCGAAAAGGCATCAGACTTCCGGCGAGACGCGGCGGGAGGGGCGACGCGCGGATCGATCCACGATGTCGCCGCCCGGCCCCAGGGAGGACATCGCATGGGACGTCGCCGATTTCTCTTCGCCGCGATCGTCCTCGGTCTCGCCACCGGCCGGGCCGAGGCGACGGCGACGCTGAGCTGCGCCATCGCCGACGCCGCGCTCCACGTCGACGTCGAGGCGACGGTCGGGCACGACGGCCTGAACATCTCCGGCGTGCGCGGGCGGCTCGACGTCGCGGCGCGCGCGGGCACGACCGCCGTCGGGTTCGATCTCGAGCAAGGTGACCTGTCGCAGTTCTGGATCGAGGAGTCCGAACTGCGGCTGCGGTTGCACCGGATCGGCGAGGGCGCCACCCCCGACGTCGATCTGGTGATCGTCGTCCGGCGCCGCGACGCGATCGAGCAGGTCGGCCGCTACCGACTGACGATCGGAGACGAGCCGGCGGCGTCGACCCGACGCGGCGCCGTCACCTGCGCCATGGGATGAGACGACCACCGCACCCTCGCGGCGACCGGGCGGCGGCCACCCGATGAAGGGCTCCTTTTCGTCGGCCGAGCCGAACCTATTCGAACGGAGCGATACAGTCCGGCCGGAACATGAGTTAGACAGGCGCGAAGAGAAGACGATCGGGAGGCGACGGGTGGGGCCGGGCTTGCAGGAGACCTTGCGCGAACTCTACGAGGGCGAGAGCCGTCGGGCGGTCACCTTCCGCTACGGCCTGCTCGCCTTCGACGTGGTGACGATCCTCTTCCTCATCGCCTCGTCGTTCAGCGCCCACACGGCGACGGTCGAACTGGTCGACGCGGTGATCGGCCTCGGCATCGTCGCCGACTTCGTCGCGCGCCTGTGGATCAGCCGCGAGCGGATCGCCGATCTCGTCCATCCGCTCGGCATCGCCGACGTGGTGGTGATCGTCTCGCTGCTGGCGCCGATCGTCGGCGAGGGTCTGGCCTTCCTGCGCGTCGCCCGCATGCTGCGGCTGCTGCGCTCCTACCAGACACTGAAGCGGCTGCGTCAGGACTTCGCCTTCTTCCGCCGCAACGAGCAGACGATCACCGCCGCGATCAATCTGGCGGTGTTCGTCTTCCTGATGACGGCGGTCGTCTACGAGACCCAGCACTACACCAACGACAAGATCCACGATTATGCCGACGCGCTCTACTTCACCGTGACGACGCTGACCACCACCGGCTTCGGCGACGTGACGCTGGAGGGGACGACGGGGAAGATGATCGCGGTGGTGATCATGATCTTCGGGGTGTCGTTCTTCCTACGCCTGGTGCAGGTGATGCTGCGGCCATCCAAGGTGGATCATCGCTGCCCGCGCTGCGGCCTGTCGCGCCACGATCACGATGCCGTCCACTGCAAGGCCTGCGGCCAGATCCTCGACATCACCGACGACGGGGCGGTGTGAACCGGGCCGTCACGAAGCCTCGCCGGCGACCACCAGCAGGGTGACGACGACATAGGCGGCATAGACCCCGAGCAGCAGCGGGCCGCGAGATCGCGGCACGACGTCGTGGCGCGGCAACACCAGCACCAGGGCGAGCCAGCCGAAGGCCAGCGCCACGGCGACCTCGACCAGGGGAACCGAGATCGGGCGAATCGTCGCCACGACACCGACGATCGCCAGGCCGTTGAAGAGGTTGCTGCCGAGCAGCGTCCCCAGGCCGATGTCATCGTGACCGCGTCGGCGCGACACCAGCACCGTCACGAGTTCGGGCAGGGAAGTGCCGATCGCTACCACGATCGAGCCGACGACATAGTCGTCGACGCCCAATCGGGCGGCGAGCCCGGTGGCGCCGGCGACGAAGAGGCGACCGGCGATCAGCAGCGCGATCAGACCGCCGACGAGCAACGGGATCGACCACGGGGTCGGGCTGTCGGCGGCATCCGGCACGAAACCGGCGCGCCGGCGCCGGAGCGCCGCATCGAGCGTCACGGCCAACCAGACGGCGAAGAAGAGGAGGAGAACCACACCCTCCCATCGCCGCAGGTGACCGTCGAGCAGCAACACGAGAGTCAGAAACGGCGCGGCGAGCGCGAAGTAGACGGTGGTGCGATGATCGGCGGCCTCGGCGCGCAGATTGCCGCGCAACAACACCAGACCGAGAATCAGCGCGATGTTCACGACATTGCTGCCGAGCGTATCACCGAGGCCGATCTCGGGATGATCGTCGGTCGCCGACACGACGGAGACGAGAAACTCCGGCGCCGAGGTGACGAAGGCGGCGATCGTGGTGGCGACGACGGCGCGCGGAAGGCGCGCGAGGCGGGCGATGCCGAGGACGCCGCGCAGGAAAAGTTCCCCGCCGATCGCGGCGAAGACGAAGGCCGCCGCCACGGCGGCGACGTCGAGCGAGACATGCGCCATCGTCATCATCCCTCGCGCCGGAGACCGGGCGGCCTCACTTGACCAGGGTCAGCGGCACGTCGACGAGATGGATCACCCTCATCGCCACCGAGCCGAAGACCAGGCCGGCGATCGAGCCGAGCCCCATGGTGCCCATCACCACCAGATCGATCTCTTCCGCCGTGATGATCTCGGCGATCACCTCGGCGGGGTCGCCGATCTCGCGGCGCTCGGTGATCGTCACGCCGGCTTCGGCGAAGGACGCGCGGGCACCGGCGAGCACCGTCTCGCCGGCCTCGCGCAACTCTTCCAGCATCTCCTCGCGGTGGAGCGCCAGGCTGCGGAATTCCGGCTCGGGTTGGACGTTGACCACGAGGAAGGAGATCGCCGCGACCTCGCCGGCGAGACGGATGGCGTGGGCGACGGCCTTGTCGGAAGGGGCGGAGCCATCGACGGCGACGAGAACCTTGAGCATGTCAGCACCTCTCCGGCGTCGGACGGTCGATCGCGACCGTCCGTTGCGCATCACCCCGTGACCGGCGCCGGGTGTCGGTGGCGACCGTCGGGGGCCATCCTATAGGGTCGGGCGGCGAGCGCCAAGAAATCGACCGCGCGCCGCCGCCCGGCCCGGGGAACGGGCGAGACGGCGGCGCGGGACGCCACACCCGATCAGTGCAGATAGCCGAGCTGCCTCGGCAACCACAGGACGACGTCCGGCACCAGGATCATCACCATGAGCGCGAAGATCAGCACCGCGATGAAGGGCCAGATCTCGCGGATGATGTCCTTCAGGGCGATGCCGGTGATGCCGTTGATGACGAAGAGCAGCACGCCGTAGGGCGGCGTGACCAGGCCGATCATGATGTTGACGATGATCACCACGCCGAAGTGGATGAGATCGATGTCGAGGGCGCGGGCCGCCGGCAGGAACAGCGGCACGACGATCAGGATCAGCGTGGTTGCGTCGAACAGGCAACCGAGCGCCAGGAACAGGAGGTTCACCGCCAGCAGGAAGACCAGCGGCGAGGTCTCGATCGCCAGGATCTGCTTCGACACCAGGGCCGGGATGTTCTCGCTCGCCACCAGATAGTTGAGCACCAGCGCCGAGGCGATGATCAGGCCGACCACCGAGGTCGAGCGCGCCGCGTCGAGCATCAGTTCGCCGAAGTGCTTCAGGCTCATCGCCCGATAGACGAAGGCCGACAGGATCAGCGCGTAGCCGGCGGCGATCGAGGCGGCCTCGGTCGGCGTGGTGGCGCCGCCGTAGATGCCGAAGAGCAGGATCACCGGCAGCATCAGGGCGGGGAAGGCCCGGAAGGTGATGCCAGGCAACTCGCGGATCGGCACCTTCTCGCTCGACGGGAAGCCACGCCGGCCGGCGATCCAGGCGTTCATCGCCATCAGCACGAAGCCGATCAACAGGCCGGGCAGGATGCCGCCGAGGAAGAGGTAGCCGATCGAGGTGTCGGAGATCAGCGCGTAGAGCACCATCGGAATCGACGGCGGGATGATCGGTCCGATGACGCTGGCCGCCGCGGTCAGGGCCGCGGCGTAGCCGGCCGGATAGCGGCCTTCCTTGCGCATCATGTCGATGATGACGCGGCCGATGCCGGCGGCATCCGCCACCGCCGAGCCCGACATGCCGGCGAAGATGATGTTGGCGATGACGTTGACGTGGCCGAGCGCGCCCTTGAAGCGGCCCACCATCGCCAGACAGAAGGTCAGCAGGCGGTCGGAGACCGTGCCGGCGTTCATGAAGTTCGCCGCCATGATGAACAGCGGCACGGCGAGGAGCAGGTAGCTGTCGAAGAGGCCGTTCAGGCCCTGTTCGACTACCAGTCCGGGATCCTGATGGGTGGCGAAGAGATAGGCGATGGCGCCGACATAGGTGGCGAAGGCGACGGGGACACCGAGCGCCGACAGGCCGAACAGCAGGAAAAGGGCGAGAAGGAAGGCGTTGCTCATTCGAACTCCTCCGTCTCCGGCGTGATGCCGTCGCCGATCTCCTCGCGCCAGCGCGCGCCGGCGAGCTTCACCAGGCTCACCCCGGCGCGCCAGATCACCGCCAGCATGAAGACGAGGAAGATGCCGAAGACCAGATCGAAGCGCAGGCGCAGCACCGGCGTGGTGTTCGACTTCATGTAGGTGATGTAGTCCCAGGCCGCCGGCAGGTCGGCGAGGAAGGCGACGGCGATCGCCGCCGCGCCGATCGCCGCCATGACGCGACGTCCGCGCGCCGGCGCCAGATCGTAGAGGACGGTGAAGGACACGTGGTCGCGCTCACGCAAGAGGAACGCCGCCGTCCAGAACACCCCGAACAGGTAGAGCACGACGCAGATCTCCTGCGTCCAGTCGAGGGGATTGTCGAGGACGTAGCGGGTGAACACCTGGAGGAGGAAGCCGGCGAACATCGCGGTGAAACAGATGACCGCGACGATCTCGGCGCCCCGTTTCAGGAACCGGAGCAGGGAAGACATCGATCGAGACCCTCGTTCGGGCGCAAGGGAGACCGAGACGCCGGGCTCGGGACGAGCCCGAACCGCGGCGCCTCGGCCGACCGCGATCGAGACGGTCGGCGAGAACCGTCTCGAGGTCGCGATGGCTCGGGATCGTCACTTCACCGCGTTGACGCGATCGACGATGCCGGCCGGCCAGTCCTTGGCGAAGTCGGAGGCGAGATACATCTTCTGCACCTGGGCACGGAAGGCGTCGACGTCCGGGGCGTAGACCTTGAGGCCCTTCTCCTTGAAGAAGGCCACCAGTTCGGCCTCGTCCTTGATGCGGTTGGCGTCGTTGTATTCGACCGCCTTGGCCGCCGCCGCCTTGACCTTGCCCTTCTGGGCGTCGGAGAGCTTGCCCCAGGTCTTGTCGGACATCGACAGGAAGATGGCGTCGACGAGATGGCCGGTGAGGACGATCTGGTTGGTCACTTCGTAGAACTTCGCCGCCTTGTTGGTCGGCAGCGGATTGTCCTGGCCGTCGATGGCGCCGGTCTGCAGCGCCGTGTAGATCTCGCCGAAAGCGACCGGGGTCGGGTTGGCGCCGAGCGCCTTGCCGAGGAAGAGCCACGAATCGGAGCCGGGCATGCGCAGCTTGACGCCGGCGAGATCGGCCGGGGTCTTGATCTCCTTGGTGCCGCGCAGGTCGAGCTGGCGGGTGCCGAGATAGCCGACGTCGAGGATCTCGATCTTCATCTTGTCGGAGACCATCTTGTAGAAGTCCTTGCCGACGTCGCCGCGGAAGACCTTCTTCTGATGGACCGGATCGCGGATCAGATAGCCGGCGGTGAAGACCGACCAGGCCGGGATCTGCTTGGCGATGTCCTGGGCCGAGATCATCGCCATGTCGAGATTGCCGCGCTCCATGGCGGCCGGCTCGGTGCCCTGCTTGAACAGGGTGGCGTTGAGATGGATCTCGACGTCGAACTCGCCGGGAGCGGTCTTGGCCAGCTCGTCCTTGAAGACGGTCAGCATCTTGGCGTGCCAGTCGGATTCGACGGCCGGCGAGGAGATGCGGACCTTGAGCGGATCGGCGGCGAGCGCGGTGGTGGAAAGCGACGCCAACGCCATGGTGGCGAGGAGAGCGGAGCGGCGGGTGATCTGCATGCGGAGTACCTCCCTCGTCTCATGCCCCGGCGGCTTGCACTTCGTGCGCGATGTTCTGCGCCGGGTCATGGGGTTCACTAGACTTTCAGTGCCAACTCCCGTGCCATGCCGATGTGCACGGCGATCGCGGCCGCGGCCCGGATCGGGTCACGAGCGGCGATCGCTTCCAACACCGCGAGATGCTCGCGCATCACGGGGGCGACCCTGCCATCGATACGGTATCGCTCCTGCGCGATCAGCCGCATCTTGATGGAATTGACGCGATAGGCCTTCGAGATGATCTCGTTGCCGAGCGCGTCGATGAAGAGGTCGTGCAGGCCCCAGTCGAGAGCCTGGGCACGGACCTCGACCTCCTCGGTCTCGCCATCGGCTTCGACCTCGTCGAGAATGTCGCGATGTTCACGGAGCAGTTCGGCGATCTGGGCGTCGCCGGCGTTGGCGGTGAACTCCATCACCGCCTCGCGTTCCATGAACAGGCGAAACTGGAACGCCTCGCGGATCAGCGCGACGTCGATGTGGGCGACCTGCATGCCGCGTTGCGGCACCGTCTTGATCAGGCCCTCGACCTCGAGGCGGGGGACGATCTCGCGGATGGCGCCGAGCGGCATGCCGGTGAGCTCGACCAATTCACGCTGGGAGACGAACTGGCCGGGACGGACGTCGCGCGCCAGCAGATGCCTGGTGAAGCGCGCATAGGCCTTCTCCCTCTGCTTCTGCGGTGTGGCGTGATCGTTCACCCCGTCCTCCCGATTTTCTCGTCCTCGGTCCGGCGCCTGTCGACGGCGTCGGGTCGTCTCCTCAAGACTCAGCCGACAAGGAACACCCGATCATGGAACGCGGCAAGGGCCGCGGCATCGGCGGGCGGGGTCGGGTCGAGCGGCGGCCGGGTGCGGCGCCAGCCTTCGTCGCCGGAGACATGGGCGACGAGCGACTTGACCGCCGGTGTGACCGGAAGACGCACCAACGTCTCGACCAGGGTGGAGACCGCCGGATCGTCGCGCCCGTCGACGGCGAGGCCGCGGACGCGGCCGGGCGCGACGTTGGCGAGGCCGGAAATGGCGCCGGAGCCGCCGGCGCGCACCGCGCGGGCGAGATCGCGTTCGTCGCCGACCATGATCTGGAGGGTGCCGCGCGCTTCCAGGAGCTTCTCGGTGAAGCTCCAGTCGCAGCCGGAATCCTTGATGCCGTAGAGGACGCTCGGGTACGCGGCGGCGAGACGCAGGATCAGCTCGAGCGACAGGGGCACCACCGTCACCGAGGGGATGTGGTAGAGTACGACGTCGCGGGCGGCACCACCGAGGGTATCGAAGACCTTGGCGTACCAGCGGAAGAGACCGTCGTCGGACGGGTTCTTGACGTAGTAGGGCGGCGGCATCAGGACGTTGCGGCAACCGGCCTCGAGGGCGATGCGCGCCTGTTCGGCGGCGCCGGCGACCGCCGTGTCGGCGACGCCGACGACGATTCGATCGGCGGAGATGCCGCCGGCGATCATCGCCGCCAGGATCGCGCCGCGTTCGTCGCGGGCGATCGAGGTGCCCTCGCCAGTGGTGCCGAACAGGGTGACGCTGTCACAGCCCGCGGCGAGGCAATGGTGGGCATGAGCCACCATCTTGGCCAGATCGATGCGCCCGATTTCGTCGAAGGGCGTCGTCAGCGCGGCCGACAACCCGAATTTTGCCTGCGTGGACAAGGGAGGACCTCATTTCGAAGGGCTCGAACCATCGACGCGCCTTCAGTCGGCGCATAGTGATACACGAGTAACATGTTACAATATATACCTTTGGCGTAAGTCGTTTTTCGTATGCCGGACCGGCCCGCCGCGCGGTGGTGGCAGGGCGGAGGACGCCCGCGAGGACATCGACAGGACGCCGCCGGGACCTCGGTCGGGAGATGGGGGCCGAGCGAGAGGCGAGGCGCCGGCGCGAGATCAGGCTCCGGCGGGGCGAAGCGGCGGCACGAGGGATCGGGCATGGACCGGGGATCGGGACGCCACGATCGCCGAGGCGCCCGGACGGGAGAGCCGCGAGGAACGCCCGCGCCGCTCGCCGGCGTCGCGCCCTCTTGCCGGGCCGCGAGGATGGGCGTAGCGTGCTACCACGACGCAGCAAACAAGAAGACGTCCCATGGAAACGCTTGCCTCCGCCCTCTTCGTCGGCATCGACGTCGGCTCCGCCAGCGTGCGCGCCGGCCTCTACGATGCCACCGGCCATCGCCTGGCCTTCCGCGTCCGGCCGATCCGCCAGTTTCGGCCACGCGCCCTCTTCGTCGAACAATCCTCCGCCGACATCTGGACCAACGCCTGCCTCGCCGTGCGCGAGGCGGTGGCGGAGGCCGGCGTCGCGCCGGAGCGGATCGCGGCGATCGGGGTCGACGCCACCTGCTCGCTGGTGGCGGTGGGCGGCGACGGCGCCCCCGTGTCGGTCGCCGAGGACGGCGATCCGGCGCGCGACGTGATCATGTGGATGGATCACCGCGCCGGGGTCGAGACCGCCGCGATCAACGCCACCGGCGATCCGGCGCTGGCCTATGTCGGCGGCGAGGTGTCGATCGAGATGGAATTGCCCAAGCTCGCCTGGCTGAAGCGGCGCTTCCCCGAGCGCTGGGCCCGGGTGCAGCGCTTCCACGACCTCGCCGACCACATCGTCTGGCGCGCCACCGGGGCCGACGTCGCCAGCGTCTGCACCCTCGGCTGCAAGTGGAACTGGCTCGCCCACGAGGAACGCTTCTCCCAGACCCTGCTCGACGCGGTCGGGCTCGCCGACCTGCCCGAACGGGTGCCGTCGCGGATTCTCCCCCTCGGCTCGGTCGCCGGCCGGCTCTCCGCGACGGCCGCCGCCGAGATGGGCCTCGCCCCCGGCATCGCGGTGGCGACCGGGATCATCGACGCCCATGCCGGCGGATTGGCGCTGGTCGGCGCGGCGCCGGAAGGCACGCTGGCGCTGATCGGCGGCACCTCGAACTGCCACATGGTGGTCGCGCGCGACGCGGTGATGGTGCCCGGCGTCTGGGGACCCTATCTCGGGGCGATGATCCCCGGGTGGTGGCTCAACGAGGGTGGCCAGAGCGCCGCCGGCGCGCTGATCGACTGGACCATCCGCCGCTCCTCCGCCCACGCCGACCTCGCCCGCCGGGCCGAGGCCGAGGGCCGCGACGTCTATGCGCTGCTCGACGACCGGGTGCGGGCGCTGGAGGCGGCCGAGGACGAACCGACCCGCCATCTCCACGTCCTGCCCGACCACCACGGCAACCGCTCGCCGCGCGCCGATCCTCACGCCCGCGGCAGCATCGTCGGGCTGACGCTCGAGGACGAGCCGGATGCGCTGGCCCGGCTCTATCTGGCGACCCTGCAGGGGCTCGCCTACGGCACCCGTCACATCGTCGAGACGATGAACGCCGCCGGCCACGCCATCGAGCGGGTGGTGATGTGCGGCGGCGGCACCAAGAACCGGCTGCTCCTGCGCGAGCAGGCCGACGCGCTCGGCTGCCCGATCCATCTCGTCGAGGACGAGGACGCGGTGACGCTCGGCGCCGGCCTTCTCGCCGCCGTCGCCTCCGGCGTCTTCCCCGACATCCCCACCGCCGCCGCCGCGATGGTGCGGCCCGGCGGGGTGATCGAGCCGAACCCGGCGCGCCGGGCCTTCCACGACGCCAAATACGGCGTGTTCCTCACCCTCTACGACCAACAGAAGATCTGCCGCGACGCCATGGCGGCCACCTGATCCCGGGAGAAACGACCATGCTGACGCTCAAGCTTCCCCTCGAGCCCGCCTATCTGACGCCCGCCCCCGACGAGGTCCTGTTCGTCACCAACGCCGACCTGCGCGAGAGCGCCAACGTCGAATGCTGGCCGGTCGAGGCCAAGTACGAGGCGCTGCTCGAGACCGCGCTCGCCGCGCTCGGCAAGCGCGCCCGCCGCGCCCACCCGATCAAGGCCGACAAGGGCCACGGCTTCATCTCGTCGCAGCGCGAGGGCTCCGACGTCTTCGCCGCGATCGACCCCGACGCGCCGGTGATCGTGCTGCTGACCGCCTGGCAATATTCCCATCACCTCGCCAATTGCCTGGCGCGCCATCGCGGGCCGGTGCTGCTGCTCGCCAATTTCGACGGCACCTGGCCGGGGCTGGTCGGCATGCTGTGCATGGCCGGCAGCCTGACCGCTCTGGCCAAGCCCTATTCGCGGCTGTGGTCGGAGGATTTCGACGACGGCTTCTTCCACGCCGGCCTGAAGTCGTGGCTGGAGACCGGGCGGATCGTCCACGACCTCTCCCATCTCCATCGGGTCGACGCCTCCCATCCGGTGATGGCGAGCGAGGCCGGCGCGCTCGGCGCGCGGATCGGCGAATATTCGCTGCGCCACAAGGAGATCATCGGTCTCTTCGACAGCTACTGCATGGGCATGATGAACGGCGTCTTCCCGCTGAAGGCGCTCGCCGACATCGGCATGCCGCTGGAGAGCCTGTCGCAGTCCGACCTGCTGGTCGAGATGGCCGCCGTGCCGCAGAGCCTGCGCGAGGCCTGCCTCGCCTGGTACGAGGCGCGCGGCATGACCTTCCTGTGGGGCAGCGACGGGGCGCGTGAGCTCACCCGCGAGCAGGTGCTCGAGCAATGCGCCATGCTGATCGCGCTCGCCCGTTTCGCCGATCGCTTCGGGCTGTCCGCCGTCGGCGTGCAGTATCAGCAGGGACTGGCGCGGGCCTGCGCGGCGTCCGACTTCGCCGAAGGCGCGATCGGCTCGACCGCGCGTTTCCCGATCCCCGCCATCGACGGCCGGATCATCCGCCCGGGCAAGCCGATCCCCTGCATCAACGAAGTCGACATGGGCACGGCGATCCCGCAGACCATGCTCTTCCGCCTGCTCGACGGGCTCGGACTGCCGTCGGAGACCACCCTCCACGACATCCGCTGGGGCAGCGCGTTCGACGGTGAGTTCTACTGGGATCTGGAGATCTCCGGCTCGGTGCCCTTCGAGCATCTGAAGGGTGGGATCAGTGGCGCCACCGGCCATCGCCAGCCGCCGATGTACTTCCCCAAGGGCGGCTCGACCATCGCCGGCCAGGGCAAGGCCGGGCGGCTGATCTGGGCGCGCGCCCACTACGAGGGCACCACCGTCCATCTCCACATCGGCACCGGCCACGCGGTCGAGCTGCCGACCCAGGAGTTCCAGCGCCGGCTCGCCGCCACCACCAAGGAATGGCCGCTGCTCAACTGCACCCTCGACGGCGTCAGCCGCGATCAGCTGATGGCCGGCCACCAGTCGAACCACATCACCGTGGCCTATGTCGACGAGACCCATCTCGCCGAAGTGCTCCGGGCCTTCGTCGCCCAGGCGATCACTCAGAACATCGTGGTCGACGTCGCCGGGACCGCCCATTCGATGTTGTGAGACCGTGGGATTCACGGACGGCGCGCCTCAGGGCGACGCCGCCCGTGACGCGAACAGAGGGGCGGCGCGGGTGAGTGACGAGGAGGGCGGCGGGCGCGCCGGACCGCGGACCATCGACGAGATCGCCGCCGCCACCGGCTTCTCGCGCACCACGGTGCGCTTCGTCGTCGCCGGCCAGGGCGAGCGTCACCGCATCAAGGCGGAGACCCGGGCGCGGATCGAGGCTCATGTCGCCGCCCACGGGCTCGTCGTCAATCATGCCGCCCGCAGTCTCAAGACCCGCCGCAGCGAGGCGGTCGGACTGGTGGTGCCCGATCTCGCCAACGCCTTCTTCGCCACCCTGACCGCCGAACTCGAGCAACGCTGCCGCGACAGCGGCCGGGTGTTGCTGACCGCCTCCAGCCACGAGGACCCGGCGCGCGAGGCCGAGGTGGTGGCGGGGCTGGTCGGGCGCGGCGTCGACGGGCTGGTGGTGGCGCCGTGCCGGCCGGCCGCCGCCTTCAAGGGGCTGCGGCGCGGCGGGCGTCTCCCGGTGGTGATGATCGACCGGGCCCACGCCGACGCGCCGTTCCCGACGGTGGTCGGCGACAACGAGGCGGCGGCCCGCGCCCTCGCCGGCCGACTGATCGAGATCGCCGGCGGGCCGATCGACTTCCTCTGCGCCTGCCCGGGTCTGCCGAGCATCGCCGACCGCATCGCCGGTTTCCGCGCCGCCACGCGCGCCGCCGGCCACGGCGACGGCGAGGGCCGCATCCACACCGCCGATCGCGACGAGATCGCCGCCGGCGCCGGCCTGATGGGCGCGTTGACGACGGCGCGGGGCGGCCCGCCGCGCGCCTTCATGTGCTCGTCGCTGCTGATCCTGGAAGGGGCGTTGCAGGAGATCGTGGCGCGTCGCGGCCGACTGCCCGGCGATCTCGTCATCGCCACCTTCGATCATCACCCGCTGCTCGACGTCGTGCCCAACCGCATCGTCACGGTGCGCCAGGACGAGCGCGGCATCGCGGCGGAAGCCTTCGCCTGCCTCGCCGCCCAGATGGACGGCGCCGCCGCCGTGGCGCGGCGGATCGTCGTGCCCGGCCGGCTGGTCGAGCGCGGCGCCTGATCCCGCCTCAGCCGCCGCGTCGCGCCCGGCGCAGCGCCTCGAATTCGGCGGCGGTGGCGTAGGACGTCTGGGTGCCGGGCTTGGTCACCGAATCGGCGGCATAGAGCGCGGCATCGGCGAGCGACGCGGCGACGTCGCGGCTCTCGGCATAGAAGCGGGCGAAGGCGCCGATGAATGCGTCGCCGGCACCGGTGGTGTCCTTCGGCGTCACCTTCACCGGGGCGACGCGCGAGATCCCGGCCGCGTCGACCACCAGCGCGCCGGCCGCGCCCAGGGTGACGATCACCGTGCGCAGCCCCTTGTCGACGAGCGAGCGGGCGGCGGTGATCGCTTGCCCCTCGTTCGTCACCGGCAGGCCGGTCAGGAGCGCCAACTCGGTCTGGTTGGGGGTCAGGAAGGTCACCTTGGTGACCACGTCGAGATCGAGGGGCGCCGCCGGCGCCGGATTGAGGATGGTCTCGATGCCGCGCGCCCGGGCGAATCGAATCGTATGATAGACGGTCTCGAGCGGGATCTCGAGCTGCAGCAGGATCAGGTCGCAGCCGGCGAGATCCTCGGCCGCCGCGTCGACGTCGGCCGGCAGGACATGGGCGTTGGCGCCCTTGACGATGAGGATCGAGTTCTCACCCGAGGGCTCGACGAAGATCGGCGCGACGCCCGAGGAGACGCCGGCGACGCGACCGACATGGGCGGTGTCGATGCCGTTGTCGCGGAAGTTGGCGAGCGAGGTCGCGGCGAAGGCGTCGTCGCCGACCTTGGAGACCAGCACCACCTCGGCACCGAGCCGGGCGGCGGCGACCGCCTGGTTCGCCCCCTTGCCGCCGCAGCCGATGCGGAAGTCGGGCGCCTCCAGCGTCTCGCCGGGCGCCGGCATGCGCGTCACGTAGGTGATGAGATCGACGTTGGTGGATCCGACGACGGCAATACGGGGGGACATCGTTGAGCTCCTACGGCTCGGGCATACGGACACTCGGCGGCGCCCCCTGCCCTTCGCTTACGCTACGGGCGTTCGTCGGACCGTTCCGCCCTTCGCTCACGCTACGGGCGTTCGTCGTTCGCGAAGGTCCGCCGGACCTTCGCGTTCCACCTCGCCTCCGGCGCGGCGGAACCACTCCTCACTCCTCGAAGAACTTGTTCTCGACGAGGTCGGTGAGGGCTTCCAGGACTTCCGTCGCCTGCGGACCGCGCGCGACGACGTGGATCGCGGTGCCGATCGAGGCGGCGAGCATCATCAGGCCCATGATCGACAGGCCGCCGACCGTCTGATTGTCCTTGGAGACCTCGACCTCGGCGTCGAACTTCTCGACCGTCTGGACGAATTTCGCCGAGGCTCGGGCATGGAGGCCGCGCTTGTTGGTGATGGCGAGATCCCGCGCGAGGCCATCCGTCACTTCACCGCCCATTCCGCCTCCCCTGGCGCCCGATCACCGCCGGTGTCGCGCCGTCTTCGGCTCCGCCGCCGAATTCAGCCCTGCAACACCTGGCTCGCGACGTTGATGTACTTGCGCCCGGCTTCCTTCGCCTCGACCACCGCCTCGAGCAGGCCGCGTTCGCAGCGCACCTTGGCAAGCTTGACCAGCAGCGGCAGGTTCATGCCGGCGACGACCTCGATCGAGCCGCCGTTCATCACCGAGATGGCGAGGTTGGAGGGCGTGCCGCCGAACATGTCGGTCAGAATGGCCACGCCGGTGCCGTCGTCGACCGACCTCACCGCATCGAGGATGTCCTGACGGCGCTGCTCCATGTCGTCTTCGGGGCCGATGCAGATCGTCGCGACCCTCTCCTGCGGTCCCACGACATGCTCGAGCGCCTTGACGAACTCCTTGGCGAGATCCCCGTGGGTCACGAGGACGAGACCGATCATAAAGCCGCTCCTTCGTCGAGGACGAGCAGTCCCTCGGGACCGGTCCCGCGGGCGCGACCTTGCCCCGCTTCCTCGGCAGACGCCGAAAAATGGGCGGGTCCGCGTCGAAGTTCAAGTGTCAAATTCGCAGCGCGCGGGATTTGTCGATCCCCGCGTCTCCCGTCCCGCCGATCGCGGCGAGCGTCGCGACCAGGCGGGGAAGCGGTGACGGGTCGTCGATCCACAGCGCGAGATGGGGCAGCGCCATGCCGCCGACCACCACGGTCAGGTCGCCGGCCACGCGGTCCGGCAGGCGGGCCGGGCAGTCGCGGACGAGGTCGACGACCAGCCCGACGACGCCCGCCCGCTCGGTCGCGAGCTCGACGATGCCGAGGCCGCGAATCTCCAGAAGCCCGGCGAGCGGCGCCGCCGCGCGGGCGATCAGGCGGCCGGACGCGGGCTCGAGCACGACCCGGTCGTCGCCGATCAGGGCGGCGTGGAGACCGAGCCGCCGCGCCTCGGCGAGAAGCTCGAGGGCGAGGCGCGACTTGCCCGAGCCCGCCGGTCCGCGCAGCAGGACGGCGCGGGCGCCCCACAGCACGGCGGTGGCATGGGCCGTGGGGATGCCCTCAGGCAAGTTCGCCTCCCGGGAGCGAGACGACGAATCGGGCGCCGGCGATCGCCGGCTCGGTCGACGCCTCGGGCGAGGCGGCGGGATCGGGCGTCGCCGGCGGCGGAGCGTCGGCGTCGGGCGACGCGGTGGGTCCCGGCCGGTTCTCCGCCCGAATGGTGCCGCGATGGGCTTCGACGATCTGGCGCGAGATCGCCAGGCCGAGGCCGGAGTTGTTGCCGAAGTCCTCGCCCTCCGGCCGGTCGGTGTAGAAGCGCTCGAAGATGCGCTCGACCTTCTCGGCGCGGATGCCGGGACCGTCGTCGTCGACCACCACCTCGACCTTGCCGCAGGCGAAGCTCAGAGCCACGCGCACCTCGCCGCCGTCGGGCGAGAAGGAGCGGGCGTTGTCGATCAGGTTGGTGAAGACCTGGCCGAGGCGGCTGTCGTGACCCATCACCACGAAGGAGAGCTTCGGCGCGTTGGCCGGCCGGACGGTGAGGGCGACGGTCTGGCGGCGCTTGGCGGCGAGATCGTTCTGGAGCGAGACGACGGCGGTGAGAAGGGCGCGCACGTCGACCGGGGCGGCCTCCTGGCGCGCCAGTTCGGCGTCGAGGCGGGAGGCGTCCGAAATGTCGGTGATCAGGCGATCGAGGCGGCGGACGTCGTGCTGGATGACCTCCAACAGGCGCTCGCGCGAATTGGCGTTGCGGGCGAGCGGCAGGGTCTCGACCGCGCTCCTGAGCGAGGTCAGCGGGTTCTTCAACTCGTGGGCGACGTCGGCGGCGAAGCTCTCGATCGCCTCCATGCGATTGTAGAGCGAGGTCGTCATGTCGCGCAGCGCCCGCGACAGATGGCCGATCTCGTCGGTGCGGTCGGAGAAGTCGGGGATCTCCTCGCGCGCCCTGACCGAGCGGCGGACGCGATCGGCGGCGGCGGCGAGACGGCGCAGCGGCGCGGCGATGGTGCCGGCGAGCAGGATCGACAGGGCGACGATGACGCCGGAGGCGACGAGGAAGACCCGGATGATCGCCATGCGTTCGGCCCGGACGATGGCGTCGATGTCGCCGGCCTGGGTCGACAGCTGCAGGGCGCCGAGAAGCGCGCGGCCGCGATGGATCGGCACCGCGACGGTGACGATCATGGCGCCGGCCTTGTTGACCCGGACGATCGGCATGGCCTTGCCGGCGAGCGCCGACGCCACTTCCGGATAGTCCTTGCCGGCGGCGATGCCGAGTTCGCGGTAGACCGGCAGATCCGATCCGCCGTGCAGCCAGCGCGACAGGTTCTCGATGGTGCGGTGAAAGATACCGGCGTCGGCGGCGCGCGGCGCGGCGACCGGATCGAGATCGAAATCGCCGCGCCGATAGAGGGTGCGGCTGTCGATCACCAGGAAGCCGTCGCGATCCCAGACGCGCGCCGGGATCTTCGCCGGCGAAATGAGCCGGCGCAGGATCGGCGCCACCCGCATCGGATCGATCGGGAACTCGAGCGAGAATTCGTCGACCCCGTCCGGCTTGTCCTCGGGGCGGGAGTGATCCTCGCCGATCTCCTGCTTGAGCAGGGTGTCGAGATCGATCGAGGCGCCGCCGGTGTCGCTCTGGGCGGAGGCGGCGATCGCCGCGGCGATGATCTCGCCCTGGGTCTCGAGGCTCTCGACCCGGGCGTCGATCAGTCCGGCACGGAACTGATTGAGATAGAGGATCGCCGCCAGCAGGGTGACGAGGCCGAAGAGGTTGAGAAAGACGATGCGGCGGGTGAGCGAGGAGAAGGCCGGGGCGACGATCCCACGGGCGACGCGGCGCAGCACGAGCCGAGGCCCGCGCAGCCATCTCATCGGACGGCGGCGGCTCGAGTTCGTGTGTGTCTCTTCGATCCGGCTCGACACGCGCCCGTCACATCTCCTTGAAGCGATAGCCGACGCCGTAGAGCGTCTCGATCATCTCGAAGTCGTCGTCGACCGCCTTGAACTTCTTCCTGAGCCGCTTGATGTGGCTGTCGATGGTGCGATCGTCGACATAGACCTGATCGTCATAGGCCGCGTCCATCAGGGCGTTGCGGCTCTTGACCACGCCGGGGCGCTGGGCGAGCGCGTAGAGAATGAGGAATTCGGTGACGGTCAGCGTCACCGGCTCGCCCTTCCAGGTGCAGGTATGGCGCTCCTGGTCCATCGACAGGGGGCCGCGATCGAGCACCTTGGCGGCGTCGGTGGGCTTGGCCGCGCCCTCGGCCTTGGCGCTGGCGCGCCGCAGCACCGCCTTGACCCGCTCGACCAGCAGGCGCTGGGAGAAGGGTTTGCGGATGAAGTCGTCGGCGCCCATCTTGAGGCCGAAGAGTTCGTCGATCTCGTCGTCCTTGGAGGTCAGGAAGATCACCGGCAACTCGGACTTCTGGCGCAGGCGGCGCAAGAGTTCCATCCCGTCCATGCGCGGCATCTTGATGTCGAAGATGGCGAGGTCGGGCGGGTTGGCCTTGAGCCCGTCGAGCGCGGAGGCGCCGTCGGTGTAGGTCTGGACCCGATAGCCTTCCGATTCGAGCGCGATGGAGACCGAGGTCAGGATGTTGCGGTCGTCGTCGACGAGGGCGATGGTGGGCATGCGGGCGTTCACTCCGAATGGTGATCCGCGCAGTTCCAGCGCCGCGAATATGCGCAAATCATGGCGCGGAGCATAGCCGAGACGCGCCATTCTCGCCAGCGGCGGGCGGTCGCGGCCGAGGCATCCCGATTTTCGTCACACGGCGGAGGGAGAGATCGCTGCACATTCCTTTCGACCAGGCCGTTTCGGTTCGGTCGGAACATAGTCTAGGCTCCGACGGTGCCCACGCCGCGAGACCCGCGCCCGGGGAGAGAAAAGCGATGCCCGATCCGTCCGACTTCTCACCCGTCGACACCTCCCGTCTGCTGGTGCGCCGGGCCCGCACCGCGGCGCTGTCGACCCTCCAGCGGCGCAGCGGCCATCCCTTCGGGTCGCTGGTGACCGTGGCCTGCGAGCCCGACGGCACGCCGATCGTGCTGCTCTCCACCCTCGCCGCCCACAGCCGCAACCTCGCCGAGGATGCGCGCGCCTCGCTGCTCTTCGTCGAGGGCGGGCTCGGCGATCCGCAACAGGGCGGACGGGTGACGCTGGTCGGCCGGCTGGAGCTCGTCGAGGACGACGCGGCGGCGCGGCGGCGCTATCTCACCCGCAATCCCGACGCTGCCCTCTATGCCGGGTTCGCCGATTTCGCCTTCTTCCGGCTGGAGCTCGAGGACTGCCATCTGGTCGCCGGCTTCGGCCGGGCGATGCGGGTGCGGCGCGAGGACCATCTCCTTTCCACCGACGGCGCCGAGGCGCTGATCGCGGCGGAGAGCCACTTGATCGCCGGCTTTGCCGCGACCCCGGAGCGGGTCGCCGCCTGGGTGGCGCGACTCGGCGCGCGCGGGGACGATTGGGCGGTCACGGGTGTCGACCCGGGCGGGATCGACCTCGCCACCACGGACGAGGAGGGGCGGCAATTCCAACGCCTGACGCTGTCGAGCCTCGCGAAGTCGCCGGAATCCCTCGAAACAGCCCTGCGCGCGTGGGATTAACCGTCGAGCTTGCAAGGAATTTCTTATAAACGATTCAAGGCGATAAGCATTCGATCCGACTTTCTGCACTCTTGTTTGCAGCGGGGCCGGTGTTGTATTTTGCACTCGCTCACATCGGTTGGATCGACAGATCGACGATCTTCCGGGACCGGAAGCTACCGTGAGCGGGATACTTCATGGATGAAGCGTCCCGGGTCGATGTCGCCTTTTCGCGGAGGGGTCTTGCCTCGAGACAGACCGGCACTCGGAATCACAGTCACGACGTCGCCGAGATCGGGCCAACCCGCCTCGCCGATGTCCGCCGGGCTCCAGGCGCCGACTTCATCGAGTGAGACTCCACCCGTCACCATGACGGCGTCCAAGCCGTCCGCCGCCGATTTTCGGCAGCGATTTCGTCTACCCCAATCGGCCCACGCTTCTCGATGTTCGTTCTCGCGACCGAAATCGTGACCCAGAGTGCGCGCCCCGTCGGAGAATGCTGATGTCTCATGCTCCCACCATGAATGCCAAACTGATCGCCTGGGTCGACGAGGTCGCCAAGCTGACGAAACCGGCCGCCATCCATTGGTGCGACGGCAGCCAGGCGGAATACGACCGCCTGTGCCAGGAACTGGTCGACGCCGGCGTATTCACCCGCCTCAATCCGGAGAAGCGGCCGAATTCGTTCCTCGCCCGCTCCGACCAGTCGGACGTTGCGCGCGTCGAGGACCGCACCTTCATCTGCTCGAAGACCAAGGAAGAAGCCGGCCCGACCAACAACTGGGCCGACCCGACCGAGATGCGCGCGACCATGGTCGATCTGTTCGACGGCTGCATGAAGGGGCGGACGATGTACGTCATCCCCTTCTCGATGGGCCCGCTCGGCTCCAAGATCGCCCAGATCGGTGTCGAGATCACCGACAGTGCCTATGTCGCCGTCCACATGCGCATCATGACCCGCATGGGTCAGAAGGTGCTCGACGTCCTCGGTAACGACGACTTCGTGCCGGCGATCCACTCGGTCGGCGCGCCGCTCGCCCCCGGCGAGAAGGATTCGACCTGGCCCTGCAACGAGACCAAATACATCGTCCACTTCCCCGACACCCGTGAGATCTGGTCCTACGGCTCGGGCTACGGCGGCAACGCGCTGCTCGGCAAGAAGTGCTTCGCGCTGCGCATCGCCTCGGTGATGGCGCGCGACGAGGGCTGGCTCGCCGAGCACATGCTGATCCTCGGCGTCGAGAACCCGAAGGGCGAGAAGACCTATGTCGCCGCCGCCTTCCCGTCGGCCTGCGGCAAGACCAACTTCGCCATGATCATCCCGCCGAAGTCCTACGCCGGCTGGAAGATCACCACGATCGGCGACGACATCGCCTGGATCAAGCCCAACGCCCGGGGGGAACTCCGCGCCATCAACCCGGAGAACGGGTTGTTCGGCGTCGCGCCGGGCACCAACTCCAAGTCCAACCCGAACGCGCTGGCCACCCTCCACGCCAACTGCATCTTCACCAACGTGGCGCTGACCCACGACGGCGACGTGTGGTGGGAGGGACTGACCGATGAGCCGCCGACCCACCTGATCGACTGGACCGGCCGCGACTGGACCCCGGACAGCCTGCGCCCGGCGGCGCATCCGAACTCGCGCTTCACCGCGCCGGCGTCTCAGGTGCCCTCGATCGACCCGGCCTGGGAAGATCCGGCGGGCGTGCCGATCTCCGCCTTCATCGTCGGCGGCCGCGTCTCCAAGGCGTTCCCGCTGGTGTTCCAGTCCTTCGACTGGACCCACGGCGTCTATCTCGCCGCCACCATGGGGTCCGAGGCCACCGCCGCCGCCGTCGGCCAGGCGGCGATGCGCCGCGATCCCTTCGCCATGCTGCCGTTCTGCGGCTACAACATGGGCGACTACTGGGCGCATTGGCTGAACATCGGCCGCAACCTGCCCAAGACTCCGGGCATCTTCCGGGTCAACTGGTTCCGCAAGGACGAGAACGGCAAGTTCATCTGGCCGGGCTTCGGCGACAACATGCGGGCGCTGGAGTGGATCGTCGATCGCGTCAACGGCCACGCCGACGCGGTGGAGAGCCCCTACGGCTGGGTGCCGCGTTACGCCGACCTCAACTGGACCGGCCTCGACTTCCCCAAGGCGAAGTACGACGCCATCGTCAAGGTCGAGAAGACCAAGGGCCTGGCGGAAGCCGAAGAGCAGATCGCCCACTTCGCTCAGTTCGGTAAGCATCTGCCCAAGGAGATGGAACTCCACCGCGAACTGCTGGTCATGCGTCTCGAGCGCTCGCCGGCGGTGTGGGAGTTGCAGGACTGATCGATCGGACGAGCCGACGAACGCAAAACGGCCCCGGGGCGACCCGGGGCCGTTTTGCGTCGAGAGACGGCTCGGCCGTTTCGATCCACGGCGGTCACGCGGCTCCCGAACGTCGTCCTTCGAGCATCCGCAACCTCGGCAAGTCCAGCCGAACCGCACCGATCGCGGAAGATCTGTAATATTGCGCCTGTGACATCATGTGCGGGTGTCGTCACCCGATATCTCCCTACCCTTGCAATAGGGTGATTCTCGACATAACCATCGTGCGGTTGTGGATTCGACCGATGCCCATAAATGGAATGATCAAATGACCATTCGAAGCGGCGCCTCTGGATTATCGGCAGCGATCCTCCTCCTGGCCGCGGCTTCCACCGCGGTCGCCGCCGATGCTCCCGGCAAATCGCCCTTCGCCGCCGTGACACCGCCCACCATCTCCGAATCGAACTGGGCCTTCGGCGCCAATGCCTATACCTGGGCGACATCGATGGACGGCCGGTTCCGCACGCTCCCGCCGGGGCAGGCGGTGAACGTCCATCTCGGCTTCGCGGACATTCTGGACGATCTCGACGGCGCGCTGATGTTCTCGGTCGATGCGCGACGCGACCGCTTCGTCCTATTCTCGGACCTGATGGTGTCGAAGCTCTCCGCCGGCAAGACCTTCACGGCGCGGGGCTATCCGGGCAGTGTTTCGCTCTCGAGCTCCAGCGTCGTCGGCCTCGCCGCGGCGGGCTATCGCGTGGTCGACGATCCCGCCCTCAAATTGGATCTGCTCGGCGGCATCCGAGGGTTCGCGCTGTGGAACACGATCGCGGTGACGGTGGCCCCCTTTGGGCTGTCCTACGGCAAGGATCGGCAATGGGTCGACGCGGTCGTCGGCGCGCGGGCCGCCTACGCGCTGTCCGATCGATTATCGGTGACCGGCATGGGGTTCGCCGGAGCGGGTGGGGCAAACTACGAGTGGGATCTCTTCGGCGGTGTCGGATATCGCTTCAACGACAGGTTCAGCGGCTTCGCCGGCTATCGCGCGATGAAGGTCGACTACCAGAGAGGCAGCTACGTCTACGACGCTCTCCAGTACGGGCCGCTCGTCGGACTGCGCGTGAACTTCTGAGCGAAATTCGTGGTCCCCGAGGCGATCGACGACGCGTCCCGATCGTCAAATCCGCTCTATTCGAAAGACCTGTAGTGAATTTCTCAGCGGCCCCTACACGGTTCCGTTCGAGAATGCGCCGGACAGATCCGGGCGCTGCGAAGAACCCGGTCGTGCTGCGCCCATGATGCGACCGCAACCGACGAATGACGGCCGACACCGTCGCGGCCCCGGGGCCGACTGGTCCGGGTGGGATAGATCGAGAGGCTGACCATGAGCGAAATTTCACGCCGTGACTTCGGTGCGGTCATCTGCGCGATGACCCTCACTCCCGTGGGTCTCGGCACGGCCGAAGCGGCAACCCCGAAGCCGGCGGGCCGGACGCCCGCGAGAAAATATCCGATCGCCTCCGACGTCGTCACCACGGCGGAGCGGACGATCGCCCCGGGGCCGGCGCCTTCGGTCCCCGTGCGGCTACAGGATCTCGCCAAATACGACAAGGCCGGCGCCGGCAAGTGGAAGTTCGGCGCCCCGCTCGCCCATGTCCGGCGGACCGACCTCCTGCCGGTCGGCCACGACGCCTCGACCGCCGCCAAACAGACGAGACTGCTGACCTTCTTCACCATTTCCGACATCCACATCACCGACAAGGAAGCGCCCAATCAGGGCATCTACATTGAGCGCATGCACCCGACGATCCCGGTCGTCACGTCGCTCTTTTCGGGCGTCATGCTCTACACGACCCACGTTCTCGACGCGGCCGTCCAGACGATCAACGCCCTTCACCGGAAGCAACCGTTCGATTTCGGCCTGTCGCTCGGCGATGCCTGCAACAGCACGCAGATGAACGAGCTCAGATGGTACATCGACGTTCTCGACGGCAAGACGATCCAGCCGAGTTCGGGCGCGCATCTGGGGGCCGACCGCATCGACTTCCAGAAGCCCTACAAGGCCGCCGGCCTGGACAAGTCGATCCCGTGGTATCAGGTCCTCGGCAACCACGATCATTTCTGGCTCGGTTCGATCCCGGTCGACCACGGCCTTCGCAAGGACCTCAGAGCCTCCTACACGACGGACGAAGTCTTCGCCGCCGGTGACGTTCTGGCCGGCCCCGAACGGATCGCGGAGCGCACCTTCTACATGGGCGTTCTCGACGGCTCGAAGCCCCTCGGCGACATCATCCACACCGGCGTCGTCGCCGACTTCCAGAGCCCGCCGAAGGTCGCCGCCGATCCGAACCGCCGCTCGCTGCTGCGCACCGAGTGGATGAAGGAGTTCTTCGAGACGACGACCGGTCCGGTCGGCCATGGATTCGATCCGGCGGCGGCCGAAAAGGGCTTCGCCTGCTACAGTTTCGTTCCGAAGTCGGACGTTCCGATCAAGATCATCTCGCTCGACGACACCCAGATCGAGGACGACCACTCCCCCGATATCCATGGGCATGGTTTTCTCGACCTCGAGCGGTGGAACTGGCTCAAGAAGGAGCTGGCCGATGGGGATGCCGCGGGTCAACTGATGATCATCGCCGCGCATGTGCCGATCGGCGTCGAACTGACCGCGCCGCAATCCGAGATGGGCTGGTGGACGGACCCGCAGAACGTGGTCTCCCTGCCGGAACTGGTCGCCGAACTCCACAGCCATCCGAACCTGCTCATGTGGCTCGCCGGACACCGCCATCTGAATACGGTCAAGGCCTTCGTTTCGCCCGATCCCGCCGATGCCCCGGAGAAGGGTTTCTGGCATGTGGAGACCTGCTCGCTGAGGGACTTCCCGCAGCAGTTCCGGACCTTCGAGATCTTCGTCAACGCCGACCATACGATCTCGATCGTGACCACCAACGTCGATCCGGCGGTCGAGGAGGGCAGCCCGGCGGCGAAGTCGCGCAAATATGCCGTCGCGGCCCAACAGATCGTCAAAGCCGACATCCGCACCGTCAATCCGACCAAGGATCCGACCATCCATCCGATGCCGACCGGATCGTACAACGCCGAATTGGTGAAGCTGTTGAGCCCGCCGATGACGGCGGCGATGAAGACGCGGTTCCCGACTCCTTAGTCGAGACCGTCGTCGCTCGACGACGGGCCATGGTAGGGGCGCTCGGTGTCATTCGATCTCGCAAGAGGCCGGATGGCCGGGCGTCGCGACACCCGTCGGAACGCATCCCGGGGCGCATGGGTGCGGCGGGACTCGAAGCCCGCGCCCGATCGACCCCCGCCGGCCTCGACGCTGGCCTCGCGGCATCGGCGCGATCCGGGCGCCGGATGAAACACTCCCCCTCCCCTTCCGCTTCCTCACGCCCTACCTGTAACGAACGCTCGCCGTCCGACGTAGCGACGGGGGCAAGGAGGTGGATCATGTATCGCAAGGATCCCGACAGACTGGCGCGGCTGACGCCGGAGCAGTTTCGTGTCACCCAGCAGAACGGCACCGAGCGGCCCGGCAGCGGCGAGCATCTCGGCAATTTCACGCCCGGGCTCTATGTCGACGTCGTCTCGGGCGAACCGCTGTTCGCCTCGGCCGACAAGTTCGAGTCCGGCTGCGGCTGGCCGAGCTTTTCCAAACCGGTGACACCGGCGAACGTCGCCGAACTGCGTGACGCCTCGCTCGGCATGGTCCGCACCGAGGTGCGCTCGGCTCATGGCGACAGCCATCTCGGCCACGTCTTCCCCGACGGGCCGCGCGATCGCGGCGGCCTGCGTTACTGCATCAATTCCGCCGCGCTGCGTTTCGTGCCCAAGGCGGAGATGGAAGCGGCCGGCTACGGCGACTATCTCGATCAGGTGGAGGGATGACATGAACGAACGCGCCATTCTCGCCGGCGGCTGTTTCTGGGGCGTGCAGCAGTTGATCCGACGCCAGCCGGGGGTGATCTCGACCCGCGTCGGCTATTCCGGCGGCGACGTCGCCGACGCCACCTATCGCAACCACGGCACCCATGCCGAGGCGGTGGAGATCGTCTTCGATCCGGCGGTGACGTCCTATCGCGACGTGCTCGCCTTCTTCTTCCAGATCCACGATCCGACCACGGTCGACGCCCAAGGCAACGATCGCGGCGAGAGCTACCGCTCGGCGATCTTCTACACCAGCGAGGCGCAGCGGCAGGCGGCGCTCGACACCATCGCCGACGTCGAGGCCTCCGGCCTGTGGCCGGGCGAGGTCGTCACGCAAGTCGCCCCGGCCGGCCCCTTCTGGGAGGCGGAGCCCGAGCATCAGGACTATCTGGAGCGCTACCCGAACGGCTACACCTGCCATTTCGTCCGGCCGAACTGGAAGCTGCCGCGCCGCTCCGACGCGGCGTGAGCCCCGCGCGGGGCGCGAGAGAAGGGGCGCCGCGGCGACGCGGCCCTCAATGCCGCGAGAACAGGTCGCGGACCTTGCACAGCGTCGTGGTGATGTCGAAGCGCGGGTCCGCCAGGGCCTCGCCGGCGAGGATCTTGGCGAGCGCCACCGCCGGGTCGGTCTCGCCGGTCAGGAGCACGTCGGCGCCGCGCGTCCTCATGTGGCGGATGAAGCCGTCGCCGGCGCTGCCGGCCACGACGATCTCGACGCCGTCGAGCGGATGCGGACCGTCGTCGCGGAAATGATGGAAGAGCTCGTCCTCGGCCAGGGTGACGCGGCTCGGCGTGGGCAGCGGAGAGCCCTCGCGGTGGCCGGCGAGGTCGTAGACGACCCAAGTCCGGGTCTGGCCGGCATGGCCGGAGACGGCGGTCCAATCCCTGGTGGCGACGGCGATCTTCATGGCCCCTCCCCGCAGGCTGATGCCTTACGAACCAGCATGGCGAGGGATTGGGCAGGGTTTGGGCAGGGGTCGGGACCATTGCGGACGGGCGCGGGCGCCCGCCGTTCGCCGAGGGCCGGCCCCCGGCTCCCTGCCCCCGGGCCGC
>JAFHCF010000220.1:0-29023 GCA_048497495.1 Prosthecomicrobium sp.
CCCCCGCCGGCCCTTCTCGCGCGCCCTGGCGCGCCCGTCAGCGTGGCGTAAGTTTCGCTGACTTAGGCTACGTTCTCGGAATTCGTCCCGCACTCCCGCCCGCCCTCCCGACGGACCCCCATCGCCGCCATGCTCCGCCCGCCATCGCCGCGCCTCGTCCTCTCCCTGTGTCTTGCCTTCGTCCTCGTCGCCGGCACGGCGGCGCTGCCCATCGCTGCCCACGCCAAGGGTGACGGCGGCGGCGACGGCGGCGGCCACGGTGACGGCGGCGGCCACGGCGACGGTGGCGGCGACGGTGGCGGCGACGGCGACGGCGGCGGCCACGGCGACGGCGGCGGCCACGGCGACGGTGGCGGCCACGGTGACGGCGGCGGCAAGGGCGACGGCAAAGGCGAGGGCAAGAGCGACGACGGCGGCAAGAACGACAAGGCGGCCGCTCCCGCCTCGGCGCGCGCCGCGCTCTCCGGCCTCGGCGATCTGACCATCGAGGACGCCGTCCAGGCCCGCTTGGCGCTCGCCGCCGGGCGCATCCGCCCGCTCGCCGAGATCCTCGGCGTGGCGCGGCGTTCGGTCCAGGGACGGGTGCTCGAAGTCGAGCTACACCATGGCTTCTTCGGCGGCTGGACCTACGAGTTGACCGTTCTGGCGAAGGATGGTCGCTATTCCGAAATCTCGATCGACGCCGGGGCGGGCAAGATCCTGAACGTGAGGAGACGCTGATGCGGATCCTGATCGCCGAGGACGAGAAGGACATCGCGGCGGAGGTGGCGGCGCATCTGGAGCGCGCCGGCTATGTCGTCGACATCGTCGGCGACGGCGAGGCGGCGTGGTTCAGGGGCGAGACCGAGGACTACGACGGCATCGTCATCGATCTCGGTCTGCCCCGCCTCGACGGTCTCGGCGTCATCCGCAACCTGCGCCGCGCCGGGTGCGGCTCGGCCATCCTGGTCCTGACGGCGCGCGGGGCGTGGATGGAGCGGGTCGCCGGCATCGACGCCGGCGCCGACGACTATCTCCCCAAGCCCTTCCACGGCGAGGAGTTGGTCGCCCGCCTCGGCGCCATCCTGCGTCGCGCCCAGGGACACACCACGCCGATGATCGACATCGGCGGCCTGCGCCTCGACACACGCGCCATGACCCTCAGCCACAACGGCCGGCCGGTGGCACTGACCCCGCTCGAATATCGCGCCCTGCGCTATCTCGCCCACAATCGCGGCCGCGTGGTCTCTCAATTCGAATTGTGCGAACACGTCTGGGCCGGGTCGCAGGAGCCCGGATCCAACACCCTCGAGGTGTTGATCGCCCGCCTGCGCAAGAAGATCGGTTCGGACGTGATCAGGACACAGCGCGGGCATGGCTACGTCATCGCCGAATGAGCGAAACGACCCACCACTTTCCCGCCGCGCGCCCTCGCTGCGCCTGCGCGTGCTGTTCATCGCCGCCGTGACCCTGGTCTCGACCTTGACCATCGGCGGCCTGGCGCTGTCGAACATGTTCGAGAACTCGATCGAACAGACCATCGAGACCCAACTCGACGTCTATTGGAGCGAACTCGCCGCCGCCTTCGTCCTCGTCGAAGGAACCACGCCGAAAGTGGCGCGCGAAATGTCCGATCCGCGCTTCCACGCCCCTTTCGGCGGGGCCTATTGGCGTATCGACGAGGCCGAACGGACGCTGCTGCGGTCGCGTTCGCTGTGGGATCAAGCCCTGGTTCGCGACCGTCCCGAGCATCTCTCGCCGCGCGGCGTCGCCGAGGAACAACGCGGCCCCGACGGCAGCATCGTCTATGCCATGACCCGGCCGGTGACCCTGACCGGCGCCGAGGGCGAGCGCACCTTCGCCCTCACCGTCGCCCTCGACACCGCCGACATGGCGGGACTGCGCGCCGAGTTCGCCGGCGATCTCGCCCGCGCCCTGGTCTTGATCGGGCTGCTGCTCTTCGGCGGGGCGGTGGTCCAGGTCTCCTTCGGCCTCTACCCCCTCGGCCAGATGCGTCGGCAATTGGCCCGGGTCCATCGCGGAACCGCCCTCCGCCTCGAGGGCGTCTTCCCCGACGAGGTGGCGCCGCTCGTCGACGATCTCAACGGCCTCCTCGCCCGCCAGGAGGAACAGGTGCGCCGGGCGCGGGCGCGGGCCGGCGATCTGGCGCATGGGTTGAAGACCCCGCTCACCATCCTGCGCGGCCTCGAGCGCCGCCGACGCGAGGCCGGCGATCTGGAGAGCGCCGACCTCCTGCGCCAACAGGTCGAGGCGATGCGGACTCATGTCGAGCGCGAGCTGTCGCGCGCCCGCACCCACGGCGCGGCTGCCGCCGCCGGAACACTGACCGACGCGCGCCTCACCGTCGATCGCCTCATCGGCCTCTTCGCCCGCGCCCCCCGCGGCCCCGAACTCGCCTGGATCGACGAGCTCGCGCCCGACCTGCGCCTGCGCATGGATCCCGACGACTTCGGCGAGGTGATCGGCAACCTCCTCGACAATGCCCGCAAGGCGGCGGCGACCACGGTCAGGATCTCGGCCGAATCCCAAGGCGCCGGCGTCCGCATCGCCATCGACGACGACGGCCCCGGCATCGCCGCCGAGCGGGTGGCCCATCTCCTGTCGCGAGGGGCGAGCGAGGATCCGACGGCGGAAGGGACCGGCCTCGGCCTGGCGATCGTCACCGCCGTGCTCGAGGAATACGGCCTCACGCTCGATCTCGCGCGTTCGCCCGCCGGGGGCACCCGCGCCGCCTTCGGTCCCGTCGCAACCGCCCGACGGCGCGCCGTGGCGGATCACGGGAAACTCCGATAGGCGGTCCGAACCGCCCGTGAGCGTCGAAAGCCCGTCGTCTCGATCGGGCACTCGGCTGCCGATCGCGGCGGCGATCGGCGGATACGGACGGCCGACCGTACGAACCATCCGACGGCCGCCGCCGCTTGTTTCGTGCGCCATAGCATCCTAGCATCCGCCGGCGAAACGAAGAGGTGGCCCCGCAGATGCTTCTCGCTCCTGGAGGCGACGATTTCCTTCTCCGGTCCGACCCCGGCGACCCTCGCCTTTCCAGCGAGGTCACGGGCGTCGACCACCACGGCCGGGCGGTGACGACCCGGGTGGTGTCGGAGAGGCCGTTGACGCTGTTTCTCAACCGCCAGGAGATCGTCACCATGATGACGATCGGCGACCACCCCGATCTCCTCGCCGTCGGCTACCTGCTCAATCAGAACATGCTGCGTCCCGAGGACGAGATCACCGGGATCGACGTCGACGAGAGCCTCGGCGTCGTCGTCGTGCGGACCGACACCCAGACCGACTACGAATCCAGGCTGCAGAAGAAGGTCCGCACCTCCGGCTGCGCCCAGGGCACCGTCTTCGGCGACGTCATGGACAGTTTCGGCGAGGCCCGCCTGCCGCCCGACGCCCGCCTCAAGACCTCCTGGCTCTATGCCCTGACCCACAAGATCAACACCGCGCCCAGCCTCTACCTCGAGGCCGGCGCGATCCACGGCTGCGTCCTGTGCCGGGGCGACGAGCCGCTCGTCTACATGGAGGACGTCGGGCGTCACAACGCCGTCGACAAGATCGCCGGCTGGATGCACGTCAACCGTGTGTCGCCGGTGGACAAGATCTTCTACACCACCGGCCGGCTGACCTCGGAAATGGTGATCAAGACGGTGATGATCGGCATTCCGATTCTCGTCTCCCGCTCCGGGTTCACCGCCTGGGGGGTCGAACTGGCGCGCGACGCCGGCCTGACCCTGATCGGCCGAGCCCGCGGCAAGCGCTTCCTCGCCCTGGCGGGGGTGGAGCGGATCGAGTTCGACGACGATCCGGAGTCCGCCCCAGACGAGGCATCGCATCATCGCCGCAAGGGCGCCCGAGGGGACGAGGAATGAATCGAATCGAAGCGATCGCCGGGCTCGTCTTGGCCGGCGGCCAGTCGCGACGGATGGGAGGCGGCGACAAGGCGCTGCGGTCGCTCGCCGGCGCGCCGATGATCGCCCGGGTGATCGAACGCCTCGCCCCTCAGGTCGAAAGGCTCGCCATCTCCGCCAATTCGGGCGCCGACGCCTATGCCGCCTTCGGTCTGCCGGTGTTGCCCGACATCCATCCCGGCCATGCCGGCCCGCTCGCCGGCGTCATGACCGGGATGACGTGGGCGGCTCGGACCCCCGGCGTCACCCATCTGGCGAGCGCCGCGACCGACGCGCCCTTCTTCCCGCGCGATCTGGTCGCCCGATTGTCGGAAAAGGCCGCCCCCGACCGCATCGTCCTGGCGCGCTCGGCCGGCGGACGCCAGCCGGTCTTCGGACTGTGGCCGATCGCCCTCGCCGACGATCTCGCCCATTGGCTCGCCACCTCCGACACGATGAAGGTCCTCGCCTGGGTCGACCGCCACGACCTCGCCTGGTGCGACTTCGCGCCCGAGCACCCGGGTCTGCCCGATCCCTTCTTCAACGCCAACACGCCCGAGGACCTCGCCGAGGCCGAGGCGCTGATCGCCGGGGCCGACGCATGAGGGCCCCGATCTTCGGCATCGCCGGTTGGAAGAACTCCGGCAAGACCACGCTGACCTGCGCGTTGGTGGCGGAATTCAGCCGTCGGGGCTACCGAGTGTCGACGGTCAAGCACGCCCATCACGTCTTCGACGTCGACCGCGAGGGCGCCGACAGCCACTGCCATCGCCGCGCCGGCGCCGGCGAGGTCGCCATCGTCTCCAAGCGCCGCTGGGCCTTGATGCACGAGTTGCAGGACGAGGCGGAGCCGTGCCTCGACGAGATCCTGGCGCGGCTCTCGCCCTGCGATCTGGTGCTGATCGAGGGCTACAAGTCCAACCCCCACCCCAAGATCGAGGTCCGACGCCGCGACGCCCGCGACGCCACGCCCCTCGCCGCTTCCGACCCCACCGTCCTCGCCGTCGCCGCCGACTATGCCGTGACCGATTGCGCCCTGCCGGTCCTCGACCTCGACGACATCTGCGCCATCGCCGACCTGATCGCCGAGGAGGCCGGCCTCGTCCCCAAGACCGAAATCGGCGACGCTTCGGGAGCCTGACGCAGCCGGGCCGGGCTCAGCCTCCGGCCATCAGCCGCTGCTCCTCGTCGAGCCGCGCCGCGAGCCGCGACGCGATCTCGCGATAGATGCCGGCCTCCGGGCTCCGCGGATCGGAGACGACGATCGGCCGGCCGCCGTCGGACTTCTGGCGGATCGCCATCACCAGCGGCACCTCGCCGAGCAGCGGCACTCCGATCCGCTCCGCCTCGCGCCGGGCGCCGCCCTGGCCGAAGAGTTGGTGCGCCACGCCGCAGGCCGGGCAGACGAAGGTGCTCATGTTCTCGACCACCCCGAGGATCGCCACCCCGGCCCGGCGGAACATGGCGATGCCCTTGCGGGCGTCGATCAGGGCGAGGTCCTGCGGCGTCGAGACGATCACCGCGCCGGCGAGCGGCACGGTCTGCGCCATCGTCAGTTGGACATCGCCGGTGCCCGGCGGCATGTCGACGATCAGCACGTCGAGCTCCCCCCAGGCGACCTCGCGCAGCATGCGCGTCAGGGCCTCGGTGACGATCTTGCCGCGCCAGACGATCGGCGTCTCCTCGTCGACCAGGAAACCCATCGACATGACCGCGAGCCCATAGGCCTCGAGCGGCGCCATCAGCCGATCGGGAACGGTGCTCGGCCGCGCCGTCACCCGCAGCAGCCGAGGGATGGAGGGGCCGTGGATGTCGGCGTCGAGGATGCCGACCCGCAGGCCGGACGCCTGGAGCGCCAGCGCCAGGTTGACCGAGGTGGTCGACTTGCCGACCCCGCCCTTGCCCGAGGCGACCGCGACGATCGCCCCGATCCCCGGGATCGGGGCGATCTTGCCCGTGGTCGGGCGAGCCTCCCCTGGGAGCGCTACCGGCGCCGAGGCGTCCGGCGCGAGCGGCTTGCCGCCCGAGAGCTCGGATCGCGCCGCCGTCAGCGTGACCACCGCGGCGGCCACGCCCTCGGCGCGCCCCGCCGCCTTGGCCGCCGCCGCCCGCAACGGCTCCAGCGCCGCGGCGCGGTCCGCCGGGACCATGACCGAGAAGACCACCCGGTCACCGCGCACCACGATCTCCGACACCAGCCCGAGATCGACGATGTTGCCGCTCAGATCCGGCCCCTTGACCTTGCGCAGTCGCGTCAGGACCTCGTTCGTGTCGATCGTCACCGCCACCCTCCACGCCGGACGGCGAACGCCGGCCCTCGCGTCGACCGACGCTCGCCCGCCGTCATCCTTCGAGACGCCGACGCAGCGAGACGCGCGGCGGTCGCGCCGATTCGGCCTCAGGGACGGGATCCGGCGTTTCGACGGCGGCGACCTTCCCGATCACCGGTGTGTCGGCCGCCGGTCCGAGCGCCTCGGGGGCGTCGGCAGCCTCGGGGGCCGGTGATGCTTCGGCGAGGGTCTCCGGCGCGGCCTCGGCCGGCGCCTCCTGCGCCGCTCTCTCTGCGGTTTCGTCCGCCGAGGCGAACTTCTCGCCGACCGATTCGATCAACTCGTCGGCGTCGTCGAGGAAGCCACGGATGGCGTCCCGGCTCGAGCGGTAGACCATGTGGGCGGGATCGTTGAAGTCCTGGTCGTAGTCGTTCAGCCCGTCGAGATTGGCGAGCAGCGGATCGGAGTTGAAGAACTTGCGCAGCGCGTCGCGCCGCAGGGCTTCCGGGACGCCGCGCTTCAGGAAGGCCGAGAAGTCGTCGCCGTAGGTCAACGCGGCGAGATCGATCTCCTCCGCCGCCTCGCGGTTGGCCTTCGCCTCGGCTTCGGCCGCCGCGCGCGCCGCCGACCGCGCCTCCGCCTCGGCCGCCGCCATCGCCGCCTTGGCCGCGTCGTCGGGATCCTCCGCCGCCGCGTCCGCCTCGCCCAGGCGTTTGCGCCGCGACCAGCGCGCCAGGAAGCCGGCCTCCGCTTCCTTCTCCTCAGCCATCGAGCCCTCCGTCGCGCCGACCGCGCTTGAGGAAGATCGGCTGCTTGCCGAAGCGGTGTTCCTCCGGATCGACCCTGTCGCGCCGGCGCTTCACGAATGTCTGTTCGACGTGATAGGCCTCGAGGAACTCGTGGATCGCCTGCGCCACCTCGGGCGGCATCGCGATGCGTTCGATGACGTCCTCGCTGCCGACCTCGTAGTCCTGCGCCGCATGGGGCGAGGCGGTGACGCTCTGGACGTGCCAGGGCAAGGGATGTTCGCCGTCGCCGTCCCGCCGCAGCACGACGTAGAGCGCCGGCGCGCCGCTCTCGAGATTTTCCACATAGGCCTCGGTATCGGAGGCATAGAAGGTCAGCTCGAACCGCCCCATGTAGTAGCGCGTCATCCGCGCGTCGCTGACGAGGACGTCGGCCTCGCGCAGATCGGCGGGCGCCAACATCACCCCGACCGGGATCCAGTAGTCCTCGATCCAGCGGGACACGGCCTGGCGGCGTTCGGCGACGACGCCGAGCATGATCGTCATTTCGCGTGACACGCGGACCGACCTCCTCGTCTTCGCGGCGAAGAGGTTGCCTCCGCCGCCGCAGAGAATAAGGTGTCGGCTGCATACAACAAGGGGGGGAAGATATGGCGGAAGGCGAGACGCGAATCTTTCTGTGCGATTGTGAAGGGTCCATGCCCGTCGCCGCGAGCGGTCTCGGCAAGACCTTGATCGAGGCTGGATTCGCGCGGACGAGCTTCCATCACCGGCTGTGCCGCGGCGAGGTCGGGCAGTTCGAGGCCGGGCTCGCCGAGCCCGCCCGAATCTGTGTCGCCTGTACACAGGAAAGCCCGCTCTTCGCCGAGATCGCCGGAGACGCCGGCCGCGACGACATCCGTTTCGTCAACATCCGCGAGACCGCCGGATGGAGCGACGAGGCGCCCGCCGGGCTCGCCAAGATGACCGCCCTGATCGCCGCCGCCGCCATGCCGATCACCCCGGCGCGTCTGCGCGAGATCGAGAGCGACGGGCTCTGCCTGGTGATCGGGCGCGGCCAGGTCGCCCTCGACGCGGCCACCCGGCTCGACCGCACCCTGTCGGTGTCGCTGCTCTTGACCGACGCCGAGGATCTGATTCTCCCCACCGTCCTCGACTTCCCCGTCTTCACCGGACGGGTGGTCGCGGCGCGCGGATCCCTCGGCGCCTTCGAACTGACCATCGACGGCCATGCCTCGCTCACCCCGTCCTCGCGCGGCCGCCCGATGTTCGCGCCGCCGCGCGACGGCGCCCGCTCCACCTGCTCCGTCGTCTTCGACATCTCCGGCGGCGCGGCGCTGTTCGCCGGGAGCGAGGGCCGCGACGGCTATTTCCGCGCCGACCCCGGCGACCGCGCGGCGGTCCTCGACGCGGTCCTCACCGCGTCCGACTACGTCGGCACCTTCGAGAAGCCGATCTACGTCACCGTCGACGAGGCGATCTGCGCCCATGCGCGCTCGCGCAAGACCGGCTGCACCAAGTGCATCGACAATTGCCCCGCCGGCGCGGTGACCTCCGCCGGCGACGCGGTGACCATCGATCCCGGCATCTGCGGTGGTTGCGGCAACTGCGCCGCCCACTGCCCGACCGGCGCGATCGCCTACACCTATCCCAATCGCGCCGACCAGATCGGCCGCATCCAAGTGCTGGCGCGCGCGCATCTCGCCGCCGGCGGCGCCTCTCCGGTGCTCCTCCTCCACGACGCCGTCCACGGCACGCCGCTGATCGGCGCCATGGCGCGCTGGGGTCGCGGCCTGCCGGCCCGGGTGATCCCGCTCGAGCTGCATTCCATCACCAGCATCGGCCACGACCTGATGGCGGCGGCGCTGGCGGCGGGCTTCCAGAGCGTCGTGGTGCTGGCCGATCCGATGAAGTCGGAGGCGCTCGCCACCCTCGCCGCCGAAGCCGACCTGATGGAGGCCCTGTCGGCGGGCTTCGGCCACGCCGGCCCGCGCATCGTCACCCTGATCGAGAGCGATCCCGATACGGCGGCGGGCGAACTGTGGTCCCTGCCGGTGCTGTCGGAGATCGCCCGCGCCGCGCCCACCCCCCTCGGGGGCAAACGCGAGGTGGCGCGCGCCGCGCTCGACGTCCTGGCCGCCGCCGGATCGCCCGCCGGCGACCTCGTGCCGCTGCCTCCCGGCGCCCCCTATGGGCGGGTCGAGGTCGATGCCGAGGCCTGCACGCTCTGCCTCGCCTGCGTCTCCGCCTGCCCCGCCGATGCCCTGCGCGACCGCCCCGACAAGCCGCAACTGCGCTTCGTCGAGACGGCCTGCGTGCAATGCGGAATCTGCGCCGCGACCTGCCCGGAAAAGGCCATCCGGCTCGAACCGCGCTACAATCTCGCGGGCTCGGCGCTCCAGCCGGTGGTCCTCTTCGAGGACGAACCGGCGCTGTGCACTTCCTGCGGCAAGCCCTTCGCGGCGAAGGGCATCCTGCGCGCCGTCGAACGCCGGCTCGGCGACACCAACCCGATGTTCGACACCCGGGAACGCCTGGCCTTGATCCGCATGTGCGAGAGCTGTCGGCTCACGGAATTGTCGAAGGACGGCGCCGACCCCTTCGCCATCGCCCATTCGCGCCGCACCCGCACCACCGACGACTACAAGCGCGCCGAGGAACGCGGCCTGACCATCGACGACTTCCTCGCCGAGGACTGATGCCGGGCTCGGCCCCGTCGATCCCAGTGGTTCGATCGAGACGGATGGTTCCCATCCGTCTCGTGAATCGGAACCACTAGTGCACGGATTCAGTCGGAAGATTCACCTCGAGGCTTCGGGCGTGCACTAGATTCTTTTATTGGTGCAGCAGCTTATCCAATCGGATGCGGCCTTCGGCCTGTAGTATCCGATTGGGCCGGTGCACTAGCGGCGCGGCGTCACCAGCGGCAGGTTGGTCAGGAGGTTCTGCGGCTTCATCCGGACGCGACCGGCGGCGTCGACCGCCAGCCCGAGGAAGGCCGGCCGGCCGCGCATCTCCGCCGTGACCCGGTCGGGATCGAGGAACTCCATCCGGAACAGCGCGCCGATGCGCCCCTGTCCCGCCATCGGCAGGGTCTCGCCGGCATAGAGCGCGTTGAGGATCCGCGTCGCCTCCGCGTCGAGCCCGACGTGCCAGCGCCACGCCTGATCGACCACCGAACGCAGCGGCTGGACCCTGACCGGCAGGTCGAGGAAATGGCCGAGCCAACGCTCGATCAGCCGGGAGAAGGCATCCTGCCCAGGTTCGGCGAAGCGGAAGTCGAGGGCGAAGTCGAAACGATCGGCGCGGCCCCAATAGTCGCCGGCGGTGCGCGCCGAGAGCGTGTCGATCTCGACGTCGAGGAAGGCCGAACCGACGGCGCCCCGCGTCTCCACCACCTCGGCGTCGGCGAGCATGAACCGTTCGTCGCTGGTCGTGGCGATCTGGTCGCGGAAGAACAGTTCGCCGGCGCGGGCGACGAGCGGATCGTCCTCGCCGACCAGGATGTTGGTCATGATCAGATGGACCAGTTGGTCGAGGAAGACCGGCGGCACCAAGGGCGCGCCGGGAGCGAAGAGCCCGCGATAACCCGCCTCGATCGACCCGGCGGCGACGAGATGGTCGCGGAAGCGCAGCACCACGGCGTAGTTCTCGGCGGCGTCGCGATCGGCGATCTCGCCGAGTTCGCTCGGCCCGACGCCCGCGAAGGGATCGGCCATCAGGCGTTCGAACAGCCGATGCTCGACGGCGCAGCTCTCCGCCACCGGGTGGATCTCCGGCCGAGTCCAATAGGCGCGCAGGAAATCCGGCCCGACCGACAGCCAGCCGTTCTCGCCGCGCTCCGTCAGATGGAGCCCGGCCGATTTCCACACGATACGCTCGCCGCCGTTCGCTTTCACGCCCCGATCCCCAATGCTCGCGCCAGCGAGATCACCCGCCGGCCACCGTCGGCTTCGATCCGCGCCGCCCCGGCCTCGTCGATCTCGACGAGGCGCCCGGCCGGCATCGCGCCCGCCGCTGCCCCGCCCCGGGGTCCGACCTCGGGGCTCAGGCGGCCCGCCAACCCCGATCTGAGACGAACGAATCCGCCGTGATTCCATTCGTCGAGCCGGGAGAGGAAATGCCGCGCCACGGCGCCGATCAGACCATCGCGGTCGATGTCGCCGCAGCCCTCCTCGTGGAGCGCCGTGGTCTCGGTATCGAGCCCCGGCGCGTGGGCGAGCCAGGCCGGCAGGGTGAGCGCGATCGAGAACCCGACGACCACATGGGCCGGCACCGCGTCGAGCGACGTCCCCTCCGGCACCGAGATCGTGACCCGGCCGACGGTGCCGCCGTTGGCGGTCAGGACATCGGGCCAGCGCAGCATCAGCGCCAGATTGGGCGGGCCGATCGCCCCGAGCGCGTCGGCGACCGCCACCATCGTCAAGGGCACCATCTCCAGCGCTTCCGCAAGCGAGCCTTCCGGCTCCAGGACGATCGCCGCCGCCGCGACGTCGCGCGCCTCCGACCACACCAGGTCGTCGGCACCGAGACGGCCGGCGGCGACCCCCTCGGCGACCACGGCGGCGAGATCGGCCTCCGCCGGTGCCGCATGGCCGGTGAGCAGGGGCGGAAGGGTCGGGCCCGAGGTCATCGCGCGGTTCGGGGCCGTTCGATGCGGGCGGTCACGGCGCCGACGGGAACGATCCCGCCCCCATCCGCGACCCGCCTCGCCCCGATCGGCGACGGCGCGGCGGCGCCCGCCGGCTCGAAGATCCGGCCCGCCGGAAGATCCATGGTCCCATCGCTCAAGGCGGAAGCACTCCCCTGCCCGATCGACCCGAGCCGACCGGCGATCTACTCGACCCGACCGGATCAGTCGGCCAACTGATCCGCCACGACCTCGACCAGGCTCTTGATCTCACGCGGCCAGCCGAGCGCCTCCCGACTCTCGTCGATGGTCAGGCGGCAGTTGGCGCAGGCCGAGACCAGATTGTCGGCGCCGGTCGCCTCGACCTGGGCGATCTTGATCCGGAAGACCTCGTGGCGCAGGTCGGCGGCGCTGGCCATCGCCTGGACGCCGCCGCCGCCGCCGCAACACCAGTTGTGATTGCCGGTCGGCGTCATCTCGCGGAAATCCGTGGCGAAGGCCCCGAGGATGTCGCGCGCCGCGGCGGTCGCCCCACCCCGTCGCGAGATCTGGCAGGGGTCGTGATAGGTCACCGAGGCGCCCATCGGCTTCAGCTTCAGCTTGCCGTCGCGCAGCAGCCCCGCGACGAATTCGGTGATGTGGACCACCTCGAAGGGCAAGGGTCGTCCGAGGATGTTGGCCCCGCTCCACCGCATCGCGCCATAGGCATGGCCGCATTCGGGGATGACGAGGATCTTCGCCCCGACCGCTTCGGCGGCACCCACCATCCGCTCGATCATGATCTTGGCCACGTCGGCCTTGCCCGAGAGCACCCCGAAGTTGGTCGCCTCGTAGCCCTTGGAACTGATCGTCCAGTCGACGCCGGCGCGATTGAAGAGCTTGGCCATCGCCACGATCGAGTCCGGGTACTTCATCATCTCGATCGACGAGACGGTGATCAGCACCTCGGCCTTCTCCCGGTCGAGCGGGATCTCGATGTCGTTGTCGTCGGCGAGCCATTCGAGCCGGTCTCTCAGCACCTCCTCGGTCATACCGAGCGGGCTGCCGCGCGAGCGCGCGTTCTCCGCCGCCGCCATCAGATCGGGGGGACCGAGGCCGGCCGCCACCATCGCCTGGCGCGACAGGCCGACGATCGTCGCGATGTCGATGCCCATCGGGCAGACCTCGGTGCAACGGCCGCACATGGTGCAGGAATCGTAGATCAGCTCCTGCCACTCGATCAGGTCTTCCGCCGTCAGCTCCGCCGGCACCAGACCGAAGAGCTTCTTGACGCCGGAGAGCGGCGCCTTGTGGCGCCGATAGACCCGGGTCATCGGCACCATCTTCAACATCGGGGTATATTTCGGATCCTGCGTCGCCTCGTGGAAATGGCAGGCTTGGCTGCATTGTCCGCAGTGGACGCAGGCCTCGAGATAGGAGGCGATGTGACTGCCGGTGACGGCGATGAACTTGTCGATCGCGGCTTGCGTGTTCACTTGCACCGCTGGGATGGTCGGGCTCGTGCTCATGGCGTCACCCCTCTACGGCCGTAGGTGGCCCCGGTATAGGCGCGGCTGAACACGAAGGTGAAGGCGTGCATCAGCCGCCCGAAGGGGAAGTAGATCAACAGCAGGTCGACGCTCAGCATGTGCAGCGCCCGCAGCCCGTCGTGGGCCTCCTGAAGCGCCAGACAGCCGGTCAGCATGACGGTGAAGACCAGCCAGGTGCCGAAATGATCCTCGGCGTCGGAGAGGCGCCGCATCACCGGATCGGTCAACCGCCTGACCCACATCAGGATCAGCCCGGCGAAGGCGGCCTCGGCGGCGATCAGGAAGCCCCAGCGCGGCATCGCCACCCAGGACACGCCGATCAGCCGGTCGTGGATGAAGGTGATGTGCGGCGCCGCGAACAGCAGCAGCGCGAAGAGCCCGAGATGGAAGGCATAGCCGGTGACAAAGTGGTAGATCGTCCGAGGCAGGTTGCCGCCGTGCGGGATCGAATGCAGCACGATCGCCTTCAGCGCGCCGCCGACGCCGGAGGCGCGCGCCACGCTGCGGTCCGCCGGGCGGCCGAGCCGCAGGATACCGACCAGCCGCCAGATCACGCCGACGACGAACACCGTCGCGGCCAGATACCAGAGGGGCCCCTCGGTCAATTCGAGAAACGTCATCGCCTGCCCCCTTCACACCTTGCCGGCCGCGGCCAGCGCCTCGGCACCGACCGTGTCGACGCTCACCTCGCCGACATGGGCCTCGTACCAGAGATCGTGGTGTTCCTTGGCCCAATTCTCGTCGACCGTGCCGCGCGTCATCCCCTCGAGCGCGCCCTCCATGCCGAGCGAGCCGATGTAGACATGGCCGATCGCCACCGCGATGAACGCCAGCGCGGCGCCCCCGTGCAGCAGATTGGCCAGTTGCATCAGGGTCCGCCCCGACGGCGTGCCCGGAGCCGCGCCGGCGATCAGGGCGGGCAGGTGATCGGGGAACAGCAGCAGCGTGCCGCTCGCCGACAACACCAGACCGCCGAGCGCGGCGAGCCAGAACCACGACTTCTCACCGAAATTGTAGCGGTGGGAACTGGCGTGGCCGCCGAACATGCCGCCGCCCTTCAACAACCATTTCAGGTCGATCCAGCGAAAGCCGTTGCCGGGTAGGAAGGTCACGAACAGCGCGACCACCGCCAGGATGAACAAGGGGCCGAAGAGGTTGTGGCCCTGGAGCGAGGCGCTCGCCAGAACCGCGAAGGCCGAGGGGCCGACCACCGGCAGCAGCACGTCCTTGCCGAGGAACAGGATCAGCCCGCTCACCGCGAGCAGGACGAAGACCACGGCGGTGAACCAGTGCACCACCCGCTCGGTCAGCGAGAAGCGCGGCATCACCCGCCCCGATCGCCCGCCCTCGATGCGGATGCGGCCGCGGATGAGGAAGAACACCGCGAGGATCACCACCACCGCCACCAGCAGGCGGCCGCCCCACGGTTTGACCAGATCGTTGTGGGTCATGCGCCAGTCCTGACCCTGCGATTGGATCAGGGTCGCGGCGTCCGGCGCCGAGATCGTCACCTTGCCGGCGGCCCCCAGGCGGATGTCGTGCCAAATGGCGCCGTCGGAGCGATAACCGAGCACGCCGCCCCGCATCTCCGGGCCCGGCGGCGCCTCGACCGCCGGCGCCACCGGCGGGCGGACCGAACTCTGCGCCCGCCCCGCCTCGACCGAGCCGAGCACCACCAGCAGCAGGACGACGAGGCCGCTCAGCATCCTGACGGCGGAAGATGAAAAAGCCCATGAAAACGACGCGAGGCGCGTCCGCGGGTAGGACATCGGTCTACTCCCGAAACAAGTCGAAGCGCGGGAAACGTCGGCTCGGTCGCCTCGAGGTCCACACGCCGTCACGACGCGCGCGCCCAGAGCCGTCACCGATGCCGCCGGGAGGCCGATCGACATCGACCTCCCGGCGAACTCGACACGAATCCGGTCGAGATCAGAGGGGAACCTTCTTCTGATAGGCGGTTCCCCAACCCCAGGCTCCGGATCCGAATCCGCGCGCCACCGCCCGTTCGCGGTAGATCGCCGAGACGGTATCGCCGTCACCGGCCAACAGCGACTTGGTCGAGCACATCTCCGCGCACAGCGGCAGCTTGCCCTCGGCCAGACGGTTGCGGCCGTATTTCTGGAACTCGGCGGGAGAGTTGTCGATCTCCGGTCCGCCGGCGCAGAAGGTGCACTTGTCCATCTTGCCGCGCGAGCCGAAGCTCGACGCCTGCGGATACTGCGGTGCCCCGAAGGGACAGGCGTAGAAGCAGTAGCCGCAGCCGATGCACAGGTCCTTGTTGTGCAGAACGACGCCCTGGTCGGTCTGGTAGAAGCAGTCCGTCGGACACACCGCCATGCAGGGCGCGTCCGAACAGTGCATGCAGGCGACCGAGATCGACCGCTCGCCCGGCTTGCCGTCGTTGATGGTGACGACCCGCCGACGATTGATGCCCCAGGGCACCTCGTGCTCGTTCTTGCAGGCGGTGACGCAGGCGTTGCATTCGATGCAACGCTCGGCGTCGCAGAGGAACTTCATACGTGCCATGTTCGCGTTCCTCCCTTAAGCCCGTTCGATCCGACAGAGCGTGGTCTTGGTTTCCTGCATCTGCGTCACCGCGTCGTAACCGTAGGTCTGCGCGGTGTTGCAGGCCTCGCCCAACACGATCGGGTCGGCGCCTTCGGGATACTTGTCGCGAAGATCGGTGCCCTGATACTGGCCGCCGAAGTGGAACGGCGTGAACACGACGCCGCGCCCCACCCGTTCCGTCACCATCGCCGCGACCTTGATCTTTCCCCCCGACGGGCTGTGCAGCCAGACCGTGTCGCGGTCGCGGATGCCCAGGTTGTTGGCGTCGAAGATGTTGATCTCGACGAACATCTGCTGCTGCAGTTCGGCGAGCCACGGGTTGGAGCGGGACTCGTCGCCGCCGCCCTCGTATTCGACCAGACGCCCCGAGGTCATGATCAGCGGGTAGTCCTTCGAATAGTCGTTCTTCTGGATCGACGCATAGGCCGTCGGCACGCGCCAGAAGGTCTTGTCGGCGTAGGTCGGGAACTCCGCGACGAGATCGCGTCGCGAGGTGTAGAGCGGTTCGCGATGGATCGGCACCGGATCGGGGAAGGTCCACACCACGGCGCGGGCCTTGGCGTTGCCGTAGGGCGCGCAACCGTGCTTGATCGCCACCCGCTGGATACCGCCCGACAGGTCGATCTTCCAGTTGATCCCGTCGATCTTGGCCTGGTCGTCGGAGCCGGCGACCTTCTTGATCGACGCCATCTCGGCCTCGGTCAGGTCCTTGTCCCAGCCCAGGCCGCGCAGCATCCCCATGGTGAACTCGGGGTAGCCGTCCTTGATCTCCGAATCGACCGGCCAGCTGTTCTCCGCCAGGAGGTTCTCGCCGTTGCGCTCGACGCCGAAGCGGGCACGGAAGCCCATGCCGCCCTGCGCCACGGGAATCGAGACGTCGTAGAGGTTGGCCGAGCCCGGATGCTTCATCTCCGGCGTTCCCCAGCAGGGCCAGGGCAGACCGTAGAACTCACCGTCGTGCGGACCACCGACGGCGCGCAGCGTCGTCTTGTCGAAGGTGTGCTGATGCTCCATGTGCGACTTCAGCCGCTCGGGCGACTGCCCGGTCATGCCGATCGTCCACATGCCGCGATTGTATTCGCGGATCATGTCCTCGATCAGCGGCTCCTCGCCTTTGACCTCGATGTTGCGGAACATGCGGTCGGCGAAGCCGAACTTCTTCGCGAACTTGTACATGATCACGTGATCGGGCAGCGACTCGAACAGCGGTTCGATCACCTTCTCGCGCCACTGCATCGACCGGTTCGACGCGGTCACCGAGCCGTAGGTCTCGTACTGGGTCGACGCCGGCAGCAGGTAGACCCCGTCCTTGCGATCCTGCAGGACCGCCGTCATCGACGGATAGGGGTCGACGACCACCAACATCTCCAGCATGCCCATCGCCTTGCGCATCTCCGGCAGACGGGTCTGCGAGTTCGGCGCATGGCCCCAGAACACCATGACCTTGGTGTTGTCGGGCTGATCGATGTTCTCCTTGGCTTCCAGGACACCGTCGATCCAGCGCGACACCGGGATACCGGTCTCGTACATCAGCGGCTTGGGCTTGCCGTCCTTGCCGGTCACCGTCGCGAAGCGACCCTTGAGCCAGCCGAGGTCCTCTTCCCACACCCGCGCCCAATGGGCCCAGGCGCCGGCGGCCAGGCCGAAATAGCCCGGCAGCGTGTCGGCGAGCACGCCGAGGTCGGTCGCGCCCTGGACGTTGTCGTGGCCGCGGAAGATGTTGGCGCCGCCGCCGGACACGCCGATGTTGCCCAGCGCCAGTTGCAGGATCGAATAGGCGCGGGTGTTGGACGAACCGGTGGTGTGCTGGGTGCCACCCATGCACCACACCAACGTGCCGGGCCGGTTGTTGGCGAGGGTCTTGGCGACGCGGGCGAGCTGCGAGCCGGGAACCCCGGTCACCTCCTCGACCTTGGCCGGCGTCCACTTCTTCACCTCGGCGCGGATCTGATCCATGCCCCAGACGCGGTTGCGGATGTACTCCTTGTCCTCGAGGCCGTTCTCGAAGATGTGGTAGAGGATACCCCAGATCAGCGCCACGTCGGTGCCCGGACGGAAGCGGACGAACTCGTCGGCATGCGCGGCGGTGCGGGTGAAGCGCGGATCGCAGACGATCAGCGGGGCGTTGTTCTCCTCCTTGGCCTTCAACAGGTGAAGCAACGACACCGGATGCGCCTCGGCCGGATTGGATCCGATCAGGATCATCGACTTCGACTTGTGCATGTCGTTGTAGGAGTTGGTCATCGCCCCATAGCCCCAGGTGTTGGCGACACCCGAGACCGTGGTGGAATGACAGATACGCGCCTGATGGTCGACGTTGTTGGTTCCCCAATAGGAAGCGAACTTACGGAAGAGATAGGCCTGCTCGTTGGAGTGCTTGGCCGAGCCGAGCCAATAGACGGAATCCGGGCCGGAGCTCTTGCGCACCGCCTCCATCTTGTCGCCGATCTCGTTGATCGCCTCGTCCCACGAGACCCGGCGCCATTTGCCGTCGACGAGCTTCATCGGATACTTGAGCCGACGCTCGCCGTGGGCGTGCTCGCGCACCGAGGCGCCCTTGGCGCAATGGCCGCCCAGGCTGAAGGGCGAGTCGTAGCCGACGCCCTGGCGCGTCCACACGCCGTGATCGAGTTCGGCGATCACCGAACAGCCGACCGAACAATGCGTGCAGATCGACTTCTTGGTCACGACCTTGGTCGTGGGCGTCGCCTGCGGTGTGGCCGCCTGGACCATCCCTCCCGCGAGCGTCGATATTGCGGTCGCCCCACCGACGGTCAGACCAGAGCGCTTGAGGAATGTGCGGCGATCGATGGCCGCAACTCCGAGCTCTGTACCGGCCGAGGACATCCGGGGGCCTTTCGCAACCCCATTTGCCTTCTTCCTGAGCATGTTTCTCTCCGTGTCGAAACTCTTTGTCTTCGCAGCTCCTCAGAAGCGGGCGCTGGCGTAGTAGGTCTTGACGTGCTCCGTTTCCCGATATCCCTGCCCGCCCCCGGGCGTCGCCGCCGCGGCGGTCTCAGCCGTGGCGCCGGTGACGAGGGCCGCTCCGCCGGCGACGGTTCCCAGGCTCGCGAGCCTCAGAAACCCTCGACGATCCGTCCGGGCCTTCTCGATCTTCCCATCCATCGGATCTCTCCTCCTGTCGGCGTCCAGTTCGCTCCCCCCTCGACCGGCCGGTCGCCTTCGCCGGTCGCGGGGTCGTCGCCCTCGTCAGGCCGCTACATTTCGTAGGCGGCCTTCTCGATGCCCATGAACAACCGTCCGATGCGCCCGACGGGCCCGTGGAACACCGCCTGCGGCAGGGCCTCGAGATCCGCGAAGAAATGCGGCGTCCAACTCGCCACGTGCTGGTCGAAGAAGGCCGACTGGACGTCGAGGGGCCGCGGCGCGCCGAAGCCGCCGTCGATCATCCCGGCCATCATCTCCATCAGCGCGGCGACGTGGTCCTCGGGCTCGACGACGCCCTCGGCGCGCGCCAATCCCAGCCGCTCCATGTCGGTGCGCAGCCGCGCCAGCGGTTTGTCGTTGAGGAAGCCGGTCAGGTAGTAGGAGGCGTAGGGCACCAGGAGCCCACGCCCGAGCCCGACGAAGATCTCGTCATATTCGGCTGAAACCGATTCGGGCGTCGCCTTCGTGGCGACCAGCGCCGAGATCGCCTGCCCCATCTCGCTGTCGTCGCCCTCGAGACCGGCGATCAGGGCGAGCATTTCCGCGTCCGCCGGCTGCCTGAGGAGGCGCGCCAGCAGCCGGTAGAATCCCGCCCGCATCCGATCGGTCTCGTCGATCACCGGCTTCGATAGGCCACTCGGCTGTGACATTCAGTCTCCCCCCAGACGGGAGTTCAACATCACCGGCCCGTTGTTGCAATGGAATAATTCGAGAGTGCGGCGCAATCTCGACGGTGTGCGATGCCGCATTTCAGTTGCCGGGCCCGCCGCCTTCGCGCCGGCTCAGATCGCGGCGTGGCGCGCCCCGGTTCCGGCATGGAAGAGGTGGACGCGGTCGCGCGCCACCCCGAGCGGCACGCGCTCGCCCGGCCGGACGCGATGATGGCCCGGCAGACGCACCGCGATGGCATGGCCCGAGGCCCGGCCATGGGCGATCGTCTCCGCCCCGAGCGGCTCGACCACCTCGACGTCGAGGTCGAGCAGCCGGCCGTCGCCGGCGACCTCGAGATCCTCGGGCCGGACCCCGACGATCGTCGCCGGCCCGTCCGTCTCCTCGCCCGCGCCGTGGACCACCACCCGCTCGCCGTCGATCCGTCCGGGCATCAGGTTCATCGGCGGCGATCCGATGAAGCGGGCGACGAAGGTCGTCGCCGGGCGCTCGTAGACCTCCATCGGCGTGCCGATCTGCTCGATGCGGCCGCCGTTCATCACGACGAGGACGTCGCCCATGGTCATCGCCTCGACCTGATCGTGGGTCACCCAGATCGCGGTGGTGCCCAACGTCTGGTGCAGACGCTTGATCTCGACGCGCATGTCGCCGCGCAGCTGGGCATCGAGATTGGACAGGGGTTCGTCGAAGAGGAAGAGGTCGGGCTGGCGCACGATCGCCCGGCCCATCGCCACCCGTTGGCGTTGGCCGCCGGAGAGTTGGCGCGGCTTGCGGTCGAGCAGGCCGTCGAGGCGCAGGATGGCGGCGGCGCGCCCCACCCGCTCGGCGATCTCCGCCTTGGGGGTGCCGCGCAGCTCGAGCCCGAAGGCGATGTTGCGGGCGACGCTCAGATGCGGGAACAGCGCGTAGTTCTGGAACACCATGGCGACGTCGCGGTCGCGCGGCTCGACATGGGTGACGTCGCGCCCGCCGATCACGACACGTCCCGAGTTCGCCGCCTCGAGCCCGGCGGTGATGCGCAGCAGGGTCGACTTGCCGCAACCCGACGGTCCGACGATCACCGCGAAGTGGCCGTCGTCGATCGCCAGGTCGAGACCGTGGATGACGTCGACCGCGCCGAAGGACTTGCGCACGTTCTCGAACCGGACTTCCGCCATCTCTCTCGCTCCTGCCCCCGTCTCGCGTGTCCGGGTCTCCGGTCGTTAGCCTCGCGAGATGACAGGCACGTGATGGCAACCGGAGCACGTTTTCCGCCATCGGGCGACGTCATGCGAGCGTCGTCCAATCGTTACGTAAATGACGACGGGCCGTCATCTCTCCCGGCGAGGGTCTCCCGACCTCGACCGGCGAGAGAATGGGAGACGGCGACGCATGACGACCGTGGAAGCGACCTGCGACCTCATCGACGAGCCTGCCGTCGTCCATCGCGCCTCGTCGCCGGCCCTGTCGCGCAATCGTCTGGCCATCGTGCTCCTCGTCCCGTCGCTGCTCTTCCTCGTCGCCTTCACCTATTGGCCGATCCTCCAGGTCCTGATCCAGTCGGCGACCATCGAGACCTTCGGCACCAAGACGGTCACCTGGGGCGCCGGCAACTTCGTCCGCCTCCTCGAGGATCCGTCCTTCGCCAAGGCGGTGACCAACAACCTGATCTACGCGGTCGGAACCCTGGTGCCGTCGATCGGTCTGGCGCTGTTCCTGGCGATCGGGCTTCAGGAGGCGACGCGGTTCAACACGCTGCTGCGCACCGTGGTGTTCTTCCCCGTGCTGATCCCGCTGGTCGCCGCCGCCGCGCTCTTCCTCTTCGTCTTCCTGCCCGGCATCGGCCTTCTCGACCACTACCTCGGCCGTCTCGGCTTCGCCCAGACCAACTGGCTCGGCGATCCCGACGTGGCGCTCGCCTCGCTGATCGGGCTGACGGTGTGGAAGAACGCCGCCTATTACATGCTGTTCTTCATCGCCGGGCTGCAGGCGATCCCCCGCGATCTCTACGAGGCGGCGCGGCTCGAGGGCGCCTCGGCGCCCCAGCGCTTCCTCCGCGTCACCCTGCCGCTGCTCGGGCCGACGCTCGCCTTCGTCGCGGTGATCGCCCTGGTCAACGTCGTCACCCAGGTCGACCACGTCGTGGTGCTGACCAAGGGCGGCCCCTCCGACGCGACCAATCTCGTCCTCTACTACATCTACCAACAGGCCCACGAGAACTACGACGCCGGCAAGGCGGCGGCGGCGACCGTGGTGTCGCTGGCGGTTCTGATCTCGCTCTCGATCCTGTCGCTGCGCACGCTCGAGCGCGCCGTCCACTACGAGGCCTGACCCGATGGCGCGGACCTCCACCACCCCCCACACGGGCCGCCCCGACAGCGGCCGCCTGATCACCATCGCGCTGCTGGCGCTCGTCGCCCTGGTCTGGTCGACGCCGCTCGCCTGGATGATCACCGCCTCGATCCGGCCGCAGGGGTTGGGCGGGCTCGGCATGGCGTCGCTGGTGCCGGACTTCGCGCCGACGCTCGCCAACTTCACGGAAGCCCTCGACAGCGCCGATTTCGCCCGGCTCTACGTCAATACGGTGATCGTCGTCGTCGGCATCCTCGCGGTGCAACTGGTGACGATCACGCTCGCCGGCTACGCCTTCGCGCGGCTCGAGTTTCGCGGCCGCTCCCTGTTCTTCTACGCCTTCCTGCTTCAGCTGATGCTGGTGCCGCCGATCCTGATCGTCCCCAATCTGGTGACGATCACCCGGCTCGGCCTCTACGACACGCTGATCGCGGTGATGGCGCCCTATTTCGCCTCCGCCTTCGGCGTCTTCCTGATGCGCCAGACCTTCCGCACCATCCCGCGCGACTTCGAGGAAGCCGCCGTGGTCGAGGGCGCGCGCTGGTGGCAGGTGATCTGGCGCGTTCTGGTGCCGCTCGCCCGCCCCGGGCTCCTGGCCTTCTCGATCGTCTCGGTCGTCGCCCATTGGAACGAGTTCCTGTGGCCCTTGATGGTGATCTCCTCGACCGAGAACCAGACGCTCACCATCGGTCTCGCCTCCTTCACCCGAGGGGCGGAGAGCGCCTCGCAATGGGGCGTGATCGCGGCCGGAACCTTCCTGGTCGCCGCCCCGCTGATGACCGCCTTCGCGCTGTTCCAGCGGCAGTTCGTCAATTCCTTCCTCTTTTCCGGCGTCAAATAGGAGAACGACCATGTATCCCCTGACCAAGGTCGCGACCGCGGCCGCCCTGATCCTCGGCCTCGGCCTGGGCTCGGCGCAGGCCGCCACCGAAATCGAAATGTTCTTCCCCGTCCCCGTCGAGGGTAAGCTCGCCAAGGAGATGCAGAACCTGATGGAGCGTTTCAACGCCGCCCATCCGGACATCAAGGCGAAGGCCGTCTACACCGGCTCCTACGACGAGACCAACATCAAGACCCATGCCGCGATCAAGGCCGGCCGTCCCCCGGCGGCGGTGATCATGAGCGCCAACTTCGTGCTCGAGTATCAGATCTCCGACGAGATCCAGCCGCTCGATCCGCTGATCGAGGCCGATGGCAAGACCGCCGACGCCTACATGGGCGAGTTCTGGCCGGCGCTCCACGGCAACGCCCGCTTCGCCGGCAAGGTCTGGGCCGTGCCGTTCCACAACTCGACCCCGCTGCTCTATTACAACACCGACCACTTCAAGGAAGTCGGTCTCGACCCGGCCAAGCCGCCGAAGACCTGGGTCGAGTGGTCCGACGCCGCCAAGAAGCTGACCAAGCGCAACGGCGACAAGGTCGAGCGTTGGGGCGTGATGATGCCGTCGAACTACGACTACCTCGGCTGGGTCATGACCGCCCTCGACATGTCGAACGGCGGACAGTACTACAACAGCGAATATGGCGGTGAGGTCTATTACGACCAGCCGTCGATGCGCGGCGCCCTGACCTTCGTCGACAACCTCATCCATCGTGATCGCGTCATGCCCGAGGGCACGACCGACGGCAAGGCGGTCTCCACCGGCTTCTTCGCCGGTCAGACCTCGATGGTGCTGCTGTCCACCGGGTCGCTCTCCTTCATCCGCGAGAACATGAAGTCGGGCTACGACGTCGCCTTCGTGCCGGCCAACATCCGCAACGCGGTCGCCATCGGCGGCGCCTCCTTGATGATGCCGAAGGGCTCCTCGCCCGAGCAGACCAAGGCCGCCTGGACCCTGATCAAATGGCTGACCAGCCCGGAAGTCTCCGGTCATTGGAGCCGCTTCACCGGCTATTTCGCCCCCAACAAGGCGGCCTACGACCTGCCGGAGATGAAGGACTTCCTGGCCAAGAACCCCGACGCCAAGGTCGCGGTCGACCAGCTCGCCTACGCCCGCTCGTGGTTCGCCACCTACAACACCGTCGCCGTGCGCAAGGCGCTCGAGGACGAGGTTCAGGCGGTGCTCTCCGGCAAGAAGAAGCCGCTCCAGGCGCTGAAGGACGCGCAGGCCAAGGCCGAGGAGATCATGGGCCCCTACGTCGCGGCGACCGCGATGAACCTGCCGAAGTGATCGACGCCTCGTGAACTCCGAGGGCTCGCGCCGTCCACCGGCGCGGGCCCGTCGTCGTCTTCCCCCTCGCCTCTCGGCTCGAACGGACACCCGCCATGATCCTCGCCCATCTGACCGACCTCCACGTCCGCCCCGAAGGTGTTCCCGCCTACCGGGTGGCGGAGACCAACAAGCTCCTCGCCCGGGCGATCGACGCGCTCCTGGCGCTCGAGCCGCGCCCCGACGCCGTCGTCGTCTCCGGCGACCTGACCGATTGCGGTCTGGTCGAGGAATACGAGGTGTTGAAGCGGCAGTTGGCGCGGCTGCCGATGCCGGTCCATCTGGTTCTCGGCAATCACGACCGCCGCGAGACCTATCTCGAGGTGTTCGGCACGCCGGCCGGCGCCGCCGGGCCGCAAGACTTCGTCGGCTTCGACGTCGACGTCGCCGGCCTGCGGCTGATCGGCATCGACACGGTGGTGCCCGGCGCGTCCTTCGGCACCCTCTGCGCGAGCCGCCTCGCCGATCTCGACGGCCGCCTCGCCGAGCGCCCCGACGTGCCGACGATGATCGTCATGCACCACCCGCCGGCGCCCTGCGGCATCGCCCACATGGACCGCATCGCGCTCATCGAGGGGGCGGAGGACCTCGCGGCGATCGTCGCCCGCCATCCCCAGGTCGAGCGCGTGCTCGCCGGCCACCACCACCGCCCGATCCAGTCGCGTTTCGCCGGGACCATCCTCCAGGTGGCGCCCTCGGTCGCCCACCAGGTGGTCTTCGATCTCTCGGAGGACGGCGTGTCCGCCTTCGTCATGGAACCCCCCGCCTTCCTCGTCCACACTCTGGTCGACGGCGCGGTGGTCTCCCATCATGCCTATGTCGAGCGCCACGACGGCCCCTACCCCTTCGTCCTCGACGCCGACTACCCCGGCCGCACCGCCGCCTGACCGATCCGCCCCGGCGCGATCACGCCGACCCGCTGGTCCGCGCCCGCGTCGACGGCAAGCCGGTCGGGCCGAAGCTCGCCGTCGGCGAACATGTCGTCACCCGGCCGATCGACGGCGGCGGCCCGCGCGCCGCCCGGTCGTCGCTGCGACTGGCCCGCCCAGTGGTCGATGAGCCGGTGGTTCTGATTCACGAGACGGATGGCAACCATCCGTCTCGATCGAACCACGCGCCGAGGCCGAGGCCCACAGCGACGCTCTCGTCGCCGCCGCCACCGGTACGCTGACCAACGATCCGGCCGCCGGCGGGTCGCGGCGGCTCGGCTCGAAGGTAGTCCGGCCGTCGCGGCGTGAAGACGTCGAGGTCCGAGCCGAAGAGGCTCGCCTCCACGCCTCGCGTAGTTTATCAATAATCTTCTATAATATATTGTTTTCATACAATTAATCAATATACAACAATTACTGGTGACCATGAGGAAGGGTCACTCTCGATCACGCGAACTCGCTCGATCGACCCCGCCAACCAATCGTCCGGCGGCGATCGGAACCGAACGTGATCGGCGGCTGAACACCGCGACCTCGATCACCCCTCGGGTCCTCATGAGATCGGTGGAACCCTCCACCGGGAGCGCCCGGAGGCGAAAGCCGCGTCCGTCGGGGCGGCCTCGCGCGCCCTCGCCCGAAGGAGGCTCTTGACATCGAATATTTGTTATGAAGAATAACTATTATAAGAACGAACATGGGGAGACCGAGATGCCGGCTGCCGCATCCGCCGAGACCGTCGAGACGATGGATCTCGGATCGCTGAAGTTGGAGCGCCGCGGCGACGTCCTGGTCGTCGGTCTCGACCGTCCGTCGAAGCGCAACGCCATCGACGACGCGACGATCGAGGCGCTCGACGAGGTCTTCTCCTCGATCCCCGCCGAGGTCCGCGCCGTGGTGATCCACGGCGTCGGTCCGAACTTCTCCGCCGGCCTCGATCTCTCCGAGATCTCCGAACGCGACGTCACCGAAGGCGTCTTCCATTCGCGCAACTGGCATCGCTGCTTCGAGAAGATCGAGTTCGGCCGGGTGCCGGTCGTCGCGGTACTGAGGGGCGCGGTGATCGGCGGCGGGCTCGAGCTCGCCTGCGCCGCCCATGTCCGCGTCGCCGAAAGCTCCGCCTTCTACGCGCTCCCCGAGGGCCAGCGCGGCATCTTCGTCGGCGGCGGCGGCTCGGTGCGCCTGCCCAAGCTGATCGGCGTCGCCCGCATGGCCGACATGATGCTGACCGGCCGCACCTATTCGGCGGCGGACGGCGTGGCGCTCGGCTTCTCGCAATATCTGGTCGAGCCCGGCGACGGCTTCGACAAGGGGCTGGAGCTCGCGACCCGGATGTGCGGCAATGCCCCCCTCACCAATTTCGCCGTGATTCAGGCGCTGCCGCGCATCGCCGACGCCGATCCGCGCGTCGGCTACCTGATGGAATCGCTGGTCTCCGCCGTCGCCCAGGGCGACCAGGAGGCCAAGAACCGGGTCCGCGCCTTCCTGGAAAAGCGCGCCGCCAAGGTCACCCGCCCGGCCTGACCGGACGGGACTCAACGAAAAGACCGGGACACCCGGCGGACGCAATCGGCCGGAAGGCCACGAGGAAACGACGAGAGCGAGATCCGCGCCAAGACGGATCCGTTCCGGGGGAGGACACCATGCACGCCACCATTCCGGCACCGACGCCGCTGCGTCTCTTCGGCAAGCTCGATCCGGTCGTCGAAAGCCGGCCCGACGGCGTCATCGTCGTCCGCTCCTCCAAGCCCCTGCCCCACTATTCGGCCTCGCTGGTCGATCGGCTGGAGCATTGGGCCAAGGTCACCCCCAATCGGGTCTTCCTCGCCGAACGCGCCCCCGGCGGCGGTTGGCGCGAACTGACCTACGGCCAGGCCTTCGAGCAGATCCTCCACATCGGCGCGGCGCTGCTCGCCCGCGACCTGTCGGAAGAGGAGCCGGTGCTGATCCTGTCGGGCAACGGCATCGACCATGCCCTGATGTCGCTCGCCGGCATGGCGGTGGGGGTCCCCACCTGCCCGATGTCGACCGCCTATTCGACCATCTCGCAGGACCTCGGCAAGCTCACCTACGCGCTCGAGCTGCTCACCCCGCGCCTGGTCTTCGCCTCCGATGGCCGCACCTTCGGCCGCGCCTTGCGAAAGGTGAAGGAACACGGCATCGAGATCGTCGTCTCCGACGACACCGCGGCGGAACTCGGCGCCACCACCTTCCAGAGCCTGCTCGACCGGCCGATCTCCTCCGCCGTCGTCTCGGCCCGCACCCAGGTCGGCCCCGACACCATCGCCAAGTTCCTGCTGACCTCGGGCTCGACCGGCTATCCCAAGGCGGTGACCAACACCCAGCGGATGATCTGCGCCAATCAGGCCCAGCTCGCCGAGGCGATGACCTTCCTCAAGGACGAGCCGCCGGTGCTGGTCGATTGGCTGCCCTGGGCCCACACCTTCGGCTCCAACCACAATTTCGGCATCGCCCTCTACAACGGCGGCACCCTCTACATCGACGAGGGCAAGCCGGTGCCCGCCGCGATCGCCGCGACGGTCGCCAACCTGCGCGAGATCGCCCCGACGATCTATTTCAACGTGCCCAAGGGCTTCGAGGCGCTTCTGCCCCATCTCCAGGCCGACGAGGCCTTGGCGCGGCAGTTCTTCTCCCGCCTCAAGCTCCTGTTCTACGCCGGCGCCGGTCTGTCGAAGCCGATCTGGGACGCCTATCGCGACCTGGCGATCGAGACCATCGGCCGCCCGGTCGCCTTCACCACCTCGCTGGGGTCGACCGAGACCGCCCCCGGCGCCCTGATCAGCGTGCGCGACAACGATCGCCCCGGCATCGTCGGCGTGCCCCACAAGGGCGTCGAGCTCAAGCTGGTGCCCAACGCCGGCAAGCTGGAAGCGAGACTTCGCGGTCCCAACATCATGCCCGGCTACTGGCGCCGACCCGATCTCACCCAGGCCGCCTTCGATTCCGAGGGCTTCTATCTCCTCGGCGACGCGCTGCGCCTCGCCGAGCCCAACAATTTCGCCGCCGGCTTCGAGTTCGACGGCCGCGTCGCCGAGGACTTCAAGCTCGCCACCGGCACCTGGGTCTCGGTCGGCCCGCTGCGGGTCGATTTCGTCGGCAGGTTCGATCCGCTGGTCAAGGACGCCGTCGTCACCGGCCACGACCGCGACGACGTCGGCATGCTGGTCTTCCCCGACGAGGAGGCGACGCGCCGGCTCGCGCCGCACCTTGCCCCCGACACGCCCTTCGCCGAGGTCGTCGCCGACCAGGCGGTCAAGGATGCCTTCCAGGAGCGCCTCGCCGAGGTCGCCCGCGCCTCGACCGGCTCCTCGACCCGCGTCACCCGCATCGCCCTTCTCGCCACGCCGCCGTCGATCGATCTCGGCGAGGCCACCGACAAGGGTTCGCTCAATCAGCGCGCCGTGCTCGCCAATCGCGCCGCCGACGTCGAGGCGCTCTACGCCGCCGACCTCGAGCCGCACGTCATCAAACTCTGAGGATCGAGTCCATGACCGACGTACCCGGCGCCGTGGCGCTCGCCTTCGACGACGTCTTCCTCCTCGACGGCGCCCGCACCCCCTTCGTCGACTACAACGGCGCGCTCTCGACCGTGTCGCCGACCGATCTCGGCATCAAGGCCGGCCGCGAGGCCCTGAGGCGCGCCGGCGTCGCCGGATCCGAGATCGGCACCGTGATCGCCGGCAACATGGCCCAGGCGAGCTTCGACGCCTATTTCCTGCCCCGCCACGTCGGCCTCTACTGCGGCGCCCCCGTCGAGGTGCCGGCGCACTTGGTCCAGCGCATCTGCGGCACCGGCGTCGAGGTGATCGCGCAAGCAGCCGACGCGATCTCGCTCGGCCGAGCGAAGGTGGCGCTCTGCGTCGGGGCGGAATCGATGAGCCGCAACCCAGTCGCCGCCTATACCCATCGCTCCGGCTTCCGCATGGGCCAGATCGAATTCAAGGACTTCCTGTGGGAGAGCCTGCTCGACACCTCGTGCTCGATCACCATGGGCGGCACGGCGGAAAATCTGGCCAAAAAGTACGGCATCACCCGCGAGGAGGTCGACGCCTTCGCCGCCCG
>JAFHCF010000221.1:0-20588 GCA_048497495.1 Prosthecomicrobium sp.
GCGCCGAGCCGTCCTTCGACCTGAAGCTCGCCGCCCGGCAGATCGAACTCGACCGGCTGGTGCGCGGCGAGGCGGGCAAGACGACGGTTCCCGCCGAAGTCGCCGCCGCCGCGCTGGCGCTCGCCGGTTCGGTGGGCGAGGCGGGGCTTCCCGGGCGGGTTCGGGTCGACATCCAGGGTCTGGTGGTCGGCGGCGGCGCGGTGCAGGAGATCGGGCTCGAGGCCCGCACCCGGCCCGGCGGCCTGACGATCGAGCGCTTCGAGGCGCGGCTGCCGGGGCGGACCCGGCTCGCCGCCTCCGGCCGATTCGGCTTCGACGGCGGACCGCGTTTCGACGGGCGGATCGAAACCTCCTCGGAGCAGCCGGCGCTGCTGGCGTCGTGGTGGCGGGCGGAAGCCGTCGGCGATCGGCTCGACGCGGTGACGCTCTCGGCCGACGTGGCGGCGGACGCGACATCGTTGCGCGCCGACGGCCTGAGGCTCGAGGTGGCGCGGGCCAAGGCGCGCGGCTTCGTCGAGTGGAGCGAGCGCACCGGGGCGCGCATCGGCCTCACCGCCGAACGACTCGAATTCGATCAGGTGGCGCGGTTGTCGCGGCTCTTCCTCGGCCGCGAGACCAGCCGGCGGCCGGTGGCGCTCGAGCTCGAGCTCGACGCCGGGCAGATGGTGATGGGCGGGGTCACCGCCAAGGGCGTGGTGGTCGCCGTCAAGGTGGCGGCCGACGACGTGGCGATCGAGCGGCTCGCCGTCGCCGATCTCGCCGGGGCGCGATTGTCCGGCTCGGGGCGGATCAGCCATCCGCTGACCGCGCCGCAGGGGACGCTCGACCTGACGCTCGAGGCGGCAAAGCCGGCGTCGGCGGCGCGCGCGGCGGCGACGCTGGCCGGGCTCGAGGCGGCGACGGTCGACCGCGTCGCGGCGATCGCCGCGGCGGCGGCGCCGCTCGATCTGGCGCTGCACATCGAGGGCCGCGGCGGGGCGGAGGTGAGCGACCTGATGGCGTCCCTGCGCGGCTTCGCCGGCGGCGCCGAACTCACCGCCGACGGCCGCTTCGCCGGTCGGGTCGACGATCCGATCCGGGCCTCGACCAAACTCACGGTCAGGCTGGCCGGCGAAAAGGCGACCGCCGGTCTCGCCGGCCTTCTCGGCGGCGGTGCGATCCGTGGGCCGATCGGCTTCGATCTCAGCGCCGAGGGCCGGCCGATCGAGGGACTGAAACTCGCCGCCTCGACCCGGATCGGGCCGAACTCGGCCGGCGTCGAGGGCACCGCGACGCTCACCCCCGGCGCCGCGACGCGGCTCGACGGCCGGGTGCGTCTCGCCACTCCGGACGCCGCCGCGCTCGGCGGGCTGATCGGACGTCCGGCGATGGCATTAGAACGACGCCTGCCGGTGGAGGCCTCGGCGCGGCTCGCCGGCGCTTGGCCGAGGCTCGAGGTCGGCGAGGTCGCCGGTCGGGTGGGCGAGACCAACTTGCGCGGCGCCGGCCGTCTCGACGCGACGCGGTGGCCGGTGGCGATCGACGGGCGGCTCGATCTCGACCGGCTCGACCTCGAGGCGGCGGTCGAGGCGTTGCTCGGCGGGGCATTGCTCGGCGAGGGGGGCGATGCCTCGGCGATCTGGGCGACGACGCCCTTCGTCGGCACGCCGCTCGAGGAGACCGCCGTCGGAACGCTGGCGATCTCGGTCGATCGGGCGAGCGTCGAGGATTTCGGCCTCGATCGGCTGAAGACGAAGCTGGTGCTGGCGCCGCGCGAGATCCGGGTCGAGGCGGTCGAGGCGGGGCTCGCCGGCGGCCGGGTCGCCGGCGACTTCACGCTGCGGCGCAACGCCGACGGAGCGACCGGGCTCACCGGCCGGGTCTCGCTGCGACGCGCCATGGTGGAAGACCTCGTCTGGCGGCGTCGCGGCCGGGCGGTGGCCTCCGGAAAGCTCGCCGGCGAGGCGACCTTCACCTCGAGCGGCCGCAGCGCGGCAGCGCTGGTCGCCGGCCTCGGCGGCGAAGGCCGCATCAGCCTCGCCGACGCGCGACTGGTCGGGGTGAGCGGCGAGGCGCTGGTCGCCACCAAGGTGGCGATCGGCGAGACGACGCCGACCACCGAACTGGTCGATCGCCTGTTCCGCGCCCGGATGGACGCCAGCGAGACGCCGATCGAGCGCGCCGACATTCCCTTCGCCCTCCAGGCCGGGGTGGCGCGCAGCGGCCGGCTGGTGGTCGAGACGCCGAGCGCCCGGCTCGCCGGGCGGGTGTCGGTCGATCTCGTCCACCAGAGCCTCGACAGCGAATGGTCGATGGAGCCGGTGGGCGACGCGGTGACGGCGACGCGCACCGTGATCTCCAAGGCGACGCCGATGGTGGGGATCAGTTTCCACGGGCCGATCGACGCTCCGACACGGGTTCTCGACGTCGCGCCGCTGGTCGCGCACCTGACACTCGCCGGGTTCGAGCGCGAGATCGACCGGGTCGAGACCCTGCAACAGGACATCGCCGAACGCGCCCGCTTCGCCCGCGAGCGGCGGCGGCTCGAGGAGATCCGCGCGGCGGAGGAAGCGGCGCGGCGCGAGGCGGAGGCACGCAAGGTGGCGGAGGCGGAAGCGGCGCGCCGGGCGGCGCAGGCGGAAGCCGAAGCTGCCCGCAGGGCGGCGCAGGTCGAGGCCGAGGCGGCGCGTCGGGCAGCCCGGGCGGCGAGTGGCAATGAACCGGCGAAGCCGCCGGGAATCGAGGGCCAGCCGGCGAAGCCGCCGGGGATCGACGGCCAGCCGGCGAAGCCGGCGGGGATCGACGGCCAACCGTTGAGGATGCCGGCGATCGAGGGCCAACCGGCGGGGGGCGCGAGTGCCGCGCCGCAGACTTCGCCCGCGGCGAAACCGTCGAGCGGGACCGGGGTCGCGCCGCCGCCGCTGCCGCCGCCGATCATCATCGGCCCGGCCCCGACGATCGGCTCGGGAACCTCGGTCACGGTGCCGCCGCTGTCGATCATGCCGCCGGGCGTGCAGGTGCCGTGAGGTCGGCCGCGTCGGATCGGAGGTCTCTCGGGACGGGGTGAGATGCGCGGCCGGCGGGCGTCAGGCGCCGTCCATGCCTCCCGCCACCGTGAGCACGGCGACGCGCAGGGCGGAGGCGAGATTGCGGGTGGGGGCGCGTGCCGCGTCGATCTCGGCGACGAGGGCGGCGAGCGGCAAGCCGCGGCGCCGCGCCAGGGCATCGATCGCGGCCCAGAACTCCGGCTCGAGCGCCACCGAGGTGCGGTGACCGGCGATGGTCATCGAACGTTTTTCCATCGGGCTCCTCGCGAGGACGGCAGGCGGCTGGAAGACGCCGGGCGAAAGACGGGGGGTCGAAGAGCGGCGGGCCGACGCGATGCGACCTCGCTGGTGTTTCGCGCCTCGAGCCGAAACCGGATGCCGCCGGTTCGGGCCCGCCGGCGCTCGGTGCGATCCGAACACGCCGGAGCCGCCCGAGATCGCTATCGTTCGGACGTGTCGTCGCCGTCGCAGGCCTCGCCGTCGCGACGATGGGCCTCGAGCAGGCGCTCGGCGCGGGCCTCCTCGGTCTCGCCCGCCTCGCGCTCGGCGCGGGTGCGGCCGAAGCGGACGCGGTTTTCCTGGGCGCGGCGCTTGTCCTCGGCGCGGTCGCGCGCCTTGCGGAACTTGCCGAGACCGACGACCTCGCCCATCACGCCGTCACTTCTTGCGGAACTTGTCGAGCGACAGGACGGTGGCGGTCGGTGGCGGCGCGGGCGGCTTCTCTTCTTCCGCGTCCTCGGTCGCGGCGTCGTCTTGCGACGGCTCCGGCTCGTCGGGCTCGGGCGCCACGGGAATCGTCGAGGCCTCGGTCGGCACCAACTTCGGGCCGTCGGGGGCGGCCTCGCCGGCCCCCTCCTCGCTCTCCTCGTGGGCGACCTCGAACTGGAGGCCGAATTCGACGGAGGGGTCGACGAAGCCCTTCACCGAGGCGAAGGGCACGTAGAGACGCTCCGGGATACCGGCGAAGGAGAGGCCGACCTCGAAATGGTGCTCGTCGACCTGGAGGTCCCAGAACTGGTGCTGGAGCACCACCGTCATCTCGGTCGGGTAGCGCTGGCGCAGCCGGCCGGAGAGGCGCACGCCGGGATGATTGGTGTCGAAGGAGACGTAGAAATGGTGGTCGCCGGGCAGGCCGGTCTTCGCCACTTCGCCGATGACCTTGCGAACCACGCCGCGCAGCGCGTCCTGGACCAGAATGTCGTAGCGAATCAGATCCTGCGTCATGAGCCTCGAACTCGTCTCGAACCACCGCGCCGAGCGCCTCGGTTCGGTCTTGCGGGCGATCACGAAGGACGTCGAAGGGCGAAACGCACGGGCGCGCCGACCCCGAGTCCTTCGGGCGACGATAGCACCGCATGGGGGAAGGGAGAAGTGAGGGCTTCTGTTGCCAGGTGCCCCCGAACCCCGCCTAGACGCTGCTACACGTCAGGACTTGTGACCGGAGTCAGAAACCGCTTACGCGGCCACTGCAACCGGAGCATAGTTGTCGTTGGCAACTATAATTTGACCCGATGACGGCGGTATCATGCCGGGCAAAAGATCGGTTTTTAGACCCTCGTCGATCCTAGTTCGCCCCCGCCGGAACCCACTTTCGCGCACGATGCGTCGGTCGAGACGCCGCGAGATGGGCTCGGGTGGAGGCGCCGGGTACTGCCCCCGGGTCCGAAAGGCGTATTACACCGCTCGTTTATCGCCATATCCGACCCTTGCGGGACGGCACTCCCAATATAGGCGAACCGAGGCCCGACGAAAAGGCCTCGACGACGCATTGTCGCGGCGATCGTCAGCGCCGTGCCCAACGTTCCTCGGCGCGGCGGGCGGCGGCGCGATCGGCGAGGCGGCGGGTGGTGGCGAGCGCGGAGGCGTCCTCGGCGAAATCGGCGAGGTCGGCGGGAACGAGGCCGAGGTCGTCGAGCAGGCGTCCGTCGAGCCGGCGCAGGTGGCGCAGGTGGCGACGGGCGTCGCGCCACCGGCGCAGCGTGTCGAGGCCACGGACGAAGCCGCGCGCCACCCGTTGGGCGAGGGAGAGGGTGTAGTCGTCGCCGAGGGCGGCGATCGTCTGGGCTGCGTCGCGCATGGCATGGGTCTCCTTCGGCGAACGCCGGGGGCGATCACGGGAAAATCATCGGTGAGTGAGGCGAAGCGGCGGCCTTCGTGAGGAAACACTGCGCCCGCGTGATTGTTCAATCAAACGAAAAGAACTAAAGTGGCTCGTCAGAAAACCTGATCAGACTTCGGGGCCGGGACGGCGGCCGACGGGAGGGGCTCATGAGTGATCGTGGCGAGGATACGGTGTGTGCGTTGCCCGGTGCCGCCGGTGGCGCGGTGCTCGAGATCGATCTCCTGCGCACGCTGCTCGCGGTGCAGCAGACCGGGTCGTTCAGCCGGGCGGCGCAATCGGTGTTCCGCACGCCGTCGGCGGTGTCGATGCAGATGAAGTGGCTCGAGGAGATCGTCGGCCGGCCGATCTTCGCCAAGGACGGGCGCGGCGTGGTCTTCACCCCGGCGGGCGAGGATCTGATCGGCTACGCCCGGCGGATGATGCAGCTCAACGACGAGGCGCTGTCGCGCTTCCGCTGCGCCGACACGCGCGGCGTCGTCCGTCTCGGCACGCCCGACGACTACGCCACCAAGTTCCTGCCGGCGATCCTCTCCCGTTTCGCGGCGAGCCACCCGCACGTCCAGGTCGACGTGGTGTGCCAGCCGAGCCGTGATCTGGTGCGGCTCCTCGACACGTCCGAGGTCGATCTGGCGCTGGTCTCGGTCGGGCTCGGCTGCGGCATTCCCGGCACCGGCACCATCGTCCATCGCGAGCGGCTGGTGTGGGCGGGGGCGCGTTACGGCGAGGCCCATCTGAAGCGGCCGCTGCCGCTCGCCGTCTCCGGCACCACCTGTTCCTGGCGCAGCCTGGCGCTGACGCGGCTCGATCGCGCCGGGGTGCCCTACAGGATCGCCTATTCGAGCCAGCACTACGTCGGCCAGGTGGCGGCGGTGCTCGCCGATCTCGCCGTGGCGCCGTTGCCCAAGAGCGTCATCTCCGGCGAATTGGTGCCGATCGACGAGCGCGTCCTGCCGGTGATCGGCCACTACGAGATCCAACTCCTCGCCTCGGCGCGGGCGACCGGCCCGGCGATGGAGGCGCTCTCCGAGCACATCGTCCAGAGCTTCCAGAGCGAGACGGCCTGGGACGAACGGGACGCGGCGGAGTGAGCGATCTCAATCGGTGATCTCGACCAGGGCGCCGTCGGGGCCGCGCACCACGGCTTCGTAGTAGCCGTCGCCGGTCTCGCGCGGGCCCGAGACGAGGCCGCCTTCGTCGGCGAAGCGGCGGGCGGCGTCGTCGACGGCTTCCGCCGAGCCCAACGATATCGCGACATGGGCCCAGCCCGGGCGCTCGTCGTCGGTCACCTCGCCGAGCCAGGGGCCGGTCATCAGTTCGATCGCCGCGCCGTCGCCGAGACGGACGAAGCGCGAGCGGAAGCCCGGGCGGTTGCGGCTGGCGTATTCCGCCCCGATCTCGGCGCGGAAATGGCGATGCCACCAGTCGGCGGCGGCGTCGAGATCGCGCGTCCACAGCGCGACATGGGCGATGCGCATGTCTCCCCCCTCGTCATTCTTCGAGGGGATGAGATATGAGGGCATCGTGGCGTCGGCGTGGCGTGGGCGGTTGCGCCTCGCCCCGCCTCGGCGGACTCTCGTCTTCCGTCTTCGGCGATTCGCCCCCGGAGTGAGCGATGCAGCAATATCTCGATCTGATGCGCCGCGTCCGCGACGAGGGCGTCGCCAAGACCGACCGGACCGGCACCGGCACGCGGTCGATCTTCGGTCATCAGATGCGCTTCGATCTGGCGCGGGGCTTCCCGATGGTGACCACCAAGAAGCTGCATCTGAAGTCGATCGTCCACGAACTCCTGTGGTTCCTTCGGGGCGACACCAACATCGCCTATCTGAAGGACAACGGCGTTTCGATCTGGGACGAATGGGCCGACGAGAACGGCGATCTCGGGCCGGTCTACGGCCACCAGTGGCGCTCGTGGCCGTGCGCCGGGGGCGGCACCATCGATCAGATCGCCGAGGTGGAAGCCGAGATCAAGCGCAATCCCGACAGCCGGCGGCTGATCGTCTCGGCCTGGAACCCGGCCGACATCCCGAGGATGAAGCTGCCACCCTGCCATCTCCTGTTCCAGTTCTACGTGGCGGAGGGGCGGCTCTCGTGCCAGCTCTACCAGCGCTCGGCGGACGTCTTCCTCGGCGTGCCCTTCAATATCGCCTCCTACGCGCTGTTGACCCTCATGATGGCCCAGGCGACCGGGCTCGCGCCCGGCGACTTCGTCCATTCCTTCGGCGACACCCATCTCTATCTCAATCACCTGGAACAGACCGAGACGCAGCTTTCGCGCCCCCCCCGGCCGCTACCGGTGATGCGGATCGATCCGAGCGTGAAGAGCATCTTCGACTTCCGTTTCGAGCATTTCGAGCTCGTCGGCTACGATCCGCATCCGCACATCAAGGCGCCGGTGGCGGTGTGACGGGAGGACATAAGGCATGATCGACGGGGTCGAGGTCTTCGCGGTGGTGGCGGCGGCGACCAATCGGGTGATCGGTCGCGACAATGCCCTGCCGTGGCGGATCTCCTCCGACCTCAAGCACTTCAAACGGCTGACGCTCGGCTGTCCGGTGGTGATGGGGCGCAAGACCTTCCAGTCGATCGGCCGGCCGCTGCTCGACCGCGCCAACATCGTCATCAGCCGCGATGCCGGCTTCGCGGCCGAGGGCGTGGTGACGGCGACCTCGCTCGAGGCGGGCTTGGGGATCGCGGCGCGGATGGCGCGGGAGACCGGCGCGGCCGGCATCGCGCTGATCGGTGGCGGCGACGTCTATGCGCAGGCGATGGCGGTCACCGACCGGGTCGAACTGACGCAGGTCGCGCTCGCGCCCGATCCCAGCGGCTGCGTGCTCTTCCCCGAATTGGAGCCGCGAACCTGGGCCGAAGTGTCGCGCATCGCCGGCGAGCGCAGCGAGAGGGACGAGGCGGATTTCGACTTCGTCACCTATCGGCGGCGAGGCGATACACCCGAGGCCTGACGAAATCGTTCATCAGTTCGCCCGCTCGGCCCGGAAAGCGCGATGGCGACCGGTCGTTCCGTTGAAACCGCCCCTCCGGATACCTATAACCCTGAAGTGCTTCGGCGCGGGCTCGGCCCGCGGCTCGGGAGAAGGTTTTCGCGTGTGTCGGTCCCGACGGGCCGACGCGGGCAGCGGAAAGAGATCAAGGAAACGATATGCCTTGGAGCAACCAGAACGGTGGCGGCGGTTGGAAGGGTGGCGGCGGTGGCGGCGGCCCTTGGGGACAGCCGCCACGCGGCCCTTCGGGCGGCGGCAATCAGCCCCCCGATCTCGAGGATCTGCTGCGGCGCAGCCAGGAGAAGCTGAGGGACTGGCTGCCGGGTGGCGGCGGTTCGGGCGGCGTCGGCGGACTCGGGTCCAAGGGCCTGGCGCTGGTGGCGGTCGGCGCCGTGGCGCTGTGGCTGGCCACCGGTTTCTATCGGGTGGAACCGGATGAACTCGGCGTGGAACTGGTTCTCGGCAAGGTGATGGCGCAGACCACCCCCGGCCTGAACTACAACGTTCCCTATCCGCTGGGGCAGGTCTTCGTCCCGAAAGTCCTGGCGGTGCGCGAGATTTCGGTCGGTCAGCGCGACTACGACATGGCGCGCGGCGTTCCCGGTCGTGACATCCCGGACGAGAGCCTGATGCTCACCGGCGACGAGAACATGATCGACGTGTCGTTCAAGGTTCAGTGGAACATCAAGGACGCCAGCGCCTTCCTGTTCAACATCCAGAACCCGGAGCCGACGGTGAAGGCGGTGGCGGAAAGCGCCATGCGCGAGATCGTCGGCAAGAACTCGATCGAGATGATCCTCACCGAGAATCAGCGCCGGATCGAGAGCGACGTGCGCCAGCTGATGCAGAAGACCCTCGACGACTACAAGTCCGGGGTCGAGATCCGTCTGGTCAACATGCACAAGGTCAATCCGCCGACCCAGGTCATCGACGCGTTCCGCGACGTGCAGGCGGCGCGCATCGACGCCGAGCGCCTGCAGAACGAGGCGCAGACCTACGCCAACCGCATCGTTCCGGAAGCGCGCGGTCAGGCGTCGGCGGTCACCGCCCAGGCGATGGCCTATCGCTCGCGCATCGTCGAGGAGGCGCGCGGCCAGGCCGATCGCTTCTCCAAGGTGCTCGAGGAATACCGGCACGCCCCCGACGTCACCCGCGAGCGTCTCTATCTCGAGACGATGGAGCGCGTCTTCGGTGGCATGGACAAGGTGATCGTCGATCAGGGCAAGGGTGAAGGTTCGATCACGCCCTACCTGCCGCTCGATCAGCTCACCCGCAAACCCCAGACCCGCTCGGGAGCCACGCCATGAAGACCGGTCTCTTCGGTTTCGTCGGCGTCCTCGTCGCCGCCCTCCTCATCGTCGCCGCCGGCGCCGCCTTCGTCGTCACGCCGACCAACCAGGCGCTCGTCCTGCAGTTCGGCCAGGTCCGGCGCGCCATCGTCAATCCGGGGCTCTACTTCAAGATCCCCTTCATCCAGAACGTCGAGTATCTCGACAAGCGCATCCTCGACATCGATCTCGAGCCGCAGGAGCTGATCGCCTCGGACAAGAAGCGTCTCGTGGTCGATGCCTTCGCCCGCTACAAGATCGTCGATCCCGTGCAGTTCTATCAGGGTGTTCGCACGGTTCAGGCCGGCGATCGCCGCCTCAACACCTTCGTCTCCTCGGCGGTGCGCGCCGTGCTCGCCGACGCGACCTTCTTCGCGGTGGTGCGCGACGACCGCGCCGGGTTGATGGAGAAGATCAAGGCGCAGGTGGAATTGGAGGCCAAGGGCATCGGCGTCGAGATCGTCGACGTCAAGATCCGCCGCGCCGACCTGCCGCAGAAGAACTCCGAGGCGGTGTTCCAGCGGATGCAGACCGAACGCCAGCGCGAGGCGACCGAACTGCGCGCCAAGGGCTCGGAGGAGAGCCAGCGGATCAAGGCCAAGGCCGACGCCGAGAAGGAGATCCTGCTCGCCGAGGCCGGCCGCGACGCCGAACGTGTCCGTGGTACGGGCGACGCCGATCGGATCAAGGTCTTCGCCGAGGCCTTCAACAAGGATCCCGACTTCTTCGCCTTCTATCGCTCGATGCAGGCCTACGAGACGTCGATGAAGGCGGGCGACACCCGGATCCTGATGTCGCCGAACTCGTCCGACTTCTTCCGCTACCTGACCGACCCGACCGGTGGCAAGACCGCCAAGCCGGCCGCTCCGGCCGCCCCGGCGGGGCAGTGAGGCGATGGGCGAAGGATCGGGGGTGAGGGATCTCGTCGTGGCGCTCGGCCTGATGCTGGCGCTCGAGGGGACGCTCTACGCCGTCGCGCCGGGGTTCATGAAGGACATGCTGTCGAGGGCCCGCGAGGTCCCCGACGGCACCTTCCGTTGGGGCGGGCTCGTCGCCCTCGTCCTCGGCGTGGCGATCGTCTGGATGGCGCGCGGCTGACGCGCCGTTCACGGATTCGGGATGGGCCGCGTCGCGTTTCCGCCCGAATCCGCCCGATGATGAGGCGAGACGGCGGCGAACGTCGCCGGTATCGACGCAACCGACACTTCCTCGAAAGGACGTCGCCTTGACGCTGACCATCTCGAAGATCGTGCCCCGTACGAAACGCGCCCGTTGGGTGGCCTCGGCGGTGCTGTTGGCGGGGCTCGTCATGGCGCCGACCGCGGTCGCGCCGGCCCTCGCCGGCCCGCCGACCGCAGCGGGTCCTGCTTCCGTCGCCGATCTCGCCGAGGGCCTGCTCGACGCGGTGGTCAACATCTCGACGTCGCAGACCGCGCCGGTCGAAAAGCAGATCCCGATTCCGCGCGCCCCCGAAGGCTCGCCCTTCCAGGACTTCTTCGACGAGTTCTTCAAGAACCAGGGCAAGAACGGCGGCGCGCCGCGCAAGATCCAGTCGCTCGGCTCGGGCTTCGTCATCGATCAGAGCGGCTACATCGTCACCAACAACCACGTCATCGACGGCGCCGACGAGATCACCGCCAACTTCTCCGACGGCACCAAGCTCAAGGCCAAGCTGATCGGCCACGACAAGAAGACCGACGTCGCCCTGCTCAAGGTCGAGGCGCCGAAGCCGCTCAAGGCGGTGAAGTTCGGCGACAGCGACAAGGCGCGGGTCGGCGACTGGGTGATGGCGGTCGGCAATCCCTTCGGCTTCGGCGGGTCGGTCACCGTCGGCATCGTCTCGGCGCGCAACCGCGACATCAACGCCGGACCCTACGACAACTTCATCCAGACCGACGCCGCGATCAACAAGGGCAATTCCGGCGGCCCGCTGTTCGACATGTGGGGCGACGTCATCGGCATCAACACCGCCATCGTCTCGCCCTCGGGCGGCTCGATCGGCATCGGCTTCTCGGTGCCGTCCAAGACGGCGGCCGCGGTGGTGGCGCAGCTCAAGGAGTTCGGCGAGACCCGGCGCGGCTGGCTCGGCGTGCGTATCCAGGGGGTCAGCGACGACATCGCCGAGAGCCTCGGGCTGAAGGAGGCGAAGGGCGCGCTGGTGGCGGGTCTGACCGACAAGGGGCCGGCCGACGCGGCGGGCATCCAGGCCGGCGACGTCATCGTCAAGTTCGACGGCCGCGACGTGCCCAACGTGCGCGAACTGCCGCGCATGGTCGCCGACACGCCGATCTCCAAGTCGGTCCAGGTGGTCGTCCTGCGCAAGGGCAAGGAGGTCACCGTCGAGGTGAAGCTCGGTCGCCTGGAGGAGGGCGAGAAGCTCGCCGCCACCGACAAGAGCGGCAAGGGCGACACGGCCAAGCCGGTCGAGCCCGCCAAGATCGCCGGTCTGGCGTTGGCGCCGCTCGACGACGGGCTGCGCACCCGCTTCAAGATCAAGGACACCGTCGCCAAGGGGTTGGTGGTGACCGAGGTCGATGCCGCCTCGCCGGCGGCGGAGAAGCGGATCCAGCCGGGCGACGTCATCCTCGAGGTCGGTCAGGAAGAGGTGGCGAGCCCCGCGGACGTCACCAAGCGTTTCGCCGCGATCAAGAAGGATGGCCGCAAGCGGGCCTTGCTGCTGCTGGCCAACGCCGAGGGCGAGATGCGCTTCGTGACGCTGGCGGTGGAGTGATCCGCCGCGCGTGACTACGATTTGAGAGACGGCGCCGGAGCGATCCGGCGCCGTCTGTGTTTTCGGGGGATGTCGGGTGCGATGAGCGCAAGCGAATTGCACCGGCCGTGGTTCGTGGAACCTCGGCGCTCGTTCCGACCGCCTCCGGTGCACCACATGTCGCTCATCCCACCCATCGGAGATCCGGAGGCTCGCCTGCGGTGTTGCGGTTTGTAAATCATTGTTTTACAATCGCCCGATGATCGAGAGCTTCCGCCACAAGGGGCTGCGCCGGCTCTATGAGGACGCCGACCATCGGGGGCTGAATGCGCAGCATGTCGAGAAGATCGAGTTGATCCTGTCGGTGCTCGACGCAGCCACTTCGATCGAAGCTCTCGATCTGCCGAGCTTCCGGCTCCATGCGTTGACGGGCGATCTGCGGGGCCTGTGGTCGATCACGGTGCGCGCCAACTGGCGGATCGTCTTCCGCTTCGAGGGTGGCAACGCGCTCGATGTCGATCTGGTGGACTACCATTGAGGAATGCGAGCATGTCGATGAAGCAGCCGGTTCATCCGGGACGTCTCGTCAAGAGCGAGTTGGAGGACCTCGGCCTGTCGGTCGCGGAGGCCGCCAAGTCGCTCGGGGTCAGCCGTCAGCAACTCCACAACGTCATCGCCGGCCGCAGCGCCGTTTCGCCGGAGATGGCGGTTCGTCTGGAGGCCGGCATCGGCAGCACGGCCGATACCTGGTTGAGGCTTCAAGCGGCCTTCGATCTGGCGCGGTTTCGCGCCACCGCCGCCGCGATCACCGTTGCGCGTCTCGCGCCGAAGGTGGCGTGAGCCGCCTCACGCGTGGACGAATTCGCTCCGCCGATAGCCCTGGACATAGAGCAGCGCCGTCAAGTCGCCGTGGTCGATGCGGGCGGCGGCGTTGGCGGCGACCTTGGGCTTGGCGTGGTAGGCGACGCCGAGGCCGGCCGCCTCGATCATCGCCAGATCGTTGGCGCCGTCGCCGACCGCCAGCGTCAGCGCCATCGGCACCTTCTCGGCGGCCGCCAGTTCGAGCAGCGCGGCGCGCTTGGCGTCCTGGCCGAGGATCGGCTCGGCGACCTTTCCCGTGAGCTTTCCGGCTTCCTCCAGAAGCAGGTTGGAGCGGTGCTCGTGGAAGCCGATCGTCCTCGAGATCGGGCCGGTGAAGACGGTGAAGCCGCCGGAGACCAGCGCGGTATAGGCGCCGTTCGCCCGCATGGTGCGGACCAGTTCGATCGCCCCGGGGGTCAAGTGGATGCGGGTGGCGATGACCGTCTCCACCACGTTGGCCGGCAGCCCGGCGAGCAGGCCGACGCGCTCGCGCAACGCCGGCTCGAAGGCGATCTCGCCACGCATGGCGCGTTCGGTGATGGCGGCGATGTGGTCCTTCAGGCCCAGTTCGGCGGCGAGTTCGTCGATGCACTCCTGGCCGATCATGGTGGAATCCATGTCGGCGATCAGCAGGCCCTTGGCGCGGCCCTCGATCTTCTGCACCACCACGTCGACGGGGGCCGAGAGGGCCTTGCGCAGTTCCTCGGCGATCGCCTTCTCGAAGCCGGGGGCGGCGGTGAAGAAGACGTCGACGGCGACGCCGGGCGCGAGTTCGGAGGAAAAGGTGGCGTCGAGCCGGGCATGGGCCTCGGCGACCAGCGCCTCGGTGACGGCGGGGGAGGTCGGTGTCGAGATCAGGGTTGCAACATGGGTCATGATCGAGAACAAGCTCCTGATCGGGGCGAGGCGAGGCACGAGGACGGCCGGATGAGCGGAACAGGGGCGGGCCCAGCGCGCGCGGTGCTTATCGCAGGACCGACGGCGAGCGGCAAGTCGGCGCTGGCGCTGGCCCTGGCCGAACGCCTCGACGGCGTGGTGATCGACGCCGACTCGATGCAGATCTACGAGGGCCTGCGCATCCTCACCGCCCGGCCCTCGCCCGAGGAGGAGGCGCGGGCGCCGCACCGCCTCTACGGCCATGTCGCGCCGAGCCGTGCCTTCTCGGTCGCCGATTGGCTCGACGACGTCGGGCCGGTGCTCGACGAGGCGCGGGCGGCCGGGCGGGTGCCGATCTTCGTCGGCGGCACCGGGCTCTATTTCGAGGCGTTGACCAAGGGCTTGGCCGAGGTGCCGGAGATCCCGGCCGAGGTGCGCGCCCATTGGCGGGCGCTGGCGATCGAGATCGGCGCGGCCGGCCTCCATGGCGAACTCGCGGCCCGCGATCCGGTGATGGCGGGAAGGCTGCGGCCGAGCGACACCCAGCGCCTCACCCGAGCGCTCGAGGTGATCACGGCGACCGGCCGTTCGCTCGCCGACTGGCAAGACCTGCCCCATTCGCCGCCGCTGGTCGGCCCGGACACGGCGACGCGCATCGTGCTCGAGCCGCCGCGCGCCGAGCTTCATCGACGCATCGCGGCGCGGTTCCGCCTGATGATCGAGGCGGGGGCGGTCGAGGAGGCGGCGGCGTTCACGGCGCGCGGGCTCGATCCCGTCCTGCCGGCGATGCGGGCGATCGGGGTCGCGGCATTGGCGCAAGTCGCCGCCGGGCGGCTCTCGCTCGAAGCGGGCATCGAGCGCGGCATCGTCGAGACCCGGCAATACGCCAAGCGCCAGTCGACCTGGATGCGCGGGCGGATGGCGGACTGGGAGCGGTTCGAGGAGGTGGAGGCGGCGGGGGCGACCACGCGCTTCGGTTGAGCGCTCAGGCGTGCAGGCCGGACCGACACGGGCTCGGCGGCAGGCCGCGCGGGACGAAGCGCCACAGGACTTCGTCGGCGAGACGGGCGAAATCGATCACGGCCCGCGCCGAGGGGCGCCACGACCGCAGCGGTTGGTAGGCGCCGAAGGCCTCGGCGACGGCGACGTCGGTGCGCACGCCGGTGGCGAGTTGGCCGCGACCGTGGCAGCGCGCCAATTGGGCGAGAACCGTCTTCTGCATCGTCGAGCGCAGATCGATCCGGCTCGGCACGATCAGGGCGCCGGTGATGCCGGCTCTGAGTTCGGTGACGACGTGATGATAGGCGCGGAGGAACTGTCCGACGCCGTCGAGCGAGAGATGGTCGAGCAGCGTCGGGACGACCACGGCATCGGCCGCCATCAGGCCGGCGATGATCAGGCGGGGCGAGGACGGTGGCGTGTCGATGAGGACCACGTCGTAGTCGCGGGTGACCTGGGCCAGAGCTTCGGCCAGCCGCCAGGGATCGGAGATGCTCACCTCGCCGTCGAAGTTGCGATCGGCCGGGGCCAGATCGATTCGCGGGTCGTGGGTCGCGACGACGGCGTCGGCGAGCATGGCCGAACTTCGGCGCAGCACGTCGTGGGCGGTGGCGGCGCCGGGCGCGGCGACCCGGCCGAGGCCGAAGCCGGCATGGCCCTGGGCGTCGAGATCGACGACCAGAACGCGGTAGTCGCGAGCCGCCAGTTCGGCGGCGAGATTGACCACGGTGGTCGACTTGCCGGTGCCGCCCTTCTTGTTGGCGACGGTCAAGACGCGGGCGCTCCCGTCTCGTCTCGCCGCCACGCCGGCCGGGGCGGGCTCGGGTGTCGTCGCCTCGCGCATTCGTCTCGATCCTCCGCGAGCGAATCCTCCGGCGCACCGCCGGCCACCATCGCCTCGCGCGACGATATCGTCGAGAATCGTCGTCTCTCAAGACAATTGTCGGGATGGCAGGGTGACGCCTCGTTACTACGTAGGGGCGCGGCCGGATGTCGCTACGGCATTGACGGCGAAAGTCGCCGACCTGGTTGCTTTGCGAAGGGTGAGGTCGTCTCGCGGCGGCTGGTTCACCCTCTTGACCTTGCCGCCGAGCGCGTCTAGGGTCCGCGACGACTTCATCTGAGAGGACTTGCGCCGCCATGTCGCGCACCTTCATTCTCGTAATCGTACCGCGCGCCGCTGCCGGAGCCTGAACAGGGCTTCGACAAACGAGAGCGAGCGCGCGGAAAACCAGGCCCCCCACAGGGGCCTTTTTTATTACCCGAACCAGCCCAACCCGAAGCCCACACCCGACGTCCAGACGGGACGCGCGAGAAGACCGGAGAAGACCCCATGTCACGGCAGATGACCGGAGCGGAAATGGTGATCACCGCCCTGCAGGATCAGGGTGTGGACGTCCTGTTCGGCTATCCGGGTGGATCGGTGCTGCCGATCTACGACCAGATCTTCCAGCAGGACAAGATCCGCCACGTCCTCGTCCGCCACGAGCAGGGCGCGGTCCACGCGGCGGAGGGCTATGCGCGCTCGACCGGCAAGGTCGGGGCGGTCCTGGTCACCTCCGGTCCCGGCGCCACCAACGCGGTCACCGGCCTCGCCGACGCGCTGATGGACTCGATCCCGCTGGTCTGCATCACCGGCCAGGTGCCGACCCATCTGATCGGGCAGGACGCGTTCCAGGAATGCGACACCGTCGGCATCACCCGGCCCTGCACCAAGCACAATTGGCTGGTCAAGCGGATCGAGGACCTGCCGCGGATCCTGCACGAGGCCTTCCTGGTCGCGCGCTCGGGCCGTCCCGGCCCTGTGGTCGTCGACATTCCGAAGGACGTCCAGTTCGCCACCGGCACCTACGTCGGCCCGAAGAACATCCAGCACAAGACCTATCGCCCCAAGATCAAGGGCGACATGGACGCCATCCGTCAGGCGGTGGCGATGATGGGCAAGGCGCATCGCCCGGTGTTCTACACCGGCGGCGGCGTCATCAATTCCGGCCCGCACGCCAGCCAGTTGCTGCGCGAGTTGGTCAAGACCACCGGCTTCCCGATCACCTCGACCCTGATGGGGCTCGGCGCCTTCCCGGCCAGCGACGACCAGTTCCTCGGCATGCTCGGCATGCACGGGACGCTGGAAGCCAACATGGCGATGCACGAGGCGGATCTGATCATCTGCGTCGGCGCCCGTTTCGACGACCGCATCACCGGCCGCCTCGACGCCTTCGCGCCGCATGCCAAGAAGATCCACATCGACATCGATCCGTCCTCGATCAACAAGATCATCAAGGTCGACTGCGCCATCGTCGGCGACGTCGGCCACGTGCTCGAGGACATGATCCGGGTGTGGAAGTCGACCCAGCCCGACATCGACAAGAAGGCGTTGAAGTCGTGGTGCGCCAAGATCGACGGCTGGAAGGCGCGCAACTGCCTGCGCTACCGTCCGTCGGAGGAGATCATCAAGCCGCAATACGCGATCGAGCGGCTCTACGCGCTCACCCGCAAGCACGACACCTACATCACCACGGAAGTCGGCCAGCACCAGATGTGGGCGGCGCAGTTCTTCAAGTTCGACGAACCCAATCGCTGGATGACCTCCGGCGGCCTGGGCACGATGGGTTACGGCATCCCGGCGGCGGTCGGCGTGCAGATGGCGCATCCGAAGGCGCTGGTCATCGACATCGCCGGCGAGGCCTCGGTGATGATGACCATGCAGGAGATGTCGACGGCGGTGCAGTACCGGTTGCCGATCAAGATCTTCATCCTCAACAACCACTACATGGGGATGGTCAGGCAGTGGCAGGAGCTGTTGCACGGCGGACGCTATTCGGAGAGCTATTCGGAAGCGCTGCCGGACTTCGTCAAGTTGGCGGACGCCTTCGGCGGTGTCGGCATCCGCTGCGAGAAGCCGGGCGATCTCGACGCGGCGATCCGCACGATGATCGACTGCCCCAAGCCGGTGATCTTCGACTGTGTCGTCGATCCGGCGGAGAACTGCTTCCCGATGATACCCTCGGGCAAGGCGCACAACGAGATGCTGTTCGGTGACGCGGTCGAGGACATCGGCAGCGTCATCGACGAGAAGGGCAAGATGTTGGTGTGAGGCTCGCGGCGCGGTCCCGACGGATCGCGCCGGACGCCCCCTCCGTCCCGTCATTCATGAGAGAAAACGGCTCGAGCCATGAACACCTCCCATTATCCTTCCGCTCACATCTTCCAGCTTCCCGAGACCCACACGCTTTCGGTGATCGTCGACAACGAGCCGGGCGTTCTCGCCCGCGTCGTCGGCCTGTTCTCCGGGCGCGGCTACAACATCGAGAGCCTGACCGTCTCGGAGACCGAGCACGAGAAGCACCTCAGCCGCATCACCATCGTCACCACCGGCACGCCGATGGTGATCGAGCAGATCAAGAACCAGCTCGCCCGCCTGGTGCCGGTGCACCGGGTCACCGACCTCACGGTCAACGGCAAGGTGCTGGCCCGCGAGCTGGCCTTGATCAAGGTGCGCGGCAAGGGCGAGGCCCGGGTCGAGGCGCTGCGCCTCGGCGACGCCTTCCGCGCCCGCGTCGTCGACGCCACCACCGAGAGCTTCGTCTTCGAGATCACCGGCAAGTCCGAGAAGATCGACGAGTTCGTCGGCCTGATGGGACCGCTCGGCATGGTCGAGTATTCGCGCACCGGTGTCGCGGCGATCGCCCGCGGGCCGGAGCCGAGCTGAGCCGAGTGGGAGCGGGCGGGACGACCCCCTCGCGCCCCGCATGTCGCCGGCCGGACCGACGACGGCCCGGCTCGGCCTCTCGACGATCGAGCGACGCGGCGGCGAGACCCCTTGCCGGCGGTTTGGCTTTCCGCTAGAGAGAACCGTAACGTACGGTACGGATCATGGACGCGGTGTTCCTCGGGGAGTGCGGTCGAGCGATGGTGGCGTTGGAGGAGCGGGACGATGCCGCCTTGACGGAGCGCCAGATCGGCGTTCTCGATGCGGTGCTGCGCCTCCTCGTCGAGAAGGGCGACGGCCTCACCATGACGGCGGTGGCGCGGCGGGCGTCGTGCTCGAAGGAGACGCTCTACAAGTGGTTCGGCGACCGTGACGGGCTGCTCGCCGCCACGGTGCGTTGGCAGGCGTCGCGGGTGCGCGTCGCGCCGATCGATCGCCACGGCCTCGACGCGGCGACGCTGACGGCGCGGCTCGAGGAATTCGCCGGCAACTGGCTGACGGTGATCTCGTCGCGGACCTCGATCGCGCTCAACCGGGTGGCGATCGGCCAGGCGGTGGCGAAACAGGCGAGCCTCGGGGCGATCGTGCTGGAGCACGGCCGCTTCGCCATGGGGCGGCGGTTGAAGCCGGTGCTGGAGGCGGGCCGGTCGGCCGGTCTCCTGGCCTTCGACGACGCGGAGGTCGCCTTCCGCACCTTCTTCGGGCTCGTCGCCCGCGACATCCAGATCCGGCTGCTGCTCGGCGACCGGATGGACCTTGCGCCGGAGACGATCCGGGCCGACGCGGCCCAGGCCACCCGGCAGTTTCTCGCGCTCCACGGCGCAACCGCCTCGACCGGCGAAACCGGCTCGTGACATCCACAGGGAAGGACACCCACATGCGCGTCTATTACGACTCCGATGCCGACATCAACCTGATCAAGGGCAAGAAGGTCGTCATCGTCGGTTACGGCTCCCAGGGGCGCGCCCACGCGCTGAACCTCAAGGATTCCGGCTGCAAGGACATCCGCGTCGCGCTCAAGGCCGGCTCGACCACCGCCGCCAAGGTCGTCTCCGACGGGCTCGAGGTGATGAGCGTCGCCGATGCCGCCAAGTGGGCCGACCTGATGATGATGGCGACCCCGGACGAGCTCCAGGCCGACATCTACAAGGCCGAGATCGCGCCCTTCATCCGCGACGGCGCGGCGATCGCCTTCGCCCACGGCCTCAACGTCCACTTCGGCCTGATCGAGCCGAAGAAGACCGTCGACGTCATCATGATCGCGCCGAAGGGCCCGGGCCACACGGTGCGCGGCGAGTACCAGAAGGGCGGCGGCGTGCCGTGCCTGATCGCCGTCCAGCAGGACGCCTCGGGCAACGCCCACGATCTGGCGCTGTCCTACGCCTGCGGCGTCGGCGGCGGCCGTTCGGGCGTCATCGAGACCAACTTCCGCGAGGAATGCGAGACGGATCTGTTCGGCGAGCAGGTGGTGCTGTGCGGCGGTCTGGTCGAGCTGATCCGCGCCGGCTTCGAGACCCTGGTCGAGGCGGGCTACGCCCCCGAGATGGCCTATTTCGAGTGCCTGCACGAAGTGAAGCTGATCGTCGACCTGATCTACGAGGGCGGCATCGCCAACATGAACTACTCGATCTCCAACACCGCCGAGTGGGGCGAGTACGTCTCCGGTCCGCGCATCATCACCGCCGAGACCAAGGCCGAGATGAAGCGCGTCCTGACCGACATCCAGTCCGGCAAGTTCACCTCCGACTGGATGCAGGAGTACCGCGCCGGCGCCGCCCGCTTCAAGGCGACCCGGCGTCTCGCCGACGAACATCCGATCGAGGAGATCGGCGCCAAGCTGCGCGGCATGATGCCGTGGATCGGCAAGAACAAGCTGGTCGACAAGGCGAAGAACTGAGCCGACCCACGGTTCTACGTCTGCTCGGACCTTCGGCCCGAGCGGGGGATCGGCAAGA
>JAFHCF010000222.1:0-6636 GCA_048497495.1 Prosthecomicrobium sp.
ATCGGCAAGAACAAGCTGGTCGACAAGGCGAAGAACTGAGCCGACCCACGGTTCTACGTCTGCTCGGACCTTCGGCCCGAGCGGGGGATCGGCAAGAACGAGCTCGTCGACAAGGCGAAGAACTGAGCCGATCCACGGATCCGCATCTACTCGGGCCGGCGGCCCGAGCGGGGATCGGCAAGAACGAGCTGGTCGACGAGGCGAAGAACTGATCGGTCCCGATCCCTCGGGTCGATGCGGAAAGGCCGGGCGGAAGCCCGGCCTTTTTCGCGTTCCGGAGGTCCCGAACCTCGCCTCAGGCCGGCGCGAGGCGGACGAAGGTCACCTCGGTGCGGATCACGAAACCGAGTCGAGCATAGAGGGCCATGGCGGCGTGATTGTCGGCGAAGGCGTGGAGGAAGGGCTCCTCGCCGCGCGCCCGGATACCGGCGATCACCCGGGCGCAGAGCGCCGCCGAGAGACCTCGGCCGCGAAAATCGGGGTGGGTGCAGACCCCGCTCACCTCGGTGAAGCCGGGGAAGCGCATGCGTTCGCCCGCCATGGCGACGAGCCGGCCGTCGACGCGGACCCCGAAGAACCGCCCGAGCGTGTGGGTGCGCGCGGCGAAGGGGCCGGGGGCGGTGAACCGCGCGAGATCCAGCATGTCGGCGGCATCGGCGTCGCCGAGAAGCAGGTCGTCCGACGGGTCGGGCAGGCGCTCGGGCGCGGTCAGGATCATCTGCACCGCCGGGGCGCGGCGATCCTCGCGACAGCCGGGCGGTAGCGGTGGGTTTCCGACCTGGAGGAGGCCGAGCGGACCGGACGCTGCTACCAGCAGGGCGAGATCGGCGAGGCTCGCGGGGGTGTCGTCGACGGCGGCGGCGAGCGGACCGATGTCGGGCGGATAGGCCCGGGCGCGGTCGCCACCGATCGAGCCGGGACGTTGACGCGTCGAAAGCGCCTGCCAGATCGGTCGGTCGAGCGGGTTCATCGCCACGCCTCCTCGGGCCGGCGCGCGACCGCCCGGCGGTCGAGCGGCTCGGTGACCAGGGCATCCTCGAGGGCGTCGAGTCGCTCGAGGAACGAACCGTCGAGACCCTCGCAGAGGTCTCGCGCCGTCGCCTCGACCGCCGGCCACAGCAGGCGTTCGGCCTCGGCCACGAGATCGCGGCCGGCCGGCGTCAGGCGCACGGTCTTCACCCGCTGGTCGCCGGTCTCGGCATCGGCGTCGACGAGGCCGGCGGCGCGCAACTGCAACACCGAGCGGGTGATCGCCGGCTGACGCACGCCGATGCGCTTCGCCAGGGTGCCGATCGACGCCGGCCCTCCTCTCGCCAGCACGGCGAGGAGCGGATAGTGGGCGGCGGGGATGGCGAGACCGAGGCGCGCGGACAGGCGCGTCACGTCTGCCTGGAGCCGTTCGCCGATACGTTTCAAGCGGGTGCCGAGAGTCAGGTAGCCGAAATCACGGACGAGATCGTCCGCCGTGTCGTCGCTCGCATGCATCCTCGTCGGGCCTCGGATGATGATATTTCGTGTTATATAACACGTTATATTCATGTCGTCCAACGACCCGGCGGCGGAGTCGTCCAGCGAGGCTGGAGGCCGGGAAGGCGCGAGGCCCCTCGCGCGCGCCCCGCCGTTCAGCCGCTCTGTTCGGCCTGCATCGCCCGGCGGCGGACCTGGGCCTCCTCGATGTTGGTGCGGAACTGCCGCGTCGAGGTCGCCCAATCGAATTGGTGGGCGACCGCGATGGCGTCCTCGGGGCGGATCGCCAGGGCGGCGAGGCAGGCCTCGCGCAGGTCGTTCGACAGGACGCCGCCCGTCGTGCCGCCGACGATGTCGATCGGACCCATGACGGGGAAGGCGGCGACCGGCAGTCCCGAGGCCAGCGCCTCGACGATGACGTTGCCGAAGGTGTCGGTGAGCGAGGGGAAGACGAAGACGTCGGCGTCGGCGTAGTGGGCGGCGAGGTCCTCGCCGGTCTTGGAGCCGAGGAAATGCACGCTCGGGTATTTGCGCTTCAGCGCCTCCAACTGCGGGCCCTCGCCGATCACCACCTTGGAGCCGGGCAGGTCGAGGTCGAGGAAGACCTCGAGGTTCTTCTCCACCGCGACGCGGCCGACATTGAGGAAGATCGGCCGGGGCAGGTCGTAGACCGGTGTCTCGCGCGGGTGGTAGAGCACGGTGTCGACGCCGCGCGACCAACGCATCAGATGAGTGAAGCCGCGCGCCGCGAGGTCGTTCTCGAGCGAGTCGGTCGCCACCATGCAGCCCAGCCCGGTGTTGTGGAAGCGGCGCAGCGCCGCGTAGGTCCAGGACTGCGGGATCGGCAGGCGGGCGGAGAGATATTCGGGGAAGCGGGTGTGATAGCTCGTGGTGTAGCCCGGTCGACGGATGTCGAGGGCGGCACGGCGGGCCATCATCCCGAGCGGACCCTCGGTGGCGATGTGGATGTAGTCGGGCCGCGCCCGCTCGATCCGCCGGCGGATATCCCAGCCGTGGGTGAGCGACAGGCGGATCTCCGGATAGGTCGGCATCGGCAGGGTGCGGAAGGCGAGGGGGGTGAGGAACTCGACCACGAGGTCGATCTTTTCCAATTCCTCGGCGAGACGTTCCAGGGAGCGCACCACGCCATTGATCTGCGGGCGCCACGCGTCGGTGACGATCAACAACCTCTTCATGCGGCGACGAGGGCCTCGTTCTTCTCGGCGGGCATCGGCTCTTCCTCGGCCGGTTGCTGCCAGACGATCACCTCGAAGGTGCCGTCGTGATGCTCGACCACGGCCGAGCAACTCTCCACCCAGTCGCCGGTGTTCATATAGGTGACGTCGCCGATCTGGCGGATCGCCGCATGGTGGATGTGACCGCAGAGGACGCCGTCGGCGCCGAGGCGGACGGCTTCGGCGGCAAGCGTCTCCTCGAAGTCGCCGATGAAGCTGACGGCGTTCTTGACCTTGAGCTTGGCCCAGGCCGACAGCGACCAATAGGGAAAGCCGAGGGTGCGGCGAACCGAGTTGAGGACGGTGTTGACGCCGAGGGCGAAGGTATAGGCCCAGTCGCCGAGATGGGCGATCCACTTGGCGTTGCGCACCACCACGTCGAAACGGTCGCCGTGGAGGATCAACAGACGGCGGCCGTCGATGGTCTCGTGGATGCATTCCTCCAGGACCTCGACGACGCCGAAATGGGTGCCGGTGTAGTCGCGCAGGAATTCGTCGTGGTTGCCCGGCACGTAGATGACGCGGGCGCCCTTGCGACCCTTGCGCAAGAGTTTCTGCACCACGTCGTTGTGGGCCTGCGGCCAATGCCACGAACGACGCAGCCGCCAACCGTCGACGATGTCGCCGACGAGATAGATGGTCTCGGCGTCATGGTACTTCAGAAAGTCTATGAGCAGATCCGCTTGGCAGCCGCGTGTGCCGAGATGGATGTCCGACAGGAACATCGCGTGGAAATGCTTCAGTTCCGCTCGTGGCGCCATCAGAATCGTCCCGATCGTCGAACCTATTCGACGACGAGGAACACGACTTCGATCACGGTTTCATGACGGCTGGCACAAAACTGGTATTTCAACCGATCCGGGCCGGGAGGAAATGGGCGAGGTTGGCGGCCGACCAGGCGCCGGTTCGCGCCCGCGCCTGGCGATAGGAGGCGATGACGCGGCCCGAGAGCGGATCGCTCGCGGCGATCTCGGCGAGGATCTCCTCGGCGACGGCGCGGGCGCGGGCGAGGACGTCGGCCGGCATCTGGCGCAATTCGACGCCGTGGGCGGCGGTCAGCGTCTCCAGCGCCACGGCGTTGGTCCATTCCGCCTGACCCAGCGCGGTGGCGTGCTCGTCGCGGCAGGCGGCGGCGACGATCGCCTGGAGATCGGGGGGGAGGGCGGCGAGCGCCTTGGTCGAGATCAGGGCCTCGCCGGTGCCGTTGGGCTTGTCGAAGCCCGGTCCGTAATAGAGCTTCGTCACCCGGTGGAGGCCGACCGCGAGGTCGGAGGCGGGGGCGAGAAGTTCGGCGGCGTCGACCACGCCGGCCTGGAAGGCGGGGAAGACCTCGCCCGGCGCCAGCGCCACCGGGGTCGCCCCCATCCGCCGCCAGATCTCGCCGCCGAGGCCGACGATGCGGATCTTCAGGCCCCTGACGTCGTCGAGGTGCTCGATCGGCCGCCGGAACCAACCGGCCATCGAGATGCCGGTGTTGCCGGCCATGAAGGGCTTCACCCCGAAGGGCGCGTAGAGTTCGTCCCACAGGGCCTGTCCGCCGCCGTGATCGACCCAGGAGAGATGCTCGATCGGGGTCAGGCCGAACGGGGCGGAGGTGAAGAGTGGCGCGGCGGGCATCTTGCCGGCCCAATAGAGCGCGGCGGTATGGGCCATCTCGGCGGTGCCGCCGCCGACGGCGTCGAAACATTCGAGCGCCGGCACCAGTTCGCCGGCGGCGAAGAGCCGGACCGTCAGCCGTCCGTCGCTGAGCCGCCCGATCGACTGCGCCAGCCGTTCCGCCGAGACGCCGGGGCCGGGCAGGTTCTTCGGCCAGGAGGTGACCATCTTCCACTCGATGCGGCCGGCGGCGAGCGCCGGGGTGGCGAGCGGCAGGGCGGCGAGCGAGGCGAGACCGGCCTTCAGGGCGGCGCGGCGGGAAGTCGGGGCGGTCATGGGCTCTTTCAGGGTTTCGGCGCGGCCGAGGCCGGGCGGCGAAATCTCGCGGTTCGCGGCATGGCGGGCACGCCGCGCGATTTCACTTCGGCCACCACGCGTGGAAGTGGTCGACCGGCCCGTGGCCGTGGCCGATCTCGAGGCGGTCGGCGGAGCGGATGGCGGCGGTGAGATAGGCCTTGGCGGCGTGGACCGCCTCGACGAGGTCGAGGCCCCGGGCGAGGCCGGCGGCGATCGCCGAGGAGAGGGTGCAGCCGGTGCCGTGGGTGTTGCGGGTGGGGTGGCGCGGCACCGTCAGCCACGACGGGCCGGCCTCGGTGATCAGCACGTCCGCCGCCTCGGCTCCCGTCCCGTGGCCGCCCTTGACCAGCACCGCCTGGGCGCCCATCCGCATCAAGGCCTCGCCCTGGGCGATCATCGCCTCGCGGGTCTCGGCCAGCGGGCGGTCGGTGAGGCGGGCGGCCTCGTGGAGGTTGGGGGTGAGGATCGAGGCGCGCGGCAGCAGCATGGCGCGCAGGGTCTCCACCGCTTCCGGCGCCAAGAGGAGATCGCCCGAGGTCGCCACCATCACCGGATCGAGCACGACATGCGCCGCCCGCCAGCGATCGAGGCCCTCGCGCACGGCGCGGATCACCGAAGGTCGCGACAGCATGCCGATCTTCACCGCGTCGACGGCGATGTCGGAGAAGACCGCGTCGATCTGCGCCGTGACGAAGTCGGCCGGCACGTCGTGGACGGCGGTGACGCCCCGGGTGTTCTGGGCGGTCAGCGCGGTGATCACGCTGGCGCCGTAGACGCCGAGGGCGGAGAAGGTCTTGAGGTCCGCCTGGATGCCGGCGCCGCCGCCCGAATCCGACCCGGCGATGGTGAGCGCGATCGCCGTCATGGACGCCGCCCCGCGGCGCGCGCGGCGAGAGCCGCGTCGACGGCGGCGCGAAGGGTCCGCGCCGCGGCGGCCGGGTCGTCGGCCATGAAGATCTCCGAAATCACCGCGATGCCGTCGGCGCCGGCGGCGATCGCCTCGCCGGCGTTGGCGGCGGTGATGCCGGCGATGGCGCCGACGGGCAAGTCGGGACGACGGGCGCGGACCCGGGCCGCGAGGTCGGCGAGGCCGGCGAGGCCGACCGGCGGGTCGGGGTTCACCTTGGAGGCGGTGGCGAAGACGCCGCCGATGCAGACGTAGGAGACCGCGTCGAGCGGGACGGCGGCGGCATCGGCGGCGGACTTGACCGTCTGGCCGACGATGGCGAGGGGGCCGAGAAGGCGGCGGGCATCCTCCGGACGCATGTCCTCCTGGCCGACGTGGGCGCCGTGGGCGCCCGCGGCGAGCGCCACGTCGACGCGATCGTTGACGATCAGCGGCACGGTGGTGCCGGCGAGCGCCGCGAGGATCTCGCGGGTGCGCGCCACCATGGTCCAGGTCGCCGCGTCCTTGTCGCGGTATTGCAGGAGGGTGGCGCCGCCGGCGACCGCCGCGCGCGCCATGTCGGCGAGGGGGCGTCCACGGGTCCGGCCGGGATCGAGGATGGCGTGCAGGCGGATGTCGCAGGTCATCGGATCTTCGCGCGCTCCATGAGGGTTTCGGCATCGAGCGCGTAGAGCGCGTCGACGATTTCGACGGCGAAACTGCCGGGGCCATGGGCCGAGGCCGCGGCGATCTCGCCGGCCACCCCGGTCGCCACCAGGGCGGCGACGGCGGCGGTGACGGGATCGGGCTCGACGGCGCGGAAGGCGGCGGCGATGGCGATCGCCGCGCAGCCCATCGCCGTCACCCGGTCCATCAGCGGGTGGCCGTTGGCGATCCTGACCAGCCGCCTGCCGTCGGTGACGATGTCGACCTCGCCGGTCACCGCCAGGGTCGAGATGGCGCGGACGGCGAATTCGCGCACCGCCGGCTCGCCCGCCTCGATTCCCGCGAGGCCGAGGAATTCGGCGTGGTTGGCATGCACCAGCGCCGGCTCGAGCTCGATCAGGCGTCGGGCGAAGTCGAGCCGCGACGGCG
>JAFHCF010000223.1:0-9750 GCA_048497495.1 Prosthecomicrobium sp.
GAATGCACCGGCGCCGCCGGCGGATTACGCCTCCGGCTGATCCGCGCCCCCCCTCACTCCGCCGCCGCCTTGGCCGCCCGCCATTGCGCCAAGACCGCTCGCAGCGCCGCCGGCTTGAGCGGTTTGTTGAGGATGCTGATCGACTTCTCCGCCGCGTCCTCGCGCACCTGGGGCCCGCGATCGGCGGTGATCAGCGCCGCCGGCAGGTCGGAGCCGAAGCGCCACCTGAGCTGAACCACCGCGTCGATGCCGTTGCCGTCGTCGAGGTGGTAGTCGACGAGCAGGATGTCGGGGCCGCGCCCGGTCTCCTTGACCAGTTCGGAGAGCTGGGCGGAGGCCTCCTTCTGGTCGCGCGCCTTGATCACCCTGATGCCCCAGCCGTGGAGCAGCGCCTCCATGCCGTCGAGGATCTTCTCCTCGTTGTCGAGGCACAGCGCCGTCATGCCGTCGAAGCGGGCGCTCGACAGGCGCGGCGCCCCGTCGTCGGTGCCGACGTCCGGCATCGCCGCCGCCGTCGGCACCTCGACGAAGAAGCGCGACCCCCGGCCCGGCATCGACTGGATCTCGACCGTGTGGCCGAGCACCCGGCCGATGCGCTCGACGATCGACAGGCCGAGCCCCAGGCCACGAGCGATCTTGGCGCCCTGGTCGAGGCGCTGGAACTCCTGGAAGATCACCTTCTGCTTCTGCGCCGGGATGCCGAGCCCGGTGTCGAGCACCTCCACCGTCAGCCGGCCGCGTCGGCGCCGGACCCCGACCAGGACGCGACCCTCGGGCGTGTATTTGATGGCGTTGGAGACGAGGTTCTGCACCAGCCGGCGCAGCAGGCGGCGGTCCGAGCGCACCCACAGCGACGACGCCATGACCCGGAATTCGAGGTTGCGGTCGCGCGCGATCGGCTCGAACTCGACCTTGAGCTGCTTCAGGATGCCGTCGATGCGGAACACCGTGAATTCCGGCTTGAGCGCCCCGGTGTCGAGACGGGAGATGTCGAGCAGCGCCCCGAGGATCTCCTCGACCGCGTCGAGCGACTGGTCGATGTTGATCGCGTGGGTGGCGAGCGCCGTCTTCTCCGTCTTCTCGACCAGCGAGGTGGCGTAGAGGCGGGCGGCGTTGAGCGGCTGCAGGATGTCGTGGCCGGCGGCGGCGAGGAACTTGGTCTTGCCGATATTGGCGTCGTCGGCCTCCGCCTTGGCCCGCGACAGCGCCGCGTTGAGCAGCGTCAGCTCCTCGGTGCGCTCGCGCACCCGTCGCTCCAGCGTCTCGTTGGCCCGCGCCAGGGCCTCGGCGCTCGAGACGCGCTCGGTGATGTCGGTCCAGGTCGTCACGATGCCGCCGTCGGGCATCGGCGCGGTGCGCACCTCGATCACCGCGTCGGTGGAGGCGAGCCGCTCGTGGTAGGTTTCCATCCGCCGCACCAGCCGGTCGATGCGATCGCGGATGATGCGCTCCGGATTGCCCGAGCCGAATTCGCCGCGCTCCGCCCGGTCGCGGACGATCGTCTGCAACGACACCCCGACCTGGACGAATTCCGGCGACAGATCGAGGATCTGGCGGAATTGCCGGTTCCAACAGATCAGGCCGAGTTCGCGGTCGAACACCGAGATGCCCTGGCCGACCTGATCGAGCGCGATCTGCAGGAGGTCGCGGTTGTACTGGATGGCGGCGGAGGCGTCGTCGAGCAGCTTCACCGCCGCCTTGGTCGAGGGATCGCGGCGCTTGACCAGCAGCGACAGCACCAGGCGCGACGAGGCGGCGCCGATCGCCGAGCCGAGCAACTGCTCGGCGAAGCGCAAGAGATGCAGGTCCGCCTGCCGATCGCCGACCATCGCCAGCGAATGGGCCCGCCCGTAGTCGGCGAAGGAGCGGGTGGTGCGCTCCTCGCCGAGATAGCGGGTGACGGTGGTGATCAGGTCCTCGACGGTGACGGCGGTGCGCCAGCGCCGCAACGCCGGCGTCGGCGTGAAGTCGGAGGGCACGAAGACGTTGGCCTGCAGGCGCTCGATCGGTTCGGGCGCCCGGGTCAGCGACACGGTGATGAAGACGGCGGTGTTGAGCATGAGGCTCCAGAACACCCCGTGGGCGAGCGGATCGAAGGCCAGCGACAGCAGCGCCTGCGGCCGCAGCAGCCAGATGCCGAAGGGGCCCTGCTGGAGGAAGGCCGAGGACCCGTATCCGGCCTCGATGAAGGTCGGCAGCGCCAGCGTGTAGACCCACACCGCGAAGCCGACGACGAGGCCGGCGATGACGCCGCGCGCCGTGCCCCGCCGCCAGATCAGCCCGCCGAAGAAGGACGGCGCGAACTGGGCGATCGCCGAGAAGGCGAGGAGCCCGATGTCGGAGAGCGCCGAGGCGTCGGCCACCGCCCGGTGGTAGGCATAGGCGAGCAGCAGGATGACGAAGATCGCCACCCGGCGCACGGTGAGCAGCACCCGCACCATGTCGGGGGCGCCGTCCTCGAGCCGACCGTGGATGCGCACCAGGATCGGCACGACGATCTCGTTGCAGATCATCACGGCGAGTGCCAGCGCCGCGACGATGACCATCGCCGTCGCCGCCGACAGGCCGCCGACGAAGGCGATCACCGTGACGACGTCGGCGCCGGCATCGAGCGGCAGCCTGAGCACGAAGGTGTCGGCGTCGATGGCGGTGCCATAGCGCACCATGCCGGCCATGGCGATCGGCAACACGAAGATGTTGATGGCGATCAGATAGGCGGGAAACAGCCAGCGTGCCGCCGTCAGTTCCGACGTGGTGTGGTTCTCGACGACGCCGACGTGGAACATCCGCGGCAACAGGATGATGGCGAAGAACGACAGGAGCGACATCACGATCCAACTGCCGCCCGACATGCCGCGATTGAACATCTGGGCGCTGACCAGATTGCTCATCGACGCCTCGATCAGCTCGCCGGGGCCGGAGAACAGCACGAAGACCACCCAGATGCCGACGCCGGTCAACGCCACCAGCTTGACCACCGATTCCGCCGCCACCGCCAGCATCAGGCCGGACTGGTGTTCGGTCGCGTCGATGTGGCGGGTGCCGAAGAGGCAGGCGAAGGCGGCCATCGACAGGGCCACCGTCAGCGGAACGTCGGGACGGAACGGCGTCGGCATGCCCGGTATCAGTCCGAAGTCGAGATGCGCCACCAGCGTCGCCACCGATTGGCTCACCGCCTTCAACTGCAGGGCGATGTAGGGAACGATGCCGATGAAGGCGATGACGGTGACCACCACCGCGAGCGGCTGGCTCTTGCCGTAGCGCGCCGCGATGAAATCGGCGATCGAGGTGATGCGCTCGGCCTTGGCGAGCTTGACCACTCGTTTGAGGATCGGAAAGCCGAGCGTGTAGAGGATGATCGGCCCGATGTAGATGGTCAGGAAGTCGAGGCCCTTGTTGGCGGCCAGGCCGACCGACCCGAAGAATGTCCACGACGTGCAGTAGACGCCGAGCGACAGGGCATAGATCGCCGGTCGTCCGACGATCGGCGACAGGCGATTGGAATTGCGATCACCCCAATGGGCGATGCCGAACAGAAGACCGATGTAGACGATTGCGACTGCGAGGACGAGCCAGCCTTGGAGCATGGTTCGGCGGCCTTCTCTTGACGGAAACCCGTGCCGGCACGAACGAATTTCGATCACTCGACCACATGTGCGCGCCGCTGTCCATCGCCCGGCCCCTTCCCTCCGAGCGCGGCGGGAAATTCTCGCGAGCCCCATCCTCCCGATTGTCGGTGGCTCCGGGTCGTGTCAGAACCGATGGAGAGCGGCCCGGTCGAAGAGGCCGAGGTTTTCGTCGCGGATGGCGCGAGGTTTTTCGCCTCCTCACTCGAGGCGGTCGGCGGGGGACAACCATCATGTTGAAGGAATTCAAGGAATTCGCGCTCAAGGGCAACGTCGTGGATCTCGCCATCGGCGTCATCATCGGCACCGCCTTCGGCAAGATCGTCGAGAGCATGGTCGCCGACGTGATCATGCCGCTGATCGGCGCCGTCAGCGGCGGTCTCGACTTCTCCAACAAGTTCGTCCTTCTGAAGAGCCTGTCCGGCGGCATCGCCGAGCCCGCCACCTATGCCAAGGCCAAGGAAGTCGGCGCCACTTTCGGCTACGGCCAGTTCCTGACCGTGACGATCAACTTCCTGATCGTCGCCTTCGTCCTCTTCCTCGCCGTCAAGATGATGAACCGGCTGAAGCGCCAGGAGGCGACGGCGCCGGTCGCGCCGCCGGAGCCGTCGAAGTCGGAAGTCCTGCTCGAGGAGATCCGCGACCTTCTGAAGAAGCCGTGAGACGGCGCCGATCCGGTCGGACCACCCATCGGCGATCTCGATCGGATCGATCAGACCTATTGATTTCGTACGATCGTCCGACGCGCTAGACTGGCCGGCGACCGACCGACCGACCCCGAGCCCGCCGAGGACCCGCGCGCATGAACGCTCTACTCGCCTCCCTGACGCCGCAAGCCCTGAATGCGCCGCCCTCCGGCATCGTCGAGGTGATGAACTACGGCCGTACCCGGCCGGGGATGATCCCGTTGTGGGCCGGCGAGGGTGACCTCGCCACCCCCGGCTTCATCTGCGACGCCGCCGCCCGGTCGCTCGCCGCCGGCGAGACCTTCTACACCTGGCAGCGCGGCATCCCCGAACTGCGCGGCGCGCTCGCCCGCTATCACGAGCGGGTCTACGGCGGCGACGTCTCGCCGGAACGCTTCTTCGTCACCGCATCGGGCATGCAGTCGATCCAGATCGCGCTGACCGCGCTCGCCGGCCCCGGCGACGAGGTGATCGTGCCGACGCCGTCCTGGCCGAACTTCGCCGCCGCCGTCGGGGTGCGCGGGGCGCGCGCCGTCGAACTGCCGATGAGCTTCGGCAATCGCGGTTGGACCCTCGATCTCGACCGCCTGGCCGACGCCGTGACGCCCGCGACCCGGGCGATCTTCGTCAACAGCCCGTGCAACCCGACCGGCTGGACCGCGACCCGCGACGATCTCGCCGCGATCCTCGACCTCGCCCGCCGTCACGACCTGTGGATCGTCGCCGACGAGGTCTACGGCCGCTTCGTCTGGGACGGCACCACCCGCGCGCCCTCCTTCCACGACGTCGCCGAGCCCGACGACAAGGTGATCTTCGTCAACACCTTCTCCAAGAACTGGGCGATGACCGGCTGGCGCGTCGGCTGGATCGAGGCGCCGCCGGCCCTCGGCGACGTCGTCGAGAACCTGATCCAGTATTCGACCTCCGGCGTCGCCGTCTTCGTCCAGCGCGCCGCCGTCGCGGCGCTGGAGGAGGGCGAGGCCTTCCTCGCCCATCAGATCGCCCGCATCGCCGAGAGCCGCGAGATCCTCACCTCGGCGCTCGCCGCCACCGGGCAGACCCGATTCGTCGCCCCGCCCGGCGCCTTCTATCTCTTCTTCGGCGTCGAAGGCGAAGCGGACACCTCGAGACTCGGCCTGCGCCTCGTCGACGAGGCCAACATCGGGCTCGCCCCGGGCACCGCCTTCGGCGCGGCCGGCGCCGGGTGGCTGCGCCTGTGCTTCGCCCGAGGCCCCGAGCACATCGCCGAGGCGGCGCGCCGGCTCGTCGACTGGCTCGAGCGGCGCGCCGTCGTCTGCTGACGCGCCCGCCGTCCACCGACATCACTTGAGAATCTTCGCAAGATGAAATGTTATGGGTAGAAGTCCGGAGTGATCCGGATTTCCACCCGTCGCCGTCGTGGCGCCGGGTGGGTCGCATCGGTTCGCATCGCATCGGGGAGATCGACGTGCCAGATCAGTCGCCGACCGTTTCGGAGGCGCGTCTCCTTTCCGTGCTGGACACCGCCGTCGACGGCATCATCGTCATCGACGACCGGGCGCGCGTCCTGGTCTTCAACAAGGCCTGCGAGGACCTGTTCGGCCATCCCTCGGGCGACGTCATCGGCCGCAACATCTCGGTGTTGATGCCGCCGGAGTTCTCCGCCGGGCACGACGCCGCGGTCGGCCACTACCTGCGCACCGGCGAGCGCCGCATCATCGGCATCGGCCGCGAGGTCCGCGCCCGCCACGCCGACGGCACGGTCTTTCCGATCGAACTGTCGGTCGGCGAGGCCAAGACCCCGGAAGGCCCGCAGTTCATCGGCATCATCCGCGACCTGCGCCCGCGCAAGGCGGTGGAGCAACGCCTGAACCAACTCCAGGCGCAACTGGTCCAGATGGCCCGCGTCAACGCCATGGACGAGATGGGCGCGGCGATCGCCCACGAGTTGAACCAGCCGTTGACCGCGGTGTTGCTCTATCTCCAGGCGCTGTCGCGCAAATTGAAGAGCGGCGAGACGGCGTTCGAGCCGGCGGTGCTGGAGATCCTCGGCAAGGCGTCGCGCGAGGCCGAGCGCGCCGGCTCGATCATCCAGAAGATGCGTCAATTCGTCGAGAAGCGCGAACCCGAACGCCAGCCGGTCGACATCGGCCGCCTGATCGACGAAGCTCTGGAGATCACGTTGCTCGGCAACGACGGCGCGGCGGTCGAGGTGGTGCGCGACGAGGCGCCGAACCTGCCGAGCCTCGAGGGCGATCCGATCCAGATCCAACAGATCCTGATCAACCTGATCCGCAATGCCATCGAGGCGGTCAAGCTCCGCGACGAACGCTGGATCCGCATCGCGCTGCGTCCCTCCGACGGGCGCCTGTTGGTCGAGGTCGAGGACAGCGGCCCCGGCATTCCGATGGAAACCGTTCGCAATCTGTTCAAGGCCTTTTCGACGTCCAAGAAGACCGGCCTGGGTCTGGGCCTTGCGATTTCTCGTTCGATCGCTCAGAACCACGGCGGAGACCTGCTCGTCGAGCCCGGCGGTGGCGGCCGTGGCGCGACCTTCGTGCTGTCGTTGCCTCTCGGCGTGACGACGACGGTGACCACGAAATGAGACCGACCCTGCGGTGGGCTCGGAATCCGACTGAACGAGGTGACACATGATCGGGCGTGCGCAGAAATCCGACCAGGCGATCTACATCGTGGACGATGACCCGGCGGTTCGCGACGCCCTTTCGGTGGTGTTCGAACTCGAGGGCTATTCGGTTTCCGGCTACGAGACCGGCGACGCCTTCCTCGAGGCGGCCAAGACCCATCCCCCGGCCTGCGTCTTCCTCGACGTCCACATGCCCGGCCGGTCCGGCCTCGACATCCTCAAGGCGCTCAACGCCGATCACTACCCGGCGCCGATCTTCATCATCTCCGGCCAGGGCGACATTCCGATGGCGGTCACCGCCATCAAGTTCGGCGCCTTCGACTTCATCGAGAAGCCCTTCGACGCCGAACTCATCGTCCGCCGCGTCCAGGAGGCGCTCGAGGCCCAGGCGCGCCGCGGCTCCGAGGACCACAAGTCGGTCGCCCACGACTTCCCCGGACGCGATCTCCTGACCCCGCGCGAGATCGAGGTGCTGGGCCAGATCACCGCCGGCGCCTCCAACAAGGAAGCCGGACGCCATCTCGGCATCTCGCCCCGCACCATCGAGGTGCATCGCGCCCGCATCATGGAGAAGCTCGGCGCCCGCAATGCCGCCGACCTCGTCCGAATCGTGCTGACCGGCGAACACGGCTGAGGCCGAAGGCCCTCGGATCGGTGGTCGTGGCGCGACGATGACGTGCTGGTGAACACCGATAGGGGGCATTACGGATGCCCATTCGAACCGATTCGGACGAAGGTGTTCGTTCACCTCCATGGCCGAGTTGGCGAATATGGTCGATACATCCTCCGGAGCGCGTCCGGCGCCGTTCGGGTCCGTCCACATCCTGGAGGACGATCCCGGCGTGTCCGACAGTCTGCGCTTCCTGCTGCAGGCGCTCGGCCACGACGTCGTGCTCCATCCCGATGCGGAGAGCTTCTTCGAAGGCGCTCCGCCGGCGGCCGACGACGTCGTCATCGTCGATCTCGGTCTGCCCGGCATCGGTGGCGCCCAGGTCATCCGCTGGCTCGACCGGCTTTCCCCGCGCCCGCGCGTCATCGCCATCACCGGCCAGGCCCAGAAGGTCATCGAGGACGAATTGCGCGACCTCCCTCTGGTCCGTCTGTTGCGCAAGCCCCTGTCCGGAGACACGCTGGTCGCGATGCTGTAGGGTAGGGCGAGGAACCGACCCCGCGCGTGCCCGCGCACCGAGGATCGACGAAGACTCGACCGCCATTTAAGTACTTCGGCGTAAGTAGGCCTCCTCAATTGTGGAGCCCCTGCCTTGTTTCTAGCCTGGACGTGTCGAAAATCACGCCACGTCCATTCTCCTCGTCGCGGTCGAGCACCGTTGCGGGAAGAGGAGTAGCCGAGGAGTGACGAGGCTACCGACCAGATCGCACACGGCGTGTGAACGGCACCACCCCCGGTTCGCGGACGAACGGCATGGTTTCCATGGCGGGCGGGCGAGGGTAGGCGAGGAGGAAGAGACCATGGCCTATTCCGAACGAGCCGTCGGCAATGCCGGCGGAATCCCAAAGGAAGTCCGGAGCGATCCCGATTTCGTCTGGCACGATTTCGCGCGCTCGCAGCGGGTCAAGACCCTGCGGGTCGGCGAGCACGACGCCGTCTTCTACGAAGGTGACCCGGCCGATCGCGTCTACGAGTTGCTCGAGGGCGCGGTGATGCTGTTCAAGCTCCTGCCCGACGGCCGTCGCCAGGTGGTCGAGATCGTCGCCCCCAGTGCGCTCTTCGGCGTCGTCGGCGGCAAGCTCTACGACTGCAACGCCGAAACCCTGACGCCCTGCGTCGTTCGCATCCTCGATCGCCGCGACATCGAGAATTCGGCGGAGTTCCAGGGTCACGTCTCCCGCTGCCTGCGCCAGCAGATCGAACGTCTGCACGACCACGCGGTGCTTCTCGGCCGCAAGTCGGCCTTCGAGCGCGTCACCACCTTCCTGATGCACTTCGTGCCGACACGCGGCGTGGCGGGCTGCGCCGGTCCGTCGTCCGGCAAGGACGAACAGACCATCGAGCTGACCATGACCCGCCAGGAGATCGCCGACTTTCTCGGCCTGACCATCGAGACGGTCAGCCGGGTGATCTCGGACCTGAAGCGCCGCGGCCTGATCGCCATCGAGAAGCAGGACCGCATCCGCATCACCGACATCTGCGGCATCTGTCACCTGACGGGCACGCACTGAACGCCTCCGCCTGATGCGATTTAGAGCCCCGCCCGAACAGGCGGGGCTTTTTCGTCAGCGCGCGCTCGCGCTAGAAGGGATCTCCCGCCATTCGCGTCGGAGCCACCCTTGGCCGCCACCCCCGCCACCACGTTCCTCAAGTCCCGAAAGATCGCCTTCGATCTCCTCGAATATGCCCACGATCCCCGCGCCGAAGCCTATGGCCTCGAGGCGGCGGAGAAGCTCGGGCTCGATCCCGCCTCGGTGTTCAAGACGCTGGTGGTGTGGGACGAGGGCAAGGCCCATGCCCTGGCGCTGGTGCCGGTCGCCCGCAAGCTCGGGCTCGCGGCGGCGGCCCGCGCGCTCGGCTGGAAGCGCGCCGAGATGGGCCGCCCCACCGACGCCCAACGCCTCACCGGCTACGTGCTGGGCGGCATCTCGCCCTTCGGCACCAAGCGCCCGCTACCGGTCGTCGCCGACGCGGCGTTGCTCCTGCCGGAGAAGGTCCACGTCTCCGGCGGAAGGCGTCGCCTGGAGATCCGCATCGCGCCCGCCGATCTGGTCACGGTGCTCGGCGTCACCGTGGCGACGATCGCGGTCGATTGAGGGGAGGGAAGTCCGTAGGGCGCAATAGGCGGAGCCGTATTGCGCC
>JAFHCF010000224.1:0-60832 GCA_048497495.1 Prosthecomicrobium sp.
CGAAGCCGAGCGGCTGGCGATCTTCCATCGCTCGGCCTCGGCCTCGCCCACCGGCTGCGCCGAGACCGACCCGGAGGTGCTGGCGTCGTCGGCGGAGCGCTGTCTGGCGAGCGGGCTGTCGATCCAGTCGGGCGAGAGCGACTATTCGGTCGCCTGCATCGCCGCCCCGATCCGCGACGCCCGAGGCGCCTGCATCGCCACCATCTCGATCGTCGTGCCGGAGTTCAAGGTCGGGCAGAAGGAGCCCGACCTCGTCGGGCAGGTTCAGGCCGCCGCCGTGCGCATCGAGGATCGGCTCGGCCGTCCGGCCTGAGGGCTCGCCTGTCGGACCAACCCGCCGATCTCGACGCCGGGGCGACCGGCACCATGACTTCGGCGTGTTTCCCGAGATGATCCGGCCGATCGTCACCGACCACCGCGCCGGCCGTCTCGACGCGGCGCTCGAGCAGTGGAAACTCTGCCTGCCGCTGATCAACCACGAGAATCGCCAATGTGGGTTGCGCGCCGCCGAGGTGGTGATGAAGGTGGGCGGGGTGATCGCCTCCGACCACGTCCGTCATCCCTTGATGCCGATGTCGGAGCGGACCCGGGCGCGGCTTCTCCAGCTCGCCCGCGATCTCGACGTTCTGGCCTTGCGGTGGGGCGCATGACGGGGAGGGGCTCATGACCATCGGGCGCGCGAATGTCACCAGACTGCCGGGGCCGGCCTCCGAACTCGGCGAAGGCCCCGCCTACGACCTCGAGACCGACACGGCGTGGTGGTTCGACATCACCGGGCGGGCGCTCCACGAGCACCGCTTCGCCAGCGGCGAGACGATCATCCACGCCCTGCCGGCCATGGGATCGGTCCTGGCCAGGGTCGACGCCGGCCGGCAACTCCTCGCCATGGAGGACGGGCTGCATCTGCGCGACGTCGAAAGCGGCGCCCTCACGCGCGTCGCGGCGCTCGAGGCCGATCTCCCCGGCAATCGTTCCAACGACGGGCGGGTGCACCCGTCCGGCCGGCTGTGGATCGGCACGATGGGCAAGCGCGCCGAGCCCGGGGCCGGGTCGATCTACTGGTTCGACGGGCGCGAGTCGCGACCGCTCTATCGCGGCATCTCGATCCCCAATTCGATCTGCTTCTCGCCCGACGGTCGGGTCGGCCACTTCGCCGACACCGCCGCCGGGACCATATGGCGGGTGGCGCTCGATCCGGCGACGGGTCTGCCGACGGGGGAACCGGAGCGCTTTCTCGCCGCGGCGGATCTGCCGCTCGGCGGCGGGTTCGACGGATCGGTCGTCGATGCGCGCGGGGTTCTGTGGAATGCCGCCTGGGGCGGCGGCTCGGTCTCCGGCTGGCGCCCGGACGGGTCCCTGGCGCTGGTCTTCGAGGTGCCGGCGGCGCAGACCAGCTGCCCTTGTTTCGTCGGCCCCCGCCTCGATCGGCTGCTCGTGACTTCCGCCTGGCACGGCTATGGTTCGGCGGCGCGGCGCAGCGATTCCGGCGCCGGTCACACCTGGGTCCTCGAGGGTGGCTTCGAGGGCCGGGCCGATCCGCTCTTTCTCCTCGCCGACGACGCGGCGACCGACCGAGGACCGAACACATGACGCATGGTGGACACCTGATCGCCGGGGAATGGACCGGCGGCGAGACGACGTTTTCCTCCATGCCGGCGCGGGGCGCACCCGGAACCTTCGCCCAGGGCACGGCGGCGGACGTCGATCGGGCGGTGCGCGCCGCCGAGGCGGCCTTCGCCGGCTACGGCTGGTCGAGCCGCGAGACCCGCGCCCGCCTGCTCGAGGCGATCGCCGAGGAGATCGAGGCGCGCGGTGCCGCGATCACCGAGATCGGATCCCGCGAGACCGGCCTGCCGGAGGCGCGGCTCGAGGGCGAACGCGGCCGCACCACCGGCCAACTCCGCCTCTTCGCCGCCCATATCCGCGACACCGCCCATCTCGATCTGCGCCATGATCCGGCGCTGCCCGAGCGCAAGCCCCTGCCGCGCCCGGATCTGCGGATGATCGAGCGCCCGATCGGCCCGGTCGCCGTCTTCGGCGCATCGAACTTCCCGCTCGCCTTCTCCACCGCCGGCGGCGATACCGCCGCGGCGCTCGCCGCCGGCTGCCCGGTGGTGGTCAAGGGCCATCCCGCCCATCCCGGCACCTCGGAGATCGTGGCGGAGGCGATCGAGGCGGCGATCCGGCGGGAGGGCGTCCATCCCGGCGTGTTCTCGCTGATCCAGTCGAGCGGCATCGAGGCCGGGACGGCGCTGGTCACCCATCCGCTGGTGCGCGCCGTCGGCTTCACCGGATCGCTGGGGGCGGGACGGGCGCTCTTCGACCTGTGCGCCGGACGTCCCGAGCCGATCCCCTTCTTCGGCGAACTCGGGTCGATCAATCCGGTGTTCGTGCTGCCGGGGGCGCTTCGGGCCCGCGCCGACGGGCTGGGGCGGGCCTGGGCGGCGTCGCTGACGCTCGGCGTCGGCCAGTTCTGCACCAACCCGGGGGTGATCGTCGTGGAGGCGTCGGACGCGGCGGAAGTCTTCCTCGCCGCGGCGACCGAGGCGCTGGGCGCGGTCGGGCCCGCCACCATGCTGACCGAGGGGATCGCCGCGGCGTTCCGGCGAGGCCGCGACCGGGTGGCGACGAAGGCGCTGGTCGCCGACGTGGCGAGCGCCGCCTGCTCGGCCCGCGAGGGCGCGCCGGCGGTGTTCCGGGTGAGCGGGCGGGACTGGCTCGCCGATCCGTCGCTCGCCGAGGAGATCTTCGGGCCGGCGGGCATCGTGGTGACCACCGCCGACGCGGCCGAGACGATCGCCGTGGCCCGGGCGCTCGCCGGTCAATTGACCGCGACGCTGCATCTCGGCGAGGGCGATACCGATTTCGCCGCGACGTTGGTGCCGATCCTCGAGCGCAAGGCCGGCCGTATCCTCTTCGACGGTTGGCCGACCGGGGTCGAGGTCGCCGACGCGATGGTGCACGGCGGCCCCTGGCCGGCCTCGACCAATTTCGGCGCGACGTCGGTCGGCACCCTGTCGATCCGGCGCTTCCTGCGCCCGGTCTGCTTCCAGAACGCGCCCGAGGCGCTGCTTCCCGAGGATCTGCGCTCGGTCTGAGGAGGCTCAGCCGCAGGCGGAGGGGAGGCCGGCGAGGTCGGCGGCGCCTGTCGTGTCGCGGCGGCGGAGCGTGTCGCGCAGGCCGACCGCGAGGCGGTGCAGCAGGGTGCCGGTGATCATCGCCGCGACGAAGGCCAGCGCCTTGGGCTCGACACTGCCGAGCGCGGCCAGCGCCGGGCCCGGGCAGAAGCCGACGAGGCCCCAGCCGACGCCGAAGAGGGCGCTGCCCGTGAGCAACGCCGGGTCGATCGTGTTCGACGCGGGGCCGACGCGGTCGCGGGCGAGGCGGAACAGCACGACGCCGAGGGCGATGGCGCCGCCCATGACGAGGGCGAGCGAGGGATCCCAGGCGCCGGCGACGTCGAGGAAGCCGAGGACCTTCGACGGCTGGGTCATGCCGGAGAGGCAGAGGCCGAGGCCGAAGACGAGACCGGTGAGGAGAGCGGAGAGCGAACGCATGGCGGGCCTCGTCAGATGAGATGGCGGGTGACGAAGACGGTCGCGACCGCCGTCGCCATGAAGACACCGGTGGCGACCGCCGAGCGCAGCGACAGGCGCGACAGGCCGCAGACCCCGTGACCGGAGGTGCAGCCCGACGCCAGACGCGTGCCGAAGCCGACGAGAAGTCCGCCGGCGATCACCACGACCCAACCGGCATCGGGGACCGGCGCGGGCAGGGGGCGATAGAGGCCGAGGAGGAGGGGCGCGAGGATCAGGCCGGCGATCAGGGCGAGGCGCGGCGTCCATTCGGCGTCGCGCTCGAAGAGGCCGGAGACGAAGCCGCTCACCCCGAGGATGCGGCCGGAGCGCAGCGCCAGGAACCCGGCCGCCGCGCCGATCAGGAGCCCGCCGACGAGCGACGCCCAGGGTGTGAAATGGAGCCAATCGATCGACATGGATGCCCTCGTCTCGCGGAGACCGGCGCGACGCGAGGCGGGGAGATCCCGCCGGTCGTCGGCATGGAGGGAAGCATTCCATGGCGCGCGGTGAAGTCCGAGATCAGGGCGACCCTTGTTCCGCGCATATGAGAAAATTCGTTCTCTCCGATCGATCGGCGGTGGTCGTGGTTTCCACGCCGCCGATCGCATGCCCGGGACAGGGGGCCGCGAGCGGCGGCGATCGGGGCTTCGGCCTGCGCCTTCAGCGCACGACGATCTCGTGCGGCAGGAGATCCTCGCGCGGCTCGGCGCCGCCCCACAGGGCCTCGAGCTGCTCGACCACCCGGGCGCCGAAGTCGCGGTAGGGGATGTGGACCGAGGTCAGCCAGGGGGCGATCCAATCGTTGAGCTCGTTGTCGTCGATGCCGACGATGCGGCAGTCCTCGGGGATGCGCACCCCTTGCTCGACGGCGAGGCGATAGGCGCCATAGGCCATCAGGTCGCTGGGGCAGAGGAGGGCGCGCGGCCAACCGCTCGCGGCGACCAGCTTGCGCGCGGCGGCATAGCCGGATTCCAGGTGGTTCTGGCCGGGGGCGTCGGTGCGGGTGATGCGCTCACGCGGCGTGCCGAGTTCGACGAGGCGGTCGGTGAGGCCGTCGATGCGGTCGCGGATCGGGCCGGAGACCACCGTCGGATGGAGGATCGCCGGCTCGCGCAGGCCCAGGCTCCAGAAGTGATCGGCGCAATCGGCGCCGGCGCGGCGGTTGTCGATGCCGACGAAGGCGCCGCGACCGACCGGGCTGCGCCGGCTGACGAAGACGATCGGCTCGCCGCGCTCGACCGCGATCGTCAGTTCCGGGCTCTTGACGGCGCTGACCAGGACGAAACCCCGGGCGAACTGCGCCCGCATGGCATGGAGGTATTCGTCCTGGAGGTCGGGGCGGTCGTGGGTGTCGCAGAGAATCATCACATAGCCGGCGGCGCGCAACGCCGCCTCGACCGAGGCCGCGGTCGCCGCCATCGCCGGGTTGTCGAGATTGGGCGCGAGCGTCGCGACGATCCGGCTCTCGCGGCTGCGCAGGCTGCGGCCGACGTGATTGGGGCGATAGCCGAGCGCGTCGACGACGGCGCGTACCCGCTCGATGGTCGACGGCGATGCCCGGCCGATCTCGCCGTTGACGATGCGCGACACGGTCGACACCGACACGCCGGCCTCGGCCGCGACGGCGGCGAGCGACACCGGGGCGATGGGGGAGGGTCTGCGGATGTCGGGGGGATTCTGAGCCATGGAAGGTTTTTCTCATGTGCCGACGGACATTGTCGAGCAAAGCGTCGAGATGCGGCGAGAAGGCTACCATTTTTCAGATTGACAGAGAAGGCAAACGTTTGCCAAGATCATGGCGAGCGAGACGAGACGGATCCCGCGACAATGAGAATCCGTCCGGCGCAATCGATCGCCTCCCCGTGGGAGGCGCGTCTGCGTGACCCTCGCCACCAGGACCGCAAGTCGGGAGGACACGAGATGAAGAAGACGGCATGGCTGATCGCCGGTGCTCTGGCGACATCGATGGTGACGAGCGCCCAGGCGCAGACGACCCTCAGGATGAGCTGGTATTCCGACGGCAACGAAGGCGAGGTGATCGCCGATCTCATCCATCGTTTCGAGACGAAGAATCCCGACATCAAGGTCGTGCTCGACCAGGTGCCGTTCAAGGCGATCAACGAGACCCTGCCGGTGCAGCTGGCGGCGGGGCAGGGGCCCGACATGGCGCGTATCGCCGACATGGGCGGCCTCTCGGGCTTCATGCTCGACATGCGTCCCCATCTGAAGAACGCCGCCACCTGGGAGGCGAACTACGGTCCGTTCCTCCAGTGGATGCGGCCGGCGGGCGACACCGCCTCGATCCCCGGCTTCATGACCCAGCTCACCGTCACCGGACCCTTCGTCAACAAGACGCTGTTCGAACAGGCCGGCGTCGCGCTTCCCGGCGACAAGGCGACCTGGGAGGACTGGGCGAAGGCCACCAAGACCGTCGCCGACAAGGTCAAGGCACCGTTCCCGATCGCCTTCGACCGCTCCGGCCACCGCTTCTTCGGCCTCGCGGTGTCGCAGGGCGCCAAGGTGATGGACGCGGCCGGCAAGGCGGCGGTGATCGACGAGGGCTTCAAGCGCGCCGCGCAGCTCATCTACGACTGGCACAAGACCGGCGTCATGTCGAAGGAGCATTGGGGGGCGGCCTCGGGCTCGGCCTATCGCGGCGCCAACGCCGAATTCAAGAACGCCCAGGTGGTGATGTACATGTCGGGTTCCTGGCAGATCGGCCAGTTCGACAAGACCATCGGCGACGCCTTCGACTGGGTGGCGGTGCCGACCCCCTGCGGACCGGCGAATTGCTCGGGCATGCCCGGCGGGGCGGCGCTGGTCGCCTTCAAGGAGACCAAGCATCCGGCGGAAGTGGCGCGTCTGATGGACTATCTCGCCAGTTCCGAGGTGATGTCCGAGTTCTACGGCCGCTCGCTGTTCGTGCCCGGCAACCTCGCCGTCGCCAAGGCCGGCGTCAAATACGAGAAGGCCTCGCCCCAGGCGGCGGCGGCGCTCAAGGTCTTCGGCGATCAGGTGGCGAAGATCGCGCCGGTCGCCTACGCCATCCAGGGCTGGCCCAACAGCCGCATCGTCTTCAACGCGGTGATCAGTCGCCTCGGCCAGGCGGTGGTCGGCGAGATGACGCTCGACGAGGCCTACGGCCGCATCGCCGCCGACGTCGATCAGCAGATCGCCGAACGCGCCAAGAAGTGACACCGAAAGGCTCCGGCGGCGGGGGAGGGATGCTCCCACGCCGCCGTCCGTTCCCTCTCGCCCAGGCGGGCTTCAGGCGATGACCGACAGATCCCAGGCTCCCGACGCCGTGACGCGGCGCGGCGCCGGCCGTTCGACCGACGGGTTGCTCGATGCCGCCTATGCCGTCGTCGTCCGTGTCCTGGACCGACCGATGACATGGGTGCAGCGGGGGATCGGGGCCGGCCGCATGCCCTATGTCTTCCTGTTGCCGAACCTTCTGTTCTTCGGCCTCTTCGTCTTCCTGCCGATCGGCATCGACCTCTGGTACTCGGTGACCGGCGGCACCGCGCTGTTTCCCTCGCAGCGGCCCTTCGCCGGCACCGATCAATACGACACGCTCTTCGCCTGCGGCTCCTATCTCGATCCCTCGACCTGTCGGGAGGATCGCTTCTGGCGGGCGGTGAGCAACACCGCGGTCTTCACCGGCTTCCAGATGGTGGCGATGGTGGGCTCGGCGCTCGTCACCGCCGTGGCGCTCGACAAGGGTGTGCGCGGACAGGGCTTCTTCCGCGCCGTGTTCTTCTTCCCGGTGCTCTTGTCGCCGGTGGTGGTGGCGCTCATCTGGAAATGGATCCTCCAGCGCGACGGGCTGCTCAACGCCGGGCTCACCACCTTCGGCGGCGACAAGATCCTGTTCTTCGTCGAGCCGGGTTGGGCGATGTTCTGGTCGGTGTTCGTCTCGGTATGGGCCCACATGGGCTTCTACACGCTGATCCTGCTCGCCGGCCTGCAGGCGATCCCGCGCGACATCTACGAGGCGGCGGAGATGGACGGCACGCCGCGCCTGCGGGTCTTCACCCGGCTGACCCTGCCGCTCCTGTGGCCGAATCTGCTGGTGGTGCTGGTGCTGGTGCTGATCCGTGGCGTCCAGACCTTCGACGAGGTCTTCGTCCTGACCGGCGGCGGGCCGGGGACGGCGACGCTGATGGTCGTCCAGTACATCTACGAGACCGCCTTCGCCAACCAGGTGCAGAACTTCGGCCTCGCCGCCGCCGCCTCCGTGGTGCTCGGCGTCGTGCTCTTCGCGCTGACGCTGCTTCAGCTCCTCTTGACCCGGCGACGCTCCTCGGGAGGACGGACATGACGCTTCTCCAGTTCTTCCGACTGCGCCGCGACGGCCGCAAGGCCCATTGGACCGACCGCGTCACCTTCGCCTATCTGGCCCTCGGGGTGGTGATGATGTTCGGGCCGGTGGTCTGGCTCGCCCTGTCGTCGTTCAAGACGGCGGGGGCCCTGATCGAATTCCCGCCGTCGCTCTGGCCGACGGCGCAGGTCGAGGTGTCGGTCGCCGGCCGGCCCGGTCAGCTGCCGCTCTTCGAGGTGACGACGGCCGACGGCAAGACCCGCCGGCTCGCCGAGATCCGTCGCATCGGGCTCGTCGCCCAGATGGTCGATCCGGCCGAACCCGCGACCGTGGTCAAGGTGCCGGTGGAGGCGCGCAAGCCGGTACGCGAGATCGCCTTCGCGTTCGAGAACTACACCGAGCCGCTCGCCCAGTTCGACTTCGGCCGCTTCCTCGGCAATTCGGTCTTCGTCACGCTGGTCGCCACCGCCATCACCCTGGTGATCAACTCGATGGCGGCCTATGCGCTGTCGATCTACGAGTTTCGCGGCAAGAACGCCGCCATGCTCGGCGTCATCGGCACCTTGATGATCCCGATCACCATCATCCTGGTGCCGGTCTATCTGGTGGTCACCGAACTCGGCCTGACCAACACGCTGTGGGCGGTGATCCTGCCGGGGGCGGCGACGCCGACGGGCGTCTTCCTGCTGCGCCAATACATGCTGACCCTGCCGCGCGACCTGATCGAGGCGGCGCGCATGGACAAGGCGTCGGAGTGGCAGATCTACGCCCGCATCGTCATACCGCTGACGCTTCCGGCGCTGGCGGTGCTGGCCATCTTCTCGATCATGTGGCGGTGGAACGAGTTCCTGTGGCCGCTCGCCGTCCTCACCAAGACCGAGGTCTACACGCTGCAGATCGGGCTCAACGCCTTCCAGGGCGAGTTGCAGACCCAATGGCACTATCTGCTCGCCATGACCATGGTCTCGCTCCTGCCGATCGCTCTGGTCTTCGTCTTCCTGCAGCGCTTCATCACCACCGGCATCGCCAACACGGGGATGAAATAACCCTCATGGCCGATTTGAAACTCACGAACGTCCGCAAGGACTTCGGCTCCGTCCGCATCCTCGACGGCATCGATCTGACGGTCGCCGACGGCGAGTTCGTGGTCTTCGTCGGACCCTCGGGCTGCGGCAAGTCGACGATCCTCAGGATCATCGCCGGGCTCGAACGGGTCAGCGGCGGCACCGTCGAGATCGGCGGGCGCGACGTCACGGGCCTGCCGGCCTCCGAGCGCGGCCTCGCCATGGTGTTCCAGTCCTACGCGCTCTACCCGCACATGAGCGTCTACTCCAACATGGCCTTCGCGCTCGAGAACATGGCGATGGGGCGCGACGAGATCGACAAACGGGTGCGCCGCGCCGCCGCCATGCTGCAACTCGACGGTCTCCTCGATCGCAAGCCCGGCGCGCTCTCCGGCGGCCAGCGCCAGCGCGTCGCCATCGGCCGGGCGATCGTCCGCGATCCGGCGATCTTCCTGTTCGACGAGCCCTTGTCGAACCTCGACGCCGAGTTGCGGGTCGCCACCCGCAAGGAACTCGCGGCGCTGCACGGCGAGCTCGGCGGCACCATCATCTACGTCACCCACGACCAGGTCGAGGCGATGACGCTGGCGCACCGCATCGTGGTGCTCAATCGCGGCCGCATCGAACAGGTCGGCGCGCCGCTCGATCTCTACAATCGGCCCGACAATCTCTTCGTCGCCGGCTTCATCGGCTCGCCGCGGATGAACTTCCTGCCGGGCGTCGCCGACGGCGCCGGCGGGGTCGGCGTCGACGGGCGGGTGATCCCGCTGGCGGCGGCGGCCGGGCTCGCCGAGGGCGAGGCCGTCACCCTCGGCATCCGGCCCGAGCATCTCGACGTGGTCGCCGGTGACGCGGCGGACGTCACGGTGACGCTCGATCTGGTCGAGCAGTTGGGCGGCGAGACCTGTCTCTACGGGTCGCGGGCGGATGCCCCATCGCTGACCGTGCGCAGCGAGGGCCAATGCGCCCTGCGGCGCGGCGCCGACCTGCCGCTCCGGCTGCGGCGCGAACACATCCACCTCTTCGACGCGGACGGCCGTGCCCGCCGCCTCGACGCATCGATCGTGGGGACGACGGAATGAAGGCGCTCACTCGAGGCGACTATCGCGGCCGTGACGGGGTCTGGGCCGTCTTCTCGCTCGATTTCGGCGCGGAGATGCGCGTCGGCCTGATGGAGGCCGACATCGGCCGGGCGCGGCTGATCGGGCCCGGCGGCCCGGCGCTCGATCGCGGCTGGTCGATCGCCCCGAACCGCCAAGAGCCGCCGTGGGCGGGTCGTCTTCGTGACGATCTCACCGGGCTCGCCTGCCCGGCGGCGACGGTGGTCGAGGGCGAGGGAACCGTGACCATCACGGGTGGGGCGATCCGCGCCGTGGTGCGGCTCGAGCCTTTCGGGATCTCGTGGTTTCGCGCCGGCGAGGCCGAGCCCTTCCTGGAGGATCGCCGCACCCAGGCCTATTTCCTGTCGCGCCGCACCGGGGCCTTCGCCCATCACATGGCCCGCGACGCGGCCGAGCGTCATCATGGGCTCGGCGACAAGTCGGGTCCGCTCGACCACACCGGACGGCGCTACCGGATCGACGCGGTCGACCCCTGCGGCTTCGACGCGGAAATGAGCGATCCGCTCTATAAGATGATCCCCTTCCTGATCGTCGACGGGCCGCGCGGCGCCCACGGCGTCTATTGGGACAATCTCGCCCGCGCCGAGGTCGATCTCGGGGCGACGCTCGACAACTACCACGGGCTCTTCCGCTCCTATGTGGCGGAGGAGGGCGACCTCGACTATTGGGTCATCGCCGGCCCGGGCGTGCGCGACGTCGTCAAGCGCTTCTCGTGGCTGACCGGCGGGCAGGCCCTGGCGCCGCGCTGGACCTTCGGTTTCGGCATGACCTCGATGGCGATCGCCGACGCGGCCGACGCCGACGCCCGCATTCGCGACTTCGTCGCCATGTGCCGGGAACATCGCATCGGTTGCGACGGGTTCCACTTCGGCTCCGGTTACACGATGATCGGGCCGCGCCGCTACGCCTTCAACTGGAACCGCGAAAAGTTCCCGGACCCGGAGCAGACCTGCGCCGATCTCTCGGCGGCGGGCTTCCGGCCGGTCGCCAATCTCAAGCCCTGTCTGCTCGACGATCATCCCCGGCTCGGCGAACTGCTGGAGGCCGGTGGCTTGGTGCGCGACGGCGAGACCGGCGAGCCGGCGACCGCGCAGTTCTGGGACGGGCTCGGCTTCCATCTCGACTTCACCCACCCGAACGGACGGGCGTGGTGGCGCGAGGGGCTGGAGAGGGCGCTGCTCGACGTCGGCCTGCTGATCTGGAACGACAACAACGAATACGAGATCTGGGACGAGGACGCGGTGTGCGCCGGCGACGGGCGGCCCTTCCCGCAGCGCCTGGCGCGTCCCGCCCAGGCGTTGTTGATGACCAAGCTCGCCCATGAGACGACCGCCGATCGCCGACCGGCGGCGCGGCCCCACACCATCACCCGCGGCGGGGCGGCGGGGATCTGGCGCTACGGCCAGACCTGGTCGGGCGACAACCAGACCGCCTGGAAGACGCTGCGCTTCAACCTCGCCCAAGGGCTCAACATGAGCCTCTCGGGCATGTTCAACATCGGCCACGACGTCGGCGGTTTCCATGGGCCGAGCCCCGATCCGGAACTGCTCTGCCGCTTCGTCGAGTTCGGCGCCTTCTGGCCGCGCTACATCATGAATTCGTGGAACAGCGACGAGGTGACGACGCTGCCGTGGATGCATCCGGAGGTCATCCCGCAGATCCGCGCGGCGATCGACCTGCGCTACCGGCTGGTGCCCTATCTCTACACCGGCATGCGGGCGGCGGCGCTCGCCGACGAGCCCTTCATCCGGCCGCTGTTCCTCGACTTCCCCGACGATCCGGCGATGACGAATCGCGACGACGCCTTCCTCTTCGGCGACGATCTGTTGGTGGCGCCGGTCCTCGAACAGGGCGCGCGGAGCCGGTCGGTCACTCTGCCGCGCCATCCCGGCGGCTGGTACGAGGTCCACGACGGCCGCCATCACCAGGGTGGCACGACCGTCGAGGTCGAGGCGCCGCTCGGCCGGCCGCCGCTCTTCCTCAAGGCCGGGGCGATGCTGCCGCTGGCGGTGGCGGCGGGCGACCGTCCCTCGACCGACGACCCGGGGCGCGAATTGGCGATCTACGGCACCCCGGAGCGGGCGAGCGCGGTGCTCTGGGAGGACGACGGGGTGACCGCCGACTGGCGTGGCGGCGGTACGTCGATTCGCTTCGACCTGGTGCGCGACGGCGACGAACTGGTGATCGGCGCCCGCGCCGAGGGGCCGGGCGGGGCGACCGCGCCGGTCGTCACGCTGCGCCCGGTCCATGGACAGGCGCTGCGGATCGGTCGCTGCGACGGGGTCGTGCTGCGGCTCTGAGACCGTCGCCGGGCGGGGTCACTCGAGTTCGGACAGCGTCTCGTGGAAGGCCTCGATGCTCTCCAGCCGGCGGCGGGCATCGCTGCCGAGCCGGCGCATCGTCTCGAGCGCGACGAGGCGGAGCACGGCGAGCGCGCCGCCGTAGGAATCGAGGATCTGCGGCAGTTCCACGGCGCAGGTGAGCGTCCACTTGGCGAAGGCCGGCGCTTCGCGAATGCTGCGATCGGCGACGAGGACGACGTCGGCGCCGGTCCCGGCGAGCGACCGCATGACGTCGACGAAGCCGTTCGGCCGCCGCCGCAAGCCCACCACCACGACCACGTCGCCGGGGCCGAGATCGGCGAGACCCTCGCCGAGCGTCTGTCCGACGGCGTTGAGGCTCGCCACGTCGGGGCGCAGCTGCGCCATCGTCGAGCAGAAGTAGGCGGCGGCGAAATGGCTGTTGCGGAAGCCCGCCACCCGGATGCGGCGGGCGGCGGCGAGGGCGCGGGTGACCGCCTCGATGGTCAGCGGGCTCTGCATCGACAGCGACATCTCGACCAGTTTGGTCTCCGCCGCCATGTTGCGGGCGATGATCGATCCCTGCTGGGGCAGATGATCCATCTCGGCGAGATAGAGCGGCGAGCCGGAGGCCCGCATCGCCCGGGCCGCCCGCCGCGCCTCCTCGAAGGAGGCATAGCCCAGCCTTCGGAAGAATCGCGACACCGTGGCGTTGGAGATGCCGACGCGCTCCGCCAGCTCGCCGGCCGCCAGCATCGCCAGTTCGCCCGGCCGCTCGAGGATGAAGTCGGCGGCCTTGCGCTCGCCGTCCGGTAGCTCGCCATAGAGGCGATGAACGCGCTGGGTGAGGGAATCCTGCTTGATCTGCGCCATGTCGCCTCCGGAGGCCGTGGCAATATATGAAAATCGAATTTCGCTATTGTAGGTCCGATGAAATTGATATTTCATTGCGAGGTCGAAAGTCCACTACCTCGGTCGGAGACAGACGGGCAATGACCAATCTCGCAGAAACCGCGAGGGCCTACAGCCTCCGGCTCAATCGATGGGTGGACCGCCTCTGCGTCCTGCTCCTCGCCCTGCTGGTGCTGGACGTGTGGCTCGGCGTGGTGGTGCGCTACTTCATCCCGCTGCCGATCACCTTCACCGAGGAATTGGCGCGATACCTGATGATCTGGATGGCGTTGCTCGCCATCTCCTCCGGCATCGTCCATCGCGAGCACATCGGCGTCGAGTTCCTCTTCAGTCGGTTTCCGGCGGGGATGCGGCGGGTACTGGCGGTCTCCTTCGATCTGATCGGCTTCGCCTTCTTCTTCCTGCTCTTCTGGTACGGGCTGTCGTTCGCCGAGAAGGGCTTCTCGCGCCTGACGATGATCTACGCGATGCCGAAGGGCTATGCCTTCGCCGCGGTCCCCACCGCCTCGTTCCTCGCCTGCGTCCAGCTGCTGCTGGTCGGGTTCGGCGATCTCTTCGGCGAAGCCTCGCCGGAGCGCAGTGCGGCCGACGTCGCCGCGGAGGGTCTCGACTGATGGGTGCCTATCTGGTCGCCGCCGCCTTCTTCGGCCTTCTCGCCCTCGGTCTGCCGGTCGGCATCGCGATCGGGGTCGCCGGCATGGTCGGCATCTTCGAAATGGGGCCGCGCTTCATGCCGATGGCGCCGGATCGGCTGTTCGCCGGGCTCGATCTGTTTCCCTTCCTGGCCATGCCGTTCTTCGTCCTGGCGGGCGAGATCATGAACCGCTCGGGGATCACCATGGGCCTCGTCCGGCTCGCCGACGCGCTGGTCGGCTGGCTCCGGGGCGGCATGGCGCATTCCAACATGGTCGCCTCGGTGATGTTCGCCGGCATCACCGGATCGGCGACGGCGGACGCGGCGGCCTTCGGCAACACGCTGGTGCCGGCCATGGTCGCCGGCGGCTATTCCCGGCCCTATGCCTGCGCCGTGACCGCCGCCGGCTCGATCATCGGGCCGACCATCCCACCCTCGACGCTCGCCATCATCTACGGCTCGATCATGGGCGTGTCGATCGCCGGCCTGTTCGCCGCCGGCATCCTGCCGGGGCTCCTGATCGGCGTCGTCTGCATGGCGGTGATCGCGTTCACGGCGCGGGCCAAGGGGCTGCCGGAAGGGAAGGGGCGGCCGAGCATCCGCGCCGTCTTCACGGCGCTGCGCGAGGGCATCCTCGCGGCGCTGCTGCCCGTCTTCATCCTCGGCTCGATCCTCGGCGGCTTCGCCACGCCGACCGAAGCGGCGGCGGTGGCGGTGGCCTATTCGCTCTTCGTCGGTGGGGTGATCTACCGCGCCCTGACCTGGAGGGACCTCTACGAGATCGGGGTCAGGACGGCGCGGATCACCGGCGTGATCTTCCTGATCATCGCGGCGGCGACGATCCTCGGCTGGTGGGCGACCTTCAACCGCGTGCCCCAGGCGGTCGCCGCGGCGATCCTGTCGATCTCGCAGGATCCCAAGGTGGTGATCGGGCTGATCCTGGCGCTGCTGCTCTTGATCGGCCTGGTGATGGACATCAACGCCACCCTGATCATCCTGGCGCCGGTGCTGGCGCCGCTCACCCTGAAGATCGGCATGGAGCCGGTGCACGCCGGCATCGTGATCATCCTCGCCCTCAACATCTCGCTCATGACGCCACCGGTGGGGGCCTGTCTCTTCGTTCTGTCCTCCGTCACCGGAGAGAAGATCGAGGCGATCGCCAAGGAGCTCTGGCCCTTCATCCTGGCGGAAGTCGCGGTGCTCGTCGCCGTCGCCTACTGGGAAGACATGACCCTGTTCGTCCCCCGTCTGCTCGGCTTCGTCGGATAGCCGGCCACCCCTCGAGAAGGAGAGTCCCATGACGTTTCTGAGAACCCTCGGCCTCGGCCTCGCCGTCGCCTGCCTGTCGACCCGGGTGCTGGCGGCCGACGTCACCATCCGCCTCGCCCATCTCAACCCCGACGATCCGTTCCAGAGTCATTCCGGCGCCATGGCGGCGGTGTTCAAGTCGCTGGTGGAGAGCAGCTCCAACGGCGCCATCGAGGTTCAGCTCTTCGCCAACGGCCAGCTCGGCAAGGACGGCGAGGTGATCGAACAGGTCCGCTCCGGCCTGGTCGAGAGCACCATCTCGTCGGCCGGCGGCATCGCCCAGCATTATCCGCTGGTCGGCGTCTTCGACATTCCCTTCGCCTTCCCCAACATCGGCGTCGCCAGCCGGGTGATCGACAGGAAGAGCGACTTCGGCAAGAAGTTCGTCGCCGATCTCGAGGGCAAGACCGGGCTCGAGGTGCTCGGACTGATCGATTCCGGCGGTTTCTTCGCCTTCACCAATTCCAAGCGCCCGATCAAGTCGACCGCCGACATGGCGGGACTGCGCATCCGCACCATGACGCTGCCGACCCACGAGGCGATCATCTCGTCGCTCGGTGGCCAGCCGACGGCGCTGCCCTGGGCCGAGGTCTACACCGCGCTGCAGACCGGCGTCGCCGACGGCGAGATGAACCCGGTGCCGGTCATCGCCTTCGCCAAGTTCGACGAGGTGCAGAAGTATCTCTCCGTCACCAACCACCTGATCACGCCCTATGTCTGGACGATGAACAAGGCATTCTACGACGGCCTCAGCCCGCAGAACCGCTATCTCGTCAACTGGGCGGCCGACGTCGCCACGGAAGCCGGGCGCTCGATGAGCCGCGTCATCGAGGCCTCCGACAAGGGCCTGCCGGCGCTGGCCAAGAAGATGAGCATCAACGTCGTGCCGCCGGACGAGCAGGCGAAGTTCGCGGCCCTCGCCCAGCCGGCGGTGCGCAAGCTGATCGAGCAGAAATACGGCGCCGACGGCCTCGCCATGCTCGACAGCATGCTGGCGTCGATCGAAAAGGAGAAGAAGGCGTACTGACGCCGCTTCACCCAACACAGGCGGCACCGGGGCGAGCGCCCCGGTGTCGACCCAGGAGATCCCCCTTGTCGACCGCTCCGCGCTTCGTCCTCGTCACCACCCCCGCGGCGCGCCGCGCCCCCTGGAGCGCCGCGCAGGACGCCGTCCTCAACGAGGCCGCCTTCGCTGAGGCGCGCGCCACCATCTCGTCCTGGCCCGGCCATGCGCCGACGCCGCTTCTCGCCCTCACCGGCGTGGCGCGGGCCGTCGGCATCGCCGCCCTCCACTACAAGCACGAGGCCTCGCGCTTCGGCCTCGGCAGTTTCAAGGCGCTGGGCGGCGCCTATGCGGTGTGGAAGGTTCTGCTGCGCGGCGCCGCGGCGAAGGGCATCTCGCCCGAGGATACCGCCGCCTTCGCCACCCATGCGGCGGGCGTCACCGTCACCTGCGCCACCGACGGCAACCACGGCCGTTCCGTCGCCTGGGGGGCGCGGACCTTCGGCTGCGGCTGCGTCATCTTCATCCACGCGACCGTCAGCGACGGCCGCAAGGCCGAGATCGAACGCTACGGCGCCCGCGTCGTCCGCTCCGCCGGTAATTACGACGAGAGCGTGCGCGAGGCGCAGGCGGCGGCGGATCGCCAGGGCTGGATCGTCGTCTCCGACACTTCTTATGAGGGTTACGCCGACATCCCCAAGGACGTCATGCAGGGCTACGAGCTGATGGCGGCCGAGGCGATCGAACAATGGCCGGAGGCGCTGCCGCCGACCCACGTCTTTCTTCAGACCGGCGTCGGCGGCATGGCGGCGGCGGTCGCCGCCCAGTTCATCCGCCGATCGGGCGCCGCCCGTCCGACGATCGTGCTCGCCGATCCGCTGAAGTCGGCCTGTTGGCTGGAGTCGATCCGCGCCGGCCACCCGGTGGCGATCGAGGGCGATCTCGACACGCTGATGGCCGGGCTCGCCTGCGGCGAGGTCTCCGAACTCGCCTGGCGGGTGCTCGAGAGCGCGACCGACGCCGTCGTCGGGCTCGACGACGCCGCGGCGGTCGAGGCGATGAGGCTGCTCGCCGAGGGTCGCCACGGCGACGCGCCGCTGGTCGCCGGCGAATCGGCGGTCGCCGGTTTCGCCGCCCTGCTGGCGGTGGCGAATGATGCGTCGGCGCGGCAGCGACTGGGGCTCGGGCCGGATGCTCGGGTTCTCGTCTTCGGGACGGAAGGCGCCACCGATCCGGTGCTGTGGGAGCAGCTCGTCGGCATGTCGCCGTCGTCGATCGAGGAGCGCGTCCCGGCATGATCGCGATCCCCACGCCGCGCATCGATCTCGATCGCCTGATGGGCCGGATCGAGGCTCTCGGCCGGGTCGGCGCGCTTCCCGGCGGTGGCGTCTGCCGTCTGGCGCTGACGGCCGAGGACGGGGAGGGGCGACGGCTCGTCGTCGGCTGGATGCGCGATCTCGGCCTCGCCATCTCGATCGACCGCATCGGCAACGTCTGGGGCACCCGCGCCGGGACCACCGAGGGCGCGCCGGTGATGATCGGCTCGCACATCGACACGGTGGCGACCGGTGGGCTCTACGACGGCAATCTCGGCGTGCTCGCCGGGCTCGAGGTGATCGCGGCGCTGGACGACGCGAGGGCGACGACGCGGCGGCCGATCGCCGTCGCCTTCTTCACCAACGAGGAGGGCGCCCGCTTCGCCCCCGACATGATGGGCAGCGCCGTTCATCAGGGCGCGCTCGACCTCGACGCGGCGCTCGCCACCATCGGCATCGACGGCAGGTCGGTCGCGGCGGAACTGCGCGAGATCGGCTTCGCCGGCGACCTGCCGCCGAAATACCTCGTGCCCCACGCCTATCTCGAACTCCACGTCGAGCAGGGGCCGGTGCTCGAGCGCGATGGGCTCGCGATCGGCGCGGTGAGCGGGGTCCAGGGCATCTCGTGGACCGAATACACGGTCACGGGCGTCTCCAACCATGCCGGCACCACGCCGATGTCGATGCGCTGCGACGCGGCGCTGGTGGCGGCGCGGGCGGTGGTGGCGGTGCGCGAGATCGCCGAACGGCTGGGGGGCACGCAGGTGGCGACCGTCGGCGCGCTGCGGCTCGAGCCCGGGCTGGTCAACGTCGTGGCGCGCAAGGCGGTCTTCACCGTCGATCTGCGCAACACCGACGAGGGGATCCTGCGCGAGGCGGAAGCGCTGGCGGAAGCCGCGATCGGGCAAGCGGCGCGGGCGGAGGGCGCGACGGTCGCGAGCCGCCGGCTGGCGCGGTTCGAGCCGGTGGAGTTCGATCCTCGCCTCGTCGCCCTGGTGGAGACGGCGGCGAAGCGGCGCGGCGCGAGTGTCCTGCGGATGCCGTCGGGCGCCGGCCACGACGCCCAGATGTTCGCGCCCAACTGCCCGACCGGCATGATCTTCGTGCCGAGCCGGGGCGGGCTCAGCCACAACGTCCGCGAATACACCGCGCCGCAGGAGATCGGCCTCGGCGCCGAGATCCTCCTCGACGTGGCGCTGACGCTCGCCGAATCCCGCGACTGAAGACGAGATCCCCGATGTCCAGAATGATCACCCTCGCCGCCGCCCAGCTCGGGCCCATCGCCCGTGACGAACCGCGGGCCTCGGCCGTGGCGCGGATGATCGCGCTGATGGAGCGGGCGGCGGGCTCGGGCGCCGGGTTGGTGGTGTTCCCGGAACTGGCGCTGACGACGTTCTTTCCGCGCTGGTACATGGAGGATCAGCGGGACGTCGACGCCTGGTTCGAGACCGAGATGCCGTCGGCCGAGACCCTGCCGCTGTTCGAGGCGGCGCGGCGGCTCGGGGTCGGGTTCTATCTCGGCTATGCCGAGAAGACGGTCGACGCGACCGGCGCGACCCGGCGTTTCAACACCTCGATCATCGTCGACGATCAGGGGGTGATCCTCGGCAAGTATCGCAAGATCCATCTGCCGGGCCATCGCGAGTATGAAGCCTGGCGGCCGTTCCAGCACCTGGAAAAGCGCTATTTCGAGCCCGGCGATCTCGGCTTTCGGGTCCACCAGGCCTTCGGCGGACGGGTCGGCATGTGCATCTGCAACGACCGGCGCTGGCCGGAGACCTTCCGCGTCCTCGGGCTGCAGAAGGCGGAGCTGGTGCTGCTCGGCTACAACACGCCGGTGCACTATCCGCTCGCCCCGGAACACGACCATCTCCAGGATTTCCACAATCATCTGGTGATGCAGGCGGGCGCCTATCAGAACGGCACCTGGGTGGTGGGCGTGGCCAAGGCGGGGCGCGAGGAGGACTGCGATCTGATCGGCGGCTCCTGCATCATCGCGCCGACCGGTGAGATCGTGGCGCGGTGCACGACGCTCGGCGACGAGATCGCGCTGGCCGAATGCGACCTCGACCGCTGCCGGGAGATCCAGGATCACATTTTCAATTTCGAGCTCCATCGGCGACCCGAGGAATACGGCCTGCTCACCGCCTGAGGCGGGCGGCGCGGGTTCCCTTCCCCGCGCGATGGTTCGAGACGGGCTCGTGGCCCGTGCGCTCCTCACCAAGAAACTCTCGTAATTGTTACGAAGAATCCAGAGGCGCCTCATGGTGGGGAGGGCCATGGGCTGGTCTCGAACCATCGCGCACCGGCATCGCCGAGAGGACCCGCCGAATCATGCGAGGATCCCCATAGGGGAAAGGTCGGATGAAACCGGTCTCGCGTAGTGGTTAGGTCTTCGTCCATCGGCCGTCGCGCGAGGCAGGTCACGCCGCTCGCGGGCGGGCCGTCGACCAAGGAGCACCCCATGAGCACCCTCGAGGATCTGAAAGAAGCCTTCGCCGGCGAATCCCAGGCCAACCGCAGATATCTCGCCTATGGCGAACAGGCGGAAACGGACGGCTTTCCGGGCGTCGCCAAGCTGTTCCGCGCCGTCGCCGCGGCCGAGACCATCCATGCGCTCGCCCATCTGCGCGCCATGGACGGCGTCGCCGGGACGGCGGCCAACCTCGTCGACGCCATGGCCGGCGAGAAGGACGAGTTCACCGAGATGTATCCGCCGATGCTGGAGCGGGCGCAGGAAGAGGGTCACAAGAAGGCGACGCGCTCGATGCGCTACGCCCTCGAGGTGGAGAAGGTCCACTACGACCTCTTCACCAAGGCGCTCGCCGCCGTCACGGACGGCACCGATCTCGGCGACGTCCACACCCGAGTCTGCCCTCACTGCGGCCACACGGTGATCGGCGAGGCACCCGATGCCTGCCCGGTCTGCGGTTGCAAGGGCGAGCGTTATCTCGAGATCGAATGAGCGGCGATACTCGGCTCCTCCGCGCGACGACGACGCCCCCCGGGGCTTCGCCACAGGGGGGAAGTCCGATCAGGTAGGTTGCGGATGAGACGGGGAAATCCGCGATTCCGCTTGAGCCGGTCGCTTCGCAGCCCTTACCATCGCCCTCGGCATCGAAGCGCGGCTGCGATACCGCCCGGTCGTTTCCCGTCGGTGAACCGTCCCGGACGCCCGACACGCGGGTACCGGGTCCGTGAGGGGTCCGGCGCGGGTTTGCGACCGCGACGACGGGTTCCACCCCGCGCCCCAAGGGGCGCGGTGAATACGCGGGGGCCCGTCCTCGTGCACCTCGACCATCCACGCCGGTCGTGTTCCGGCGCGACCGTTCACCGTTCTCGGATCGGAATGCTGATCATGACCGTCTCGTCCAAACCTCTTCGAATGACGGAACTGGCGCTGCGCGATGCGCATCAGTCGCTGTTCGCGACGCGCATGCGCATCGACGACATGCTGCCGATCGCCGAGAAACTCGATCGGATGGGCTACTGGTCGATCGAATCCTGGGGCGGGGCGACCTTCGACGCCTGCATCCGCTTCCTCGGCGAGGACCCGTGGGAACGCATCCGCGAATTGAAGAAGGCGATGCCGAGGACGCCGCAGCAGATGTTGCTGCGCGGGCAGAACCTGATCGGCTATCGCCACTACGCCGACGACGTCGTCGAGACCTTCGTCGAGCGCTCGGCGGTCAACGGCGTCGGGGTCTTCCGCGTCTTCGACGCGCTGAACGACGTGCGCAATCTCGAGACCGCGATGAAGGCGGTGAAGAAGCAGGGCCAGCACGCCCAGGGCACGATCTGCTACACCACCTCGCCGGTCCACACGGTCGCCAAGTGGATCGATCTCGGTCGCCGCATCGAGGACATGGGCGCCGACAGCGTCTGCCTGAAGGACATGGCCGGGCTGATCGGGCCGTTCCAGGCCCACGAGATCGTCAAGGGGCTGAAGTCGGCGCTGGCGATCCCGATCCACATGCATGCCCACGCGACCACCGGCCTGTCGACGGCGGCGATCGTCAAGGCGGTCGAGGCGGGGCTCGACGGCGTCGATACGGCGATCTCGTCGATGTCCCACACCTATGGCCACAGCGCCACGGAGTCGGTGGTGGCGATCTTCCGCGACACCGACCGCGACACCGGCCTCGACATGCACGCGCTCGAGGACGTCGCCGCCTATTTCCGCAAGGTCCGGCCGAAATACGCCAAGTTCGAGGGCTCGCTGCGCGGCATCGATTCCCGCATCCTGGTGGCGCAGGTGCCGGGCGGCATGCTGACCAACATGGAAGGCCAGTTGAAGCAGCAGAAGGCCGAGCACCGGTTCGACGAGGTCCTGGCCGAGATCCCGCGCGTCCGCGAGGACCTCGGCTTCCTGCCGCTGGTCACCCCGACCTCGCAGATCGTCGGCACGCAAGCGGTGATGAACGTGTTGCTCGGCGAGCGCTACAAGGTGATCGCCACCGAGGTGCAGGGCATCCTGCGCGGCGAGTACGGGGAACTGCCGGCGCCGTGCAACGCCGCGCTCCAGGCCCGGGTGCTCGACGGCAAGGATCCGATCACCTGCCGGCCGGCCGATCTCCTGAAGCCGGAGATGGACCATCTGGCGACCGAGCTCGTCGATCAGGCGAAGAGTGAGGACATCCGCCTCGCCGAGGGTGAGAACACCATCGACGACGTCCTGACCTGGGCGCTGTTCCCGCAGGTCGGGATGAAGTTCCTCAAGAATCGCGGCAATCCGGCGGCCTTCGAGCCGCCTCCGGGCGCCGCCGAAGCGACGCCGGTGGCGGCACCGCCGAAGGCCGCCGCTCCGGCGCCGGCTCCGGTCGCCCCGCCGCCCGCGGCACCCGCCGCTCCGTCGGCATCGGTTCCCAACGGCAAGGCTCACGCCTATCGCCTGGTGGTCGACGGCCAGCCCTTCATGGTCGAGGTCGTCGAGACCAACGGCTGACGGCTTCGGTCCGGGGGCGGCGCGAAGTCCGAGGCGGCCGGCCTCTCCGTACCGGCGACGGCGGGTTCGACCCACTGCGGCCGCGACACCGCCGGCCGCGGATCGTTCCCCCTTGGGGGACTTCCGCGTGATTCGCCATGTCGTCCTGGCGATATCCGTGCGCGATGGTTCGAGGCTCGCGTTGCTCGCACCTCACCATGAAGCGCTTGTAATTTCGGCAACTAGAACAAATGCTTCATGGTGAGGCGCCCCACCTGGCGGGACCTCGAACCATCGCGCTCCGAGGTCGAAGAGAAGATTCTTCGAACCACGCGGAGGCCCCGCGAGGGGGAGAAGGGAGGGCGCGCATACGCGCCGGGCGGCCAACCGGACAGCCGTGGGTCGAGCCGGCAAGGACGGGCCGAAGAGGCGGGCGAACGGCGTCGGGCGCCAGTGCCCTGTCGCGCTCTTCCCCGTATCGTGGGTGAGCAGCCCATGCGACCGGCGCCTGTCCTCGTCGTGAAGGGGGCTCTCGAACGGGAGACCCGGGCGGCGGAGTGTTGTATGTATCCCTCGGCGGGGCGATCCTTCGGAGACAATGAGGGACGCCGCGCCGCAGGGAAGAAGGAGCCCCACCCATGCATTCTCTCTCTCTCGATCGCCGTCGGTTCCTGACCGCAGCCGGTGCCCTCGGTCTGGCCGGCGCGTTCGCGACGCCGTCGCGCGCGGCGACCAAGCTGAACCTCGGCGTGCTGCATCTGGGCAGCCATTCCCCGAGCTTCATCGCCTTCGAGCGAGGCTACTTCCGTGACGAGGGTTTCGACGTCGAACTGAAGTTCTTCGAGGCGGCGCAGCCGCTCGCCGTGGCGATCGCCTCGGGCGACGCCGATTACGGCGTCACCGCGATGAGCGGCGGTCTCGTCAGCCTGGCGGAGAAGAACGCGGTTCGGGTGATCGGCGGCGCCCTGATGGAACAGAAGGGCCATGTCGGCTCCATCCTGCTCGCCTCCAACAAGGCCTGGGAGGCCGGGCTGAAGACCCCGAAGGATCTCGCCGGCCACAGCTTCGGCATCACCACGGCCGGATCCTCGTTCCACTTCATGATCCACAAGGTCGCGCAGGGCGCCGGCATCCCGATGTCGTCGATCTCGCTCAAGCCGCTGCATAAGCTCGGCGCGGTGGTCGCCGCCCTGTCGAGCGGCCAGATCGACAGCTGGGCGATCCAGACGAGCATCGCCAAGAAGATGATCGCCGAGGGTACCGCCAAGCAGATCGGGCTGATCTCCGACTTCGCGCCCAACTATCAGGTCACGACGGTGTTCACCTCGAAGGCCAACGCCTCCGACGAACGCGCCAAGACGCAAGCCTTCGTGCGGGCCTATTCGCGCGCCGTCGACGACTACGATTCGGCCTTCGTCGATCGCACCGCGCCGGCGAGCGAGGTCGACGCCATCGCCCAGATCGTCCACAAATACGTCGGTACCTCGACCCCCTTCGAGGTGGCGCGAGAGCGGCTGGTCGACGATGCCATCCGCATCAATCGGGGGTTGGCGCTGTCGCTCGCGTCGGTCACCGAGCAGCTCGACTGGTTCAAGTCGGAAAAGATGGTCAAGGACACCATCACGCCCGAGATGGTCTTCGACACTTCCTACGTGAAGACCATCTGAGGATCGATCAACGAGGCCGCGAGCCCCATTCCCGGCCTCGTCCCGGGCGGAGAAGTTCATGGATCTGTTGATCGAGAACGTCGGCCATTCCTATGGACCGGTCGAGGTTCTGCGTGACGTCACGCTCGACATTCCGCGCGGGCAGATCGTCTGTCTGGTCGGCCCGTCCGGCTGCGGCAAGTCGACCCTGCTGAGGTTTCTCGGCGGGCTCGAGCAGCCGTCGCGCGGGCGGGTGTTGACGGTGGGCGAACCGCCTGAGGATTCGCTCAATCCGCTGACCTACGTCTTCCAGCATTTCGCGCTGCTGCCGTGGCGCAGCGTCGAGGGCAACGTGCGGCTGGTGCTCGAGGATCACCGGCTCGGCCGCGACGAGACCGAGGCGATCGTCGCCGACGTCCTGGCGCGCACCCGGCTCACCGAGTTCCGCCGGGCTCTGCCCAAACAGTTGTCCGGCGGCATGAAGCAGCGCGTCGCCATCGCCCGGGCACTGGCGGTTCGGCCGGCGGTGATGCTGCTCGACGAGCCCTTGTCGGCGCTCGACAGCCAGACCCGCGAGTTGCTACTCGACGATCTCGTCTCCTTGTGGACGCGCCAGCCGTTCACGGCGGTCTACGTCACCCACAATCTCGCCGAGGCGGTGCGCCTCGGTCATCGGATCGTCGTCCTGTCGCGCCGCCCGGGGCGGATCCAGGCGGTGGAGACGATCGACATGCCGCTCGCCGAGCGCAGCCTCGGCGATCCGACGCTCGAGGCCCATCAGAAACGGCTGTGGGATCTGATGCGCGACGAGGCGATGGCGGCGGATCGGGAGTTGATCGATGGGTGAGGGCGCGGGTCGGGCGGTCGCGTTCCGGGGGCGGGGCTTCGCGCCGCAGGCGATCCCGGGCATCGGACTGGCGGTGTTCGTGGTGCTGATCGGGCTCGCCGAGATCGGCACGCGGACGGGCTGGATCTCGGCGCTGACGTTGCCGCGCCCCTCGGCGGTGTTCGACACCTTCGTCGAGCTGTGGCGCAGCGGCATGTTGTGGGTGCATCTGGTGCCGTCGCTGCGCCGCCTGGTGGTCGGCGCCTCGATCGGCATCGGCGTCGGCGTCTCGCTCGGGGTGGCGATCGGTCTCTTCGGGCTGGTGCGGGCCGGGCTGGTGCCCTTGGTGGCGGCGCTGTTCCCGATCCCGAAGATCGCGCTTCTGCCGCTCTTCGTCATCTGGTTCGGGATCGACGAGACCTCGAAATACGCGCTCATCGCCTTCGGCACCTTCACGCCGACGGTGGTGGCGACCTATGGCGCGGTCGACAACGTCGATCGCGGCCTGATCCGCATGGGCCAGAGCTTCGGCCTCACCTGGTGGTCGATCGTCTCCAAGATCGTCCTGCCCGGCGCCTTCCCCGGCATCCTGTCGGGCCTCAGGGTGTCGATCTCGATCGGCATCATCCTGTTGGTGGCGGCGGAGATGCTCGGCGCCGAATTCGGGGTCGGGGCCTATATCCTGGAGGCGGGATCGCTCTACGATCTCGAGCGCCTGTTCACCGGGGTGACGCTCCTTTCGGTCCTCGGGCTCATGGTGAACTGGATCATCAACGCCGTCGAGCGCCGCTTCCTCGGCTGGCGCGGCTGAGGCGGGGTAGTCCGGCCGTGGGGGCCAGATCGCGAGGTCCAGGTCGGTGCGCGATGGTTCGAGACGACGCGCGACGCGCGTCTCCTCACCATGAGGTGTTTGTATTTGCTTCGAAAATACCCCAGAGCCCTCATGGTGAGGAGAGCCCGCAGGGCTCGTCTCGAACCATCACGCGATCACGTCGACGGGACGACATGAGGAAACCGGCTCGCCCGGAGGGAGCGAGCCGGTTTTCGTCGTGGCTGCCGTCACAGACAGCGCGCGGCGCGGGACCTCGCTTCCTGGGTGCGGAACAGGTTGAAGCGCGGCAGGAACTTGTCCCAGTCGATCAGATGGGAGTCGATCTCCGGGCCGTCGATGCAGGCGTGCTTGCGCACCAGCTTGCCGTCGATCACCACCGGAACCATGCAGGCGCCACACATGCCGGTGGCGTCGACCATGATCGAGTTGAGGCTGGCGATGGTCTTGACGCCGTAGGGGCGGGTCAGGTCGGAGACCGCCCGCATCATCAGCGGCGGGCCGATGGTGACCACCTCGGCGATCGACCGCTTCGCCTCGAGCATCTCCTGCAAGGGTCCGGTGACGAAGCCGTGCCAGCCGATGCTGCCGTCGTTGGTGGCGTAGATCACCTCGAGACGGTCGCCGAACTCGGCCTGGAGGCGGCCGATTCGGGCCTCCGCCTCGGTCCAGAACATCAGGCTCTCGGACCGGAAGCCGGCGATCAGGGTGACGTGATTGCCGATCCGGAGGTGCTCGCGCATGATCGGGTAGACCGGCGGCAGGCCGACGCCGCCGGCGGTGAAGACCACCGTCTCGCCTTCCGCCACCGGATGGACCTCGCTCGGGCGGCCGAGCGGGCCGGCGATGCCGGTGAAGACGTCGCCGACCTCCATCTTGTTGATGGTGATCGACGAGGTGCCGAGACCCTGGATCACCAGATCGATGGTGCCGGCGTCGGCGTCCCAATCGGCGAGCGTCAGCGGGATCAACTCGCCCTTGGCCCAGGCGAGCACGCGGACGAACTGGCCGGCGCGGGCGGCGCGGGCGATCAGCGGGGCGTGGACGACGAATTCGACGATCCCCTGCGACAGCTCGATCTTCTCGAGAATCGCCGAGGGCGTGTTGCCGAGGTCGGTGTAGCGCGCCGCCGCCGCCACCTTGGCGCGGGTCTCCTCCGTCGAGAACGGGTTGTCGCCGACGATCTGACGGGCCGCCGCCTGACCGTCGCCGGCGGCGCGGATGGCGGTCGAGCCGCCGCGCGCCGCGTCGCCGCCGGAGAAGACCCCTTCGATCGAGGTCTCCTGGCTGCCGGCCTGCGGCAGATCGATGGTGCCCCACTTTGTGGTCTTGAGCGTCGGCTCGGCGTCCTTGACGATCGGATTGGGGGAATTGCCGAGCGCCATGATGGCGAGATCGACGGCCATGGTGCGGGTGCGGCCGGAGGCGACCGGGCTGCGCCTGCCGGAGGCGTCGGGGGCGCCGAGTTCCATGATCTCGACCACCGCATGGGTGAGGATGTTGGTCTTGTCCTCGCCGATGAACTCGTTGGGCGCGCTGAGTTCGGCGAGTTCGATGCCTTCCTCCAGCGCGTGGTGGAGTTCCTCGACGCGGGCCGGCATCTCCGCCTTGGTGCGGCGATAGACGATGGTGACGAGGCCGCCGAGGCGGCGGGCGGTGCGGGCCGCGTCCATCGCGGTGTTGCCGCCGCCGATGATCATCACCCGCTTGCCGGCGACGTCGGGCAGCGGCGTCTCGTAGCCCTCGATGTGGCCCTGCATCAGGTTGACGCGAGTGAGGAACTCGTTGGCCGACATGACGCCGTTGAGATGCTCGCCGGGGACGTTCATGAAGCGCGGCAGGCCGGCGCCGGTGCCGACGAAGACGCGCCAGAAGCCGGCCTCCTTGAGATCGGCGATGGTGGCGGTCTTGCCGACCACGAAGTTCTTGACGAAGCGGCCGCCGAGCCGGGTGATCTTGCCGACGACGTCGTCGATCAGCGAATTGGGCAGGCGGAATTCGGGAATGCCGTAGCGCAGCACGCCGCCGAGGTCGTGGAAGGCCTCGAAGACGGTGACCGGATAGCCCTCGGCGGCGAGCAGATAGGCGTTGATCAGGCCCGAGGGGCCGGAGCCGACCACCGCGATCGGCGGTTTGTCGGCGCGGGTCCAGGGGTCGAGCAACGCCGCCAGCTCACCCTTCGGGTGCATCAGCTTTTCACGCTGCGGCAGATACCACTCGAGCTGGCCGATCTCGATCGGCCGGGTGTTGATGGTGCACACGCCCTGGCACTGGAGTTCCTGGGGGCAGACGCGGCCGGTGACGTTGGGCAGCGGATTGCTGCCCTCGATCAGCTTCAACGCCTCGTGGAAGCGACCGGTGCCGAGGAGTTGCAGCATCTCGGGAATGTGGATCTTGACCGGGCAGCCGCCCTTGGGCTCGGCGCGACCGGCGATGCGGATGCCGAGTTCGCAGGGGCGATCCTCGCACTGCTTGTCGCGCAGCACCTCGAGCCAGACGATGAGCTCGACCTCGCGGGCGGTGTAGCCGAGGCTCATGTAGCCGAGGTAGCCCTGATTGACGAGCTCGAAGTCGGTCGCCCGCAGTTCGGCGGCGCGCATGTAGGGCGGGATGCCGTTGTCGCCGGGCCAACCGGTCGAAAGACCGGCGAACAGCGGGTAGCGGGCGCCCATGTGGACGTCGAGGGCGCGGATGAACTTGCGCTTGTAGCGCAAGGGCATGTTCCAGACGAAGCGCTGGAGGATCAGGCTGACGTCGTCGCCGGGCAGCAGCAGCTTCCAGAAGGTCTGGGTGAAGGCGCCGCTCAGCTCCTCCTGCTGGAACTCCCAGGCGATCGCCTCCATGCCCTCCGAGATGAACATCTGACGGAAGGACTGCGGGTCGGCGAGCAGCCGGCGCCGGAGCAGGTCGAGCTGCTTGTGGAAGATCTCGACCTCCGCCGTGTGCTCGAGTTCGGCGAGACGCTCCCGCGACGACTCGAGCGCGCGCTCGGTCTCGGCCCAGCGATCCAGGTGTTCACGACCGGTCATTGGATGATCTCCGCGTCACAGTTGGCGATCACCCGATCGAAGCGGGCGCGAAGCTCGGGCGTCACCGTGACGTGGTCGAAGGCGTGGGGCTTCAGATGCCCGACCTCCTTGGCCACGCCGTCGACCATGATGGTGGTCTTCTCGAAGAACTCACCGAGGTCCTGGTAGCAGGTCTTGCAGTTGGTGCACTTGGCGTAGTCGGCCTCGTCGACGTGGACCGGCGCCCCATTGCCGTTCGGGGCGGCGGCCTTCGCCGTCGTGGCGGGGCTCGGGGCGGCGAGACCGGCGAGGCCGGCGAGACCGCGCGAGGCGGGGGCGGCGGAGGACGCCGCCAGTTCCGACATGGCGCGGGCGAAGCCGTCGAGACTGTCCTCGCGATCGCTGGTCAGCGTCTGGACCTTCTCCTGCAACGCGTCGATCTCGGCGCGATGGGCGGTGTCCATCTCGGCGATCTGCAGACCGGAGAGATACTGCAGGGTGCGCCAATACTTGCGCCGCTCGGTGACGAGATGGACGATCGCCGGGGAGACCGCCAGACGGACCAGCCGGCGGGTGTCGTCGAGCGCCCAGATGAAGGGCGTCGAAGTCGTCCGTGTCGCTTCGGGAAGGTCGACCCATTCGTGGACGGGGTTTCCGGCGGCGCCCTCGGGGAGCGGATGGAAGTGCTTCTTGAAGCGGCCTTCGGCATGGGCGAAGTCGGCCGGCGTGAAGGGCAGGTCGATCAGCGCCGGTTTGCCCTCGGCGTCGAGATGGGCGACCGAGACGGTCATCCAGTCGCGGTCGGGGGCGGGGTTGCCGTCGAGCGAGACGCGGGCGCGGGTCGAGGCGAGACGCGGATCGTGGACGAACAGCGGGTTCATCCGACTCTCCACCGCCATGCGGGAATGCTGCGAGGCGGCGGCGTCGGCGATACCGTGCTCGGACTGGCAGGGGGTGTAGACGTCGAGCACCGCCGGGGCGTCGGAATAGTTCAGGAACGAGACGACGTTCTTCAGGAAGTGGCCCTGGAACGCCGCCGAGGTCTGGACGACGAAGACGTTGGGATGGAAGGCGGCGATCAGGCCGAGTTCCTTGCGGTCTTCCTGTTTGCCGTCGTGGGCCGCGCCGACACGGGCGAGATCGGAGTCCTGGCCGGTGAAGCTGGCGGTCGAGGCCTGGCCGCCGGTGTTGGAATAGGCGCCGGAGTTCAGCACCACGACCTTGACCGGGGTGCGGGTGGCGAGCAGCCGCGACAGCGCGCCGAAGCCGATGTCGTAGGTCGCGCCGTCGCCGCCCATGCTGATCACGGTCGGCAGAAGCGCGATTTCCTCCGGCGTGAAGCGGGTCCAGTCGAAGGTGCGGAAATAGGCGTCGTGGACCGCCGGATCATAGGCGTCGTCGAGTTCCAATTGGGCGATGCGCAGCGCCTTGACGTCTTCCGCCGCACCGGCGCCGAGGCCCTCGAACAGGCCCTTGGCGAGCGGCGGCGAGTCCTGGAACAGGCTGTTGACCCAGGGGTCGGAGTAGGGATTGAACGGGAAGGTCGAGGCATAGACGCTCGAGCAGCCGGTGGCGTTGGCGATCACCGAGCTCGACGGGCCGTTGCCGGAAGGCCCGCTCTCCAGCGCGTAGAGATGCTTCTCCAGGCGAGCGGCGGCTAGGTCGATGCGGGCCAGCCGCGCCGTATCGGGGCCGACGGTGGCGCGCTTGGCGGCGAGACCGTCGATCAGCTCCTCCAGGGCGCGGATGTGGGTCTTGTTGCGACGGGCGTGCAGCGCCCGGTTGGTGGCGACGACGAGGCGGATGGCGGTGACCTCGCCGCAGCCGCGACAGGCGCCGTGACCGCCGGTGACGGCATAGTAGTTGGCCCGGTCGAGGATCAGGCGCTTGGTGTCGCCGTCGATCGAGGTGGCGCCCTCGACGAAGCGGGCCGGGGTGTTGGGGGTCTCCGACAGGAATTCGAAGCGGGTCTGCAGCATGTCGAGCAGGTCGACGTCCTGGGCGCGCTCCTTCAGCGCGCCGGGGCCGCAGATCTGGACGCATTCGAGGCAGCCCGAGCATTTCCACGGGTCGATGGTGGCGGAGAACAGGCCGCCGGTGCCCGGGGTCGCCTTTTCCATGGCGTCGAAGAACGGCCGGGTGCGGGCGACGGGGAAGCTCTCAAGCGTGGCGACGACGCGACGCAGGTTCTCGCGCAGGGTCGGGTCGTCGGCGCCGAGGGGGGCGGCGGCGATGGCGACGATCTCGTGGAACGGCCGGTCGGAGGCGCCGGCGCGCAGGGTCTCGCGGACGCTCGTCGCGAGGGCGAAGACATGCCCGCGCAGGGCCTCCTTCTGGGCGTCGGTCACCGACTGGTGGGCGATCGCGGCGAGCAGGAGATCGTGGATCTCGTGCACGGTGTTGGGGATGGCGGCGTCGGGGCAGACCAGGGCGCATTCGACGCAGCCGGTGCACAGGCTGGCGTCGAAGACCGGTACGGCGCGACGGAACAGACCCTTGTCCTTCCAGGCGGCGCTCGCCGCCGGCATGAACAGGCCGGTTCCCGGCAGCACCGGCGCCTCGCCGACGGTGCCGTCGCGGAAATGGCCGGCGACGACGTCGTCGTAATATTCGGCGTCGAGGAAGCCGGCGTCGGCGGTCTCGCGGCCACCCCGGCACATCAGGGCGGAGATCGAGATGTCGCGGCCCCGCACCGGTTCGGCGACGGCGCCCTCGGCATAGGCCGGGTCGCCGTAGTCGATGCTCACGGTCGCCTCGAGCCCGTCGCGGATCACCGCCATGTTGCCTTCGACGATCCGGGCGCCCTTGGCGCCGAACTTCTTGGTGATCAGCTTGCGGGTCTTGTCGAGGACGGCCTCGGCCGTGGTGCCGGCGGCGACGTCGTCGAGGTGGCCGCAGACCGCGCCGATGAAGGCGATGCCCATCATCCTGGTCTCGAGGTCGGCGGTCGGGGCGTGGCGCTTGGCGACGGCGAAGGCGTCGATCACGAAGACCTTGATGTGGCGGTCGCGGATCGTCTTGCGGGCATGAGCCGGCAGGCCCTGCCAGGTCTCGAGCGGCGTGAGGCTCGACTGGAGGATGAAGGTGCCGCCCTCACCCAGGCCGCGCAGCGGGTTGGTGTGGGAGAAGACCTTGTGGTCGGGCGAGATGACGATCTCGACCTCCTCGAGCTCGGCGTTGGTGATCTTCACCGGCTCGGGGCTGAGGGTCATGTAGTAGTTGGTCGGGGCGCCGCTCTTCTCGGAGCCGTATTTCGGCGCGGCCTTGGAATGGAGATCGAGCACGCCGGCGAGAATGTCGGTGAGGAGCTTGCCGGTGGCGATGGTGCCGTAGCCGCCGACCGAGTGGAAGCGGACGCGGAAGGCGCCGGGGGGCAGGAGCTTCGGGTTCTCCCGGGTCGGCGGCGCCATCAATTGCGTCTCGGGATAGGCGACGCGTAGGCGGGCCTGGATCTCGGTGAGCCGCGGCGAGGGCGTCTTGGCGAAGAACTGCGAGCCCAGATAGATCAGCGGGGCGCCGTCGGACCTGTCCATGTTCTCATAGGCCGCGACCAGCCAGCGCGGCTGGAGATCGTGGGCGCCGAGGCCGAAGATCGCGGTGGTGATGGCGGGGAGCACGTCGATCGCCGGCACGCCGGAATGACGCACGCCGTCGGCGTTCTCACGCGCCCGATAGAGCGCCTGCATGACGAGGCCGGTCAGGACCGTCGCGTCGGAGCGTTCCAGCACGGTGATCGCCCGTTTGCCGGCGATCGCCGCGACCAGTTCGGCCTCGGGGAAGGGTTGCAGCATCTTGATCGAGACGACGCCGACCTTCTTGCCCTGCCCACGCAGGTGGGCGGCGACCGCCTCGGCGTCGTCGGTGACCGAGCCGAGCCCGATCAGCACGGTCTCGGCGTCCTCGCATTCGAAGGTCTTGATCGGCGCGTAGTAGCGGCCGGTCAGGTCCGAATACTCGGCCATCGCCTCGCGGACGAAATGGGGGATCTCGGAGGCGAAATGGGTGCGGTGGTCGACCGAGCCGGCCTGGAAGTCGGGCTGGTTCTGGACGCCGCCGGTCAGGCCCGGATTGTGCGGATCGACCAGGGCGGGCACGCGCTGGCGGGTGCCCTTGTCATGGGCGTTGAGCCACTGGCGGCGCCATTGGGCGTGCAGCACCTCGGGTACTCGGGGAAAAGTCGCCTCGAGGCCGGCACCGGCGCGGTCGTGCTCGATCGTCGCGGCCGAGGCGAGGAGGTGAGCCTCGAGGGCGGTGAAGTCGGCGGGCACGAAGTCGGCGCGATGGCGGGTCATCCAGCGACGCAGTTGGAAGACGCGGCCCTTGGCGCCGAAGAGGATCTCCTGCGCCACGGTCGGGGCGGGAATCCGGTCTTCCGGATCGCCGAGGAACTCGACCAGCAGGGCATCCTCGGGCATCAGGGCCTCGGACAGCATGTGGCTGGTGGCGAAGCCGTCCATCGCGTTGGCGACGGGGATCAGCGAATTGGCCGATACCTTGTAGGCGATCGCCGCGAGGTCGGCGGCTTCCTGCGGATTGGAGCCGAAGAGGATGGTGTAGCCCGACGACAGGAGCGCGTAGACGTCGTCGTGGCCGGCCATGACGTTGAGGGCGTGTTTGGAGACGACGCGCGCCGCGACATGCAGCACGAAACCGCCGACCTTCTTGCCGACGGTGACGTAATGCGATTCCAACCCGTAGAGGATGCCCTGGCTCGACGAGGCATTGGAAATATACTTGCCGCCGGTCAATGCGGCGCCGAGCGCGCCGCTCTGGGCCGAATGCTCACCCTCCGGCTCGAAGAAGAACGGGTGCTTTCCCCAGACGTTGATGCCGCCACCGGCGCGGAAGGCCTCGTAGATTTCGGAGATTTCGGTCGACGGGGTGATCGGATAGCCGATCACTCCGCCGCAGACCTGAGCCATCACCTGAGCGACGGCGCCGTTTCCATGAATGACGGCGGGAATGCCGGGGTACTTCGTGGTCATCTGTCTCATCCGATTCGGGGGGCCTGCGTCGGGGCCGAATTTCAGATCGCCCATCGCAATTCACGACCATGGTAGGGGGGTGCGGCGGGTTTGGTAATTCGTTCGAACACGACATAGGCCGACTGAAATTACGTATTCGCAGTTGCGAGAACCGGCGCGGATCTGTTGCGCCGCAATAAAATCCATGAAGATCGCCGGATTTTCGTCGCGCGCGCCCCCATGCCGATCGGCCCGAGCAGAGGGCCGGGGGAGGGGCGGGTGATCCGCCATCGGCCGCCACGGTTCGGCCGGAACCGGCCTCGCGCCGCGCCGGCGTCGGTCTTCCTCAGAACGCCTGGGCGGCGCCGCCGTCGACCGGCAGGAGGGTGCCGGAGACGAAGCGGGCGGCGGGGGAGGCGAGGTAGACGGCGGCCCAGCCGATGTCGGTCGGATCGCCGAAGCGGCCCATCGGGGTGCGCGCCAGGATCTTCCGCTCGCGCGCCTCGTCGCCGGTCAGCGCCTTGCGCAGCATCGGCGATTCGATCCAGCCCGGCGCGATCGCGTTGACCCGGACGCCGTCGCCGGCGACCTCCGCCGACAGTGCCCGGACCATGCCGACATAGGCCGATTTGGCCGCCGAATAGGCGATCACCTGGGTCATGCCGATCAGCGAGGTCATCGACGCCATGAAGATCACCGAGCCGTGACGGCGGGCGATCATGCCGGGCAGCACCCGCCGGGTCATCTCGTGGGCGGCGAGAACATGGGTCTCGAGGACCTCCCGGAAGCCCTCGACGGGGGTGTCGACGGCGAACTTCTTCAGGTGGATCCCGGCGTTGTTGACCAGGGTCGACACCGGGCCGACCCGTTCGGCGATGCGCGCCACCAGGGCCTCGATGCCGTCATAGCGGGTGATGTCGGCGACCTCGTAGGCGGCGTTCGGGCCGATCTCGGCGCAGGCCTGCCTCAGCGGCTCCTCGCGGCGGCCGACGACGACGACCTTCGCCCCCGCCGCCGCCATGCAACGCGCCACGGCGAGGCCGAGGCCGCTGCCGCCGCCGGTGATCACGGCGACCTCGCCGTCGAGGCGGAACACCCGGTCGGGTCGAAGCTCTTCGCTCATTCGTCGCACGCTCGCCGCCCGGTGGGCGCGTCCTGATGTTTGTACATGACGAAATATTCGCGGTGGCCGAGCTCTTCCGGCTTGCTCGGCCGGCCCGCCGCGACATCGCCGATCAGCTCGGCGAGCTCGACGGCGGCGGCGTCGAGGGTGAGCTCCCCGGCGAGCACCCGGCCGGCGTCGAAGTCCATGTCCTCGCGCATGCGGGCGAAGGTGCGGGAATTGCCGGTGACCTTGATCAGGGGCGCGACCGGCGAGCCGATGACCGAGCCGCGCCCGGTGACGAAGAGCACCACCTGGGAGCCGCCGCTGATCAGGTCCATGATGCCTTCGGTGTCGTTGGGATTGGTGTAGCCGAAACCCATGAAATGGGGGTCGGGGACGCTGTCCATCACCCACAGGCCCGGCCACGGCGGCCTCTCGCCGACCTTGATCACGCCCTGGATCGGGCGCGTCCCGCTCTTGGCGAAGGCGCCCATGCTCTTTTCCTCGATGGTGGTGAGGCCACCGGCGAAGTTGCCCGGCGACACCGAATATTGGCGCACCTCCTGGCAATAGCGCACGGCCTTGGCGTAGGCCGCCTCGAGTTCGCCGCGCGCCCTCGCGTCCACGGCGCGGTCGAAGATGGTGTCGGCCAGCCCGATCATCTCGACGATCTCCTCGACGATCGCCGTGCCGCCGGCGTCGACCAGCTTGTCGAAGAAGGCACCGACGGTGGGGTTGCCGACCAGACCCGAGGTGCCGTCCGAGCCGCCGCATTCGCAGCCGATGGTGAGATCGGCGAAGCCCATCTCGACGCGCGGCACCTCGCGGCGGATGCGCTCGCGCAAATGAGCGACGGCGGCCTTGCCCTTCTCGACGGAGGTCCGGGTGCCGCCGGCGTCCTGGATGTAGAAGGCCTCGGCCGGCCGGCCGCTGTTCTCGACCGCCTCGGCGATGCCCTTCGGCCGGGTGTATTCGCAGCCGAGCCCGATCGCCAGCACCGCGCCGACGTTGGGATGCTTCGCCAGCGAAAGGATCAGGCGCACCGCGTAGGCATTGTCGTAACAGCCGGGGAAGCCGACGACGTGGGTGTCGTCCTCCCCCGCCGCCACCGCATGGGCGACATGGGCGGCGCATTCGACGGTGTAGACCACGAGCACGAGATTGCGCACGCCCTTGGTGCCGTCGGGGCGCAGCCAGCCGCTCCAGCGGCGCGTCGCGAGCTCATTCATAGCGGATCTCCGATGCCGCCCCGGTGTGGAGATCGAGGCTCGACGAACGCGCGTCGAAGGCGGAGCGGCAATTGTGCAGATGCACCCATTCGCCGCGACGGATGGCGCGCGTCGCCAGCCCGATGGTCACGCCGTACTTGACGATGGGTCCGCCCTCGTCGGTGTCGACCAGCGCCACCTTGTGGCCGAGTTCGATCGGCTCGGTGAGCCTCACCTCGCCGGTCTCGCCGGCGCCGCGCAACGCCACCGGACCGGCGCCCGCGTCGGCGAGGAGGGTGGCGACGGTGTCGGCCGGGGTGATGCGGAAGCAGACGGCGGTCATCGGATCGCGCCCCTCACAGGATGCCGTATTTCAGGAAGGCGTCGGTCGAGGACATGCCGGCCTCGATCTCCTTGCGCACCAGTTTCTCGCCGCGCGCCTTGGTCAGCGCCCGCTCGATCACCTCCGCCTCGACACGCTTGGGCACCACGACGACGCCGTCGAGGTCGCCGAAGACGAGATCGCCCGGTTCGACCCAGACGCCGCCGATCTCGATCGGGCAGCGATAGTCGACGACCTTGGTGCGGACGCCGGAATCCTGGGCCCAGCGGCCGCGGCTGAACACCGGCCAATTCTGCTCGAGCACCTGCGGCGTGTCGCGATGGAAGCCGTCGACGACGGCGCCGACGGCGCCGCGCGCGCGCGCCGTGGCGGTCAGGATCTCGCCCCAATAGGCGCAGCGCATGGTGCCGCCGGCGGCCAGATAGATCTCACCCGGCTCGATCTGATCGAGAGCTTGCGTCAGCTTGCCGAAAGGTTCCGCCTGTGGCCCGAACACGTCGATCATCACCACCGGCATGGCGCGGCCGACGAGGGTCATCGCCTCGCGCATCGGTTGGATAGGCTGCGGTAGGAACTGGTGGAAGCAGCCGAGGTCGTCGAGGATGTCGCCGACCACCGGGGTGTAGAGCTCGGCCTTCACCAGCGCGAAGAGTTCGGTGTCGTTCATGTCGCCTCCGAAGGGTCGCGATCGTCGCGACGCGCGGGCCGCCGACGGTCGGCCGCGAGGATGAACCCGAAACGAGCGATATGCCAGCCACCGGGACGACCTCTGTTCGGCGTCGCCCGTGGAACGAGAAACCACGTCCGGCTTGTGCCTCCCGGAGCGATTCCACGCGGTTCGTCGTCCGCGAGGTGGCCGGCGGCGATGGGAGGGAGGGGCGCCGCCGGGGTTTTGGGCGCGATGGGCAACCCCCGGCGGACGCTTCCTCGCCCACACCCGAGAAAAATGCCTCGTCGCGTCTCGGGACGTGTTTTTCCTGTTTTCTCCGGAGCCGTGGTTTGCTACCATACAAGTGGTCCAATTGTTGGACCAAAAAAGAAAATTCGGGTGGAAAGCGTGAGCAGGGTTTCGGCGGTCAAGTCGATTCTCGACGTCCTGAGGCGAGAGATCCTGTCTTCGATGAAGCCGGGGGATCTGTTGCCCAACGAGCGATCGTTGGCGGAACGTTTCGGCGTCGGACGCAACACGATACGCGAGGCGATGATCTTCCTCGAGGCCTATGGGCTGGTCGAGAAGACGCAGCGCGGGCCGCGCGTCACCGACGTCGATCGGTCCTTCGCCTATTTCTTCACGACCTTCGACAACGGATTCGATCGCTCGATCGCGACCTATCGCGATCTCATCGACTTTCGCCGCCATCTCGAATTGGGCGTGCTCGACAAGGTGTTCGCCAACGTCACCGACCAGGACGTCGCCGCGCTCGACGAGATCGTCGAGCGCATGGGCCGGGCGCTGACGGCGAGCGAGGCGGCGGCCACCGACTACGACTTCCACGCCAAGATGATCGAGATCTCGGGGAACTCCGTCCTGCAGCGTCTCTACAAGGTCATGGCATCGACGCTGACCTACTATATGGAGATCGGAAAACCGAAGTACGCCACCGAAACGGTGGTTCGCCACCGGCAGATCGTCGACGCCTTGCGCAGGCGATCGCGCGACGAGCTCGAGGCGGCGGCCCGGCATCACTTCGACTACAGCGAACATGTCCTGAATACCGAATTCACCGGCTGACCCCACGTCGACCGGTGTCTGCCGACCCGATCCCGAACCACGGTTCGGGTCGCGTCGTGGAAGACGGCCGAATGCCCCCGCGGCGGCGTTCGAAGGGCCATCGCCGCGGAAACAGAGGCGGTTCTCGACGACGGTGCGAGGTCTGCCGACGGATCGCGCCCCGCGCGTGACCCGCCGGCCATCCCCGGCCCCGCGCACGCCGACGGACGGGACTGCCGACGATCCTGATCAGGGAGAAACCAATGAAGAAGTTCGTGCTCGGGGCCGTCGCGGCCTGTCTCGCAATGGTCGTTGCGGGTCCCGCCGTCCAGGCCGCCCCGGTATCCATCAAGGTCGCCTATGAGAACAATCCCGGCGAGCCGGTCGACAAGGTCATGCACTACTGGGCCGACCTGTTGAAGCAGAAGAGCAAGGGCGAGATCACCCTCGATCTCTATCCGAGCTCGCAGCTCGGCGCCAAGAAGGACGTGACCGAACAGGCGATGATGGGTCTGAACGTCATCACCATCACCGACGTCGGCTTCCTCACCGACTTCGACCCGGACCTCGGCATTCTCTTCGGACCCTATCTGACCAACGACCCGGCGAAGCTCTTCAAGCTCTACGAGAGCGACTGGTTCAAGAAGAAGAACGAGGCCCTGAAGAAGAAGGGCGTGCACATCGTCATGACGAACTACCTCTACGGGGTTCGCCAGCTCTTGACCAAGAAGCCGATCAACTCGCCGGCCGACCTCAAGGGCCTGAAGATCCGGGTGCCGAACAACACCATGCAGATCAAGGCGATCGAGGCGATGGGCGCGACCCCGACGCCGATGCCGCTCGGTGAAGTCTATCCCGCCCTCACCCAGGGCCTGATCGACGGCGTCGAGAATCCGATCTCGGTGCTCTACGGCCAGAAGCTCCACGAGCAGGCCAAGTATCTCGACATGATCGGCTACCTCACCAACACCTCGTTGTGGGTCGGTGGCGAGGCCTTCTTCGCCAAGCTGCCGCCGGAACAGTTGAAGCTGATCCACGACACCGCGACCGAGGCCGGCCTCTACAGCCAGAAGATCGTCACCGAACTCGACAACGAGATGATCGGCAAGATGAAGGCGGAGGGCGTGACCGTCGTCAACCCGGACGTCGCCCCCTTCAAGGAAGCGACCAAGGCCGTCTATACGCAGTTCCCGAAGTGGACGCCGGGTCTCTACGACCTGATCCAGAAAGAACTCGCGAAGTGAGGAGCCAGGGGCCGGGGGCGGTCGTCCGCCCTCGGCCCCGGTTCTTTCCAGGGGAAAACCGCGATGCCGAAAATCGGGAAGATCTGGGGATGGGCGGCCGGCCTGCCGCTCCTCGTCCTGGTGCTGGTGACGATCGCCGCCGTCTTCATGCGCTATATCGTCGGCCAGCCGTTGCAATGGACGGAAGAGGTCTCCGGCCTGCTGATGATCTGGATCATCATGATCGGCGGCGTCGCCGCCGAGCGCGAGGACCAACACCTGACCATTCCGCTGCTGCCCGACGCCCTGCCGCGCCGCGTCGGTCTGGCGATGAACATCCTCACCTCGACCTTCTCGATCGTCGTCCTCTGCTACATGGCCTTTCTCGCCTGGCAACTCGCCAGCCGGGCTCAGTACAAGCTCACCCAGATCCTCGGCGTCTCCTGGTTCTGGATCGACATCGCCGTGACGGTCGGCTGCGGACTGATGGCCGCCTACACCGGTCTGCGCGTCATGCAGTGCCTGCGTGAGATGAGGCTCTCGGACGCCGAAGCCGGAAACCTGCCCAAGCATGATCCCGCGCTCGGAGACGTCGAATGACCTGGATCCTCATCATTCCGATCATGCTGGGGCTCTTCGCCGTCAACCAGCATCTGTTCCTGGCGATGTTCGCCGCCGCGCTCTGGTACTTCCTGTTCTACGGTCAGGCGCCGTTGCAGATCTCGGTGCAGCAGCTGATCGGCCCGAGCCAGAACGCCTCGCTCCTGGCCATCCCCTTCTTCATCCTGCTCGGCACCCTGATGAGCCACACCGGCATCGCCCATCGGCTGCTCAAGGTCGCCGACCTGATGGTCGGCAAGCTCACCGGCGGCATGGCGCTCGCCAACATCCTGCTCTCCACCATGCTCGGCGGCATCTCCGCCTCCAACCTCGCCGACAGTGCCATGCTGACCCGGATGATGGTGCCGGAGATGGAGAAGCAGGGCTACAACCGCGCCTTCGCCGCCGCCGTCACCGCTTCGGGCTCGCTGATCACCCCGATCATCCCGCCCGGCATCGCGCTGATCATCTACGGGCTGGTCGCCGACGTCTCGATCGGCAAGATGTTCATGGCCGGCATCCTGCCCGGGCTGCTGTGCAGCCTGCTGCTGATGCTCGCGGCCTATGTCATCTCGCGGCGGCGCGGCTACGTCCCGGCGCGCCAGACCTGGCCCGACCGCAAGGAAGTCGCCTCGACCCTGATCGGCGCCTGGCCGGCGCTGTTCCTGATCGTCGCCATCATCGGCGGCATCCGTCTCAACGTCTTCACCCCGACCGAGGCCGGTGCCATCGCCGTCGGTCTGGTGATCATCATCGGCTTCTTCATCTTCCGCGAGATGAAGGTCTCCGACGTCACCTCGGCGTTGGTCGACACGTCGAAGTCGACCGCCGCGGTGATGCTGGTGATCATGGCGAGCTCGGTGCTCGCCTGGATCTTCAGTCTCGAGCACGCCGGCGACAAGATCGCGGCGGTGATCACCGACTTCACCACCAACAAATACGTCTTCCTGATCGCGGTGAACGTCGTCCTCCTGATCCTCGGCATGATGATCGAGGGGACGGCGATCATGATCGTGCTGGTGCCGCTGTTGATGCCGGTGGTGCTCAAGCTCGGCATCGATCCGGTGCACTTCGGCATCGTGATGATCCTGAACCTCGCCATCGGCTGCCTGACGCCGCCGGTCGGAACCGTGATGCTGCTGGTGTGCAACCTCGCCAAGGTCTCGGTCGCCGACTTCATGCGCCAGGCGGGTCTCCTGTTCCTGGCGTTGTTCATCGGCTTGGCGCTGGTCACTTTCGTTCCATTCTTCTCTCTCGCTCTGCTGTGAAAGGGGCGGGCCGGACGCCGGCCTCGCCGATCTCGCACGACACCACTCGAATCCCGCCGTCTCGAACGCGCACCGGCCCAGCCGGCTCAGGACGCGATGCGACGGCAAGCCCTGGAGATGCGCCATGAAGGCCCTGATGATCGAAGGCGTGGAGCGTTGCGCCTTCCACGACGTGCCCGAGCCGGTTCCCGGCCCCGGCGAAGTCCTGGTGGAGGTGCGCCACGTCGGCCTGTGCGGATCGGATCTGTCGACCTTCACCGGCCTCAATCCGCTCGTCGCCCTGCCGCGCATTCCCGGCCACGAGATCGGCGCCGAGATCGTCTGCGCCGGGGTCGACGTGCCGGGGGGGTTTTGCGCCGGCCGCCGCGCCATCGTCGTGCCCTATACCGCCTGCGGCACCTGCACCTCGTGCCGCCAGGGGCGGGTCAACGCCTGCAAGTCCAACCGCACCCTCGGCGTTCAGCAGGACGGCGGCCTCGCCGAACGCTTCGTGCTGCCTCACGGCAAGCTCATCCTCAACGACACGCTGGCACCGCGCCATCTGGCGCTGGTCGAGCCGCTGTCGGTCGGCTTCCACGCGGTGGCGCGCGGCCGGGTGACGAGCGCCGACCGGGTCGTCGTCATCGGTTGCGGCATGATCGGCATGGGGGCGCTCGCCGGCGCGGTGGCGCGTGGCGCCACGGTGATCGCGGTCGACGTCGGCGCCTCCAAGCTCGATCTGGCGAAGCGCTACGGCGCCGCCCACGTGATCGACGCCTCGAAGGAGGACGTCGCCGCCCGGGTGGCGGAACTGACGAACGGCGACGGCGCCGACGTGGTGATCGAGGCGGTGGGGCAGCCTTCGACCTTCACCCAGGCGATCGACATCGTCTGCTTCTGCGGCAGGGTGGTCTATATCGGCTACTGCAAGGCGCCGGTCGCCTACGATACCAAGTTCTTCAACCTCAAGGAACTCGACATCCTGGGATCGCGCAACGCCACGGCCGCCGACTTCCAGGCGGTCATCGCCTATCTCGAGGGGCTCGACCACGCGCCCGACGACCTGATCTCGAAGGTCTTCGCCTTCGCGGAGGCGGAGCTCGCCTTGCCCTATTGGGCGAAGGCCCGCGCCGAGACGCTGAAGGTGATCATCGAGCGCTGACCACTCGAGCTCGTCCCCGAGGCGCCGAGAGGATCGGCGCCTCGGGGAGGGCGTCTCATATGTCCAGCGCGCGCCGCATCGTCTCGAGCCGTTCCATCGCCACGACGCCGTCGTGGATGGTCGGGGCGGGGGTCGCTTCGCCGGCGAGCGCCGGCACGACGTCGGCGAGGAGGGCGTGATAGCCCTTGAAGTCCTCGTTGGCGGCGGCGGTGAAATTGGGCTTCCAAGTCAGGCTGTCGACGTCGTCGGCGAGGCTGGCCGCCGGATCGGCGGTCTTGAACGGCGGGTTGCGGTGCCAGCGCACCTCGATCACGTCCTCGACCTCGAGGCGCTGGTGGTCGCCCATCAGTTCTATCCGCTCGACCGGCGTGCCGCGCGACTGGATCGTGCCCATGGCGATGGTGCCGATGGCGCCGCATTCGAAATCGAAGTTCACGTGGAAGAGGATGCGGCCCGGGGTCTTCTCGACCTTGCGGGCGGTGATCCCTGTGACCGGCGAGACCAGATGCGACACCAGGTCCATGTAGTGGACGCAGTGGTGGAGCAGGAAGCCGGTGTAGTCGACTTGCCCCGCGAAATAGCCCGGCGCCGTCATGTAATAGCCGGTGAGCCCCAGAACGGGACCAAATCTCCCGGATTTCACGATGTTGTGGGCGATCTTGTTGCCGACCGAGTAGCGTTTCATGAAGCCGACGAGCAGCGGCTTGCCGGCGCGCTCGGAAGCGGCGGCGAGCTCGCGGGCGCCGGCGGCGGTGCCCGACGGCGGCTTTTCCATGAAGACCGGCAATCCGCGTTCCAGCGCCGCCTTGCCGAAGGCGAGGTGCTGGTCGGGGCCGACCGCCATGCCGATCGCATCGAGCCCGGGGGCGCGGATCAACTCGGCGGCGTCGCGGGTCAGCGTCGCGACGCCGAACTGGCGGCCGGCGGCGGCGAGGCGCTCGCCGTCGATGTCGCAGAGCGCGGCGATCTCGACGTCGTGGCGCGTGAGCTGCGGTAGCAGCATCTGGGTCGCGTGGATACCGCAACCGATCCAACCGATCTTCAGGGTCATCGACGGAATTCCGTGAGGGTGATGTGGGACTTGATGAAGCGAGTGGCGGCGGCGAGGCGCTCGCTCTCGTCCTCGTGGGGCGGACGCCACTGGGCGAAGGGCACGCCGAAGCGATCGTCGTCGCGGCGGAACGGCTCCAGCGACACCGGGCCGGCGTAGCCGATCTCGTGCAGCGCCCGGAACACCTCGACCCAATCGGTCATACCGGTGCCGGGGAAGCCGCGATGGTTCTCGTTGGCCTGGAAATGCACGACGCGCGATCCGGCGAGGCGGATCGCCTCGGCGATCGAGGCCTCTTCCATATGCATGTGGAAGGTGTCGAGCATCATCCGCACGGCGGGGTGATCGACGGCATCGAGCAGTTCGATCGCCTGGGCCGTGGTGCACAGCACGTCGCTCTCGAAGCGGTTCAGCGGCTCGATCGCCAGGGTGACGCCGGCGGTCGTCGCGTGGTCGCCGGCCGCCTTCAGTCCGGCGACGCAGCGCGCCTTGCGGGCGAGGCGTTCGTCTTCGGCGACCGGTTGGGGCGGGCGGCCGGCGAAGACCAGCGGGTTGCCGGTGAGCGGCCCGCCGACGATGGTCGCGCCGAGGCCGACCGCGGCGTCCGCGGCGTAGCGCAGATAGTCGACACCGGCCTGGTGGCGGGCGGGGTCGTCGGAGGAGAGATTGCGGTCGAGGTTGACGCGGGCGGCGAGCACGACGCCGAGGCCGGCGTCGGCGAGGGCGCGGCGGGCGGCCGCGAGGTCGATCTCGCCGGGCTCGGGGACCAGGAGTTCGACAAAGTCGAAGCCCTGAGCCTTCATCCGCGCGAAGAGCGGGAAATGCTCGGCGGTGAAGGGCCGGGCGTATTGCATCGAGATCAAACCGACGGGGTTCATGGGATCACTTTCGCTCGCGAGGGATCACCCCTTGACGGCGCCTTGGGTGAGGCCGCCGATCAGGCGGCGTTGGACGATGAGGAAGAGCAGGGTGGCGGGGAGCGCCCCGACCACGCCGCCGGCGGCGAGCAGGCCCCATTCGATCTGGTATTCGCCGATCAGGGTCTGGATGGCGACGGTGACGGTGCGGACGTTCCGGCCGCCGAGCGTCAGGGCGTAGAGATATTCGTTCCAGGCGGTGATGAAGACATAGATGCCGGTCGAGACGATCCCCGGCATGGCGAGCGGCAGGATCACCCGGCGTAGCGCCGACAGCCGCGAACAGCCGTCGATCATCGCCGCCTCGTCGAGGCTCTTGGGGATGGCCGCGACGTAGCTCGTCAGCATCCACACGGCGAAGGGGATCGCCACCGTGGCATTGGCGAGGATCAGCGCGGCGTGACTGTCGAGCAGGCCGAGGCGGCGCATCAGCACGAAGAGCGGCAGGATCAACAGCACCACCGGGAACATGTTGACCAAGAGGAAGAGCAGCATGATCGGGCGGCGGCCGGTGAAGCGGAAGCGCGAGAAGCCGTAAGCCGCCGTCACCGCCGCGACGAGGCCGAGGACGACGGTGCCGAGCGCGACGATCAGGCTGTGGCCCATGTTGCCGAGGAACGAGGTATGGGCGACGAGCCGGATGTAGTTGTCGAGGCCCCAGCCGGCCGGCGACAGCGAAACGCCGGTCGCCACCAACTGTTCCGACGGCGTCAGCGAGGTCAGGATCAGCCAGGCGAAGGGGGCCAGCGCGAAGAGCACGATCACCGCCACCGGCAGGTCGGTGGTCAGGATGCGGCGCAGCGTCGAGGGCTTTCTCACCGGTCGACCTCCTTCATGGTGCGCGCGATATAGACCGCGACGACGGCGCCGAGCAGCAGGGTGAAGGTCACGGCGATGGCGGTGCCGTAGCCGAAGTCGAGGTTCTGGCGGGCGCGGACGAAGGCGTAGAGCGGCAGCGTGTGGGTGGCGTAGCCGGGGCCGCCGCCGGTCATCACGAAGATGACGTCCATGGAATTGGCGACCCAGATGACGCGCAGCAGCCCGGCGGTGGCGAGCACCGGCATGATTCCCGGCCAGGTGATATGGCGGAAGCGCTCCCAGGCGCCGGCGCCGTCGATCTCGGCCGCCTCGTAGAGGCTCTTGGGGATGCCCTGGAGGCCGGCGAGAATCATCACCGCGAAGAAGGGGAAGCCCTGCCAGGTCAGGGTGGCGATCACCGCGTAGAGGGCGATGTCGGGGTCGGCGAGCCAGGGCACTGCGGTCTTCACGATCGAGAGATGCAGCAGGATGTCGTTGAGGACGCCGGTGTTGGGATCGTAGATCCAGCGCCACATCAGCGCGATCACCACGCTGGGCAAGGCCCAGGGCACGATCACCAGGGCGCGCGCCAGCCCGCGCCAGGGAAATTCGCGATCGAGCAGCAGGGCGGTGACGAGACCGAGCCCCATCTGCAAGGGCACGGTCAGGCCGATCCACACGGCGGTGTGGCCGAGCGCCGTCCAGAACACCGGATCGTGGAACAGCTTGACGTAGTTGCCGAGGCCGACGAAGCGGGCGGCGGTGGGCTTCCACAGGATCAGGTCCCACAGACTGGTGACGACGGCCTCGATCATCGGCACGAAGACGACCACCGTCACCACCACGAGGGCCGGCGCGAGCAGGGCGTAGGGCAGGGGATCGAGGCGTCGGCGGAAAATGCCGCCGGGCGCGAGGATCGAGGTGGATGGGCGTGTCGACATGGGGTCTCGGGTCCTCGACCGCGTCGGGTCGTCGCTGGGCGCCGATCTATGGGGCGCGCCGTGTCGGCCACGGCGCACCCTCGATTCACCTCGGCGCAAGCCGGGTCACTCGGCGAAGAGCTTGTCGAGCTGGCGCATCATCTGTTCCGAGGTGGTCTGTCCGGTCAGCGCCTGTTGGAAGGCGGTCTGCCAGGCGGTGTTGACGAACTCCGAGGTGGCGGTGTTCGGCGGCAGCACTCGGGCGAAGGGCAGCGACTTCACCGTGGCGTCGACGAAACGCTTCTGGTGCAGCGTCCAGTTGGCCGAGCCGCTCTTGGTGACGGTCAACTGGCCGGTCGCCTTGTTGAAGGCGACGTTGTTGTCGCCCTCGGCGAGGAAGGAGATCCACTTCCAGGCGGCGCCCTTGGCCTTCGAGGCGGAGAAGACGGCGAGCGATTCGTCGCCATAAGAGGTCCAGCTCTTGCCGTCGCAGGCCGGCACCGGCACCGCCGAGACCTTGTCGCCGAGCGCCTGCACCAGTCCATTGGAGGAGCCGATGTGGTGGATGGTCATCGCGGTCTTGCCCGCCTTGAAGGCGCCGATGATCTCCTGGAAGCCGTCGTTGGGGGCGGACGGCGGGATCGACTTGTCCTTCTGGAACATATCGACGAGCCATTGGTTGGCGGCGATCGCCTTGGGATTGTCGAGGCCGCCCTTGGCGAGTTTGGCGCCGCGCGACAGCACGAAGGCGCCCCACTGGTCCCAGCCGCCCTTGCCGCCGCGCAGGCCGAAGCCCCAGACGTCCGGCGCCTTGGTCAGCTTCTTGGCGTCGGCGCGGAAATCGTCGCAGGTCTTGGGCGGCACGAGGCCGGCGGCCTCGAACAGGTCGGCGCGGTAATAGAGGTAGAGCACCACGTATTGGATCGGCAGGTAGTACTGCTTGCCGTCCGGGCCCTTGTTGAGCTCGAGCAGATTGTCGAGGAGATCGGCCTTGGCCGGCCAGGCGGCGATCTTGTCGCCGATCGGCTCGAGCGCGCCCATTTCGACGAGACGCGGCTGGGCGAAGAGCTTGACCATGGCGGCGTCGGGGGCGTTGCCGCCGACGATCGCGGTGTAGAGATTGTCGTAATAGCTGTTCCAGGGAACGTTCTCGGCCTCGACCGTGATCCCCGGATTGGCGGCCTCGAACTTCTTGACCAGGTCGGACATCGGGTTCGACGGATTGTCGAAGTGATACCAGAACCGCACGGTTTCAGCCGCCGAGACCGGCGTCGCGGCAAGGACGGACGCCAGCACGCAGGCCGCGCCGGCGAGTTTCGTGAACCTCTTCATGGTCTTCTCCCTGTCGTTCTTGCTTTTCGCGGGTGGCACGCGTCCGTCGCGGGCGCGATCATTCTTCGGGCCGCGTCTGCGGCCGCTCTCGCTGCGTTTCGCGCCGCCTCGAGAGAATGGGTCATCTGCAGGAAGCCGTGGACGACGCCGGGCACGACGACGAGGGTGTCGTCGCGACCGAGCGCGCGCAGCCGATCCGACAGGGCGAGCGTGTCGGAGAGCAGCGGGTCGATGCCGGCGGCGAGGAGGAAGAGCGGCGGCAGGCGCCGCAAGGCCTCGTCGCTCGCGTGGAGCGCCGCCACCAGCGGGTCGGCGCGCGCGGCCGGATCGGCGACGTACCAATCCCAATAGCGCTGCATCTTCGGGGTCGTCAGGCCGGGGCCGTCGAAGAAGCGGCGGTAGGACGGGGTCGAGAAGTCGGCGCCGTAGACGCCATAGAAGAGGAGGGCGCCGGCGGCGGATCCGCGACCTTCCCGGCCCTCGTGGAGGAGGGCGCAGAGCGCCAGCGCCGCGCCGGCGCTGTCGCCGGAGACCAGCACCGGTCCGGCGAGGAGCCCGATCGACTCGGGAGCGTCGAGGAGCGCGCGCAACGCCGCGACGACGTCGTGAAGGCCGGCCGGCCAGGGGTTCTCGGGGGCGAGGCGGTAGTCCGGCAAGACCACCGGCCGTCCGCACTCGATCGCCAGGACGCGGGCGCAGCGCTCGTGGGTCTCCGGCGCCAGGAAGGCGAAGCCGCCGCCGTGGACGAACATCACGGCGCCGGGTCCGGCCTTCGGCGGCACCAGGATGCGCAGCCGGCAGGCGGCCGAGCCGAGCGCCGGATCGGCGGGGATGGTGATCTCGTAGACCCCGGCCATCTCGGGCAGGTCGGTGTTCCAGCGGCGGTTGGTCTCGGCCGCGATCCGCCGGCCCTCGGCGGGGGCGAGACACGTGGTGTCGGGCAGCGGGCCGGTCTCGGCCGCCACGGCGTCGAGCAGCGCCGCCATGTCGGGGGCGAGGCCTGTGTCGAGGAGGTCGGCGGGATCGCTCATCGTCCGGCTCCGGCGAAGACGTCGGGACCGAAATCGACGATGGTCGCGACATGATGATGAAGGGAGCGGGCGGCGACGTCGACGGCGCCGCGCTCGATGGCGTCGACGATCGGGCGATGGCGCAGCGCCGTGGCGACGAGGTCGCGGCGGCCTTCGCTGCGCGAGATCTTGAAACGGTGGTTGTGGACGAGGCAGCGGTGGAGGATGGGCTCCAGCGCCGGCAGGTCGGCGTCGAGGAAGAGGCGGCGATGGAAGTCGCGATCGAGGGCGGCGAGGCCCATCTCGTCGTCGCCTTCCGCCGCCTCGAGCATGGCGTCGGTGAGGTCGCGCAGGTCGGCGACCAGCGTGGCGGAGGGGTGGGCGAGGACGCGCAGGATGCCGTTGCACTCGATCCGCAGGCGCATGCGGAACATCTCGACCGCCTCGTCGGCGGTGCATTCGGAGACCTGGGTGCCGCGATGGCCGTGGCGGCGGACGAGGCCCTCCTCCTGGAGCCTGAGCAGCGCCTCGCGCACCGTGCCCTGAGAACAGCCGAAGCGGGCGGCGAGGTCGAGCTCGGTGAGCGGCGCGCCGGGGGCGAGAACGCCGAGCATGATGTCGTGCTTCAGGGCATCGAAGGCCGCCGCCGCTCTCGGGGGTCGCGATACCGCGATCCGGGGGGCGCGCGGACGCGCGACATCCGTCATGTGTCGACCCTCCCGTCATTCCCATCCGCCGACGGATGGCCGCTTCGCTCAGCCGGAGCCCATGGCGCCGGAGACCCTCACGACCGCGATCCCCGCGCCGGGAACCTCCGCGACCGCGATCCGCCTGCCGAAGCGCCTCGCGCCGGAGGCTCGACGTGAGCTCCCGATGGCGATTGCGCCCGACTGGAATTATCATTATTGATATCGATAATAGACGTCAAGAGCAGCGAGGGCCGCGTCGAGCGCGGCGCGTGGCGAGGGGGGAGACGGCGGGAAACCGCTTCGACCGGCCGGCGCCGAACTGCGGAAAACCGGGGAGGGAAGTCGTCCATGGCATCGATCGTTCTCGACGGGCTCTGCAAGTCCTATGGGACGGCCAGGGTGATCCACGGCATCGACCTGGAGATCGCCTCGGGGGAGTTCATCGTCCTGGTCGGGCCGTCGGGCTGCGGCAAGTCCACCCTGCTTCGCATGATCGCCGGGCTCGAGGAGATCACCGCCGGCACGCTTCGCATCGACGGCCGGGTGATCAATGATCTGGCGCCGGCCGACCGCAACATCGCCATGGTGTTCCAGGACTACGCGCTCTATCCGCACATGAGCGTCGCCGAGAACATGGCCTTCGGGCTGAAGATGCGGAAGACCGCCGTGCCCGAGATCGAGGCGCGGGTCGCCGCCGCGGCGGCTGTCTTGAAGCTCGAGCCGCTGCTCGATCGGCGGCCGGCGCAGCTCTCCGGCGGCCAGCGCCAACGTGTCGCCATGGGCCGCGCCATCGTGAGGGCGCCCGACGCCTTTCTCTTCGACGAGCCCCTGAGCAATCTCGACGCGGCGCTGCGGGTCGAAATGCGGCTGGAGATCGCCCGGCTGCATCGTCGAATGGGCGCCACCACCGTCTACGTCACCCACGACCAGGTCGAGGCGATGACGCTCGCCGAACGCATCGTGGTGATGAACGCCGGCCGGGTCGAGCAGGTCGGCCGGCCGATGGAGCTCTACGAGCGGCCGGCGACCCTCTTCGTCGCCCGCTTCATCGGCAGTCCGACGATGAACACGCTCGACTGCCCGGTCTCGATCGTGGACGGCGCGGCGGCGGTCGGCCTGCCCGGCGGCGACGTGAGGCTCACCCGCCCGCCGAATGCGGCCCGGCTCGGCGACCGCGTCACCGTCGGCGTCCGGCCGGAGGACCTGAGGCGCTGCGAGCCGTCCGAGGCGTGGTTCACCGGCGAACTCGCCATGGTCGAGCGCCTCGGCAGCCAGACCTACGGGCATATCGACATTGGAGGCGATCGGATGATCACCGTGGAGTTCCCGCGCAACACCGAACTCGGCGTCGGCGACGAAGTGTCGGTGCGCGGCGACGCCGATCGGCTGCATCTCTTCGATGCGACGACCGATCGGCGGCTCTGATCACGGCTTGGCCGCCGTCGCGACGTCGTTGCGGAACTGCTGCAGGGCCCGCTGCACCAGGGGGCGGACGTTGGGCCTGCCGCGCGCCACCGCCACGGCCTCGAGCAATGCCACCACGGCCGGCGAGCGCGGATCGAGGGCGCCTTCGCGGGTGAGCACCGCCGCCGGCGGTTCCTGGGTTTCCGGCGAGGTGAGATAGTGAGTGACGAGTGGGTTGTAGGCGTCCCACAACGTCCGGTTCGCCGGATTGAGGCCGACGACCACCAGAAGACCGGTCGGAACGGTGTCGAGCCGGATCAGCGTGAGATCGGGCCGCCGCCGCGCCAGAATGTCGGCGAAGCGCCAGACGTCGCCCGACCAGTAGCGCGTCGTGCGCGTGCGGGTCGCCTGATCGGGGTGGTTCGGCAGGATGTCGTCGATCACCACCACCGTCGCCGGGTGGGCCCGCTTCTCGATGTTCATGAAGTCGCGCATGGCGAATTCGAACATGTGCATGCCGTCGATGAAGGCGAGGTCGATCGGATGGTCCCGCAGGGCCTCCTCGGCCGCCGTCTCGAAGAAGTCGTCGCTGGTCGTCTGGTAGAGGCGGAAATCGGCCGGCGGCCGCAGGTCGTGCGCCGGATCGGGGTCGACGCCGACCGATGGGCACTTCGCCAACGCCAGACTGAGGCCGGAGCGCACGCCGATCTCGAGATAGGAGGTCGGCGCCACGGCGCGATGGATGCGCTCCAGCGTCACCAGGTAGTCCTCGCTGCCGGCGATCGCGTCGAGTTCCGGATCGGAGCGGAAGGCACCGCGATTCTGCACCATCGCCTCGACCGGGCGCTCCGTCAGGTCGGCCGCCGTCGGCTCCTTGGAAAATACCCCGACGAGGTCGAACCACGGTCCCTTGTCGTCGCGGCGGATCGACACCACGGTGCAGCCGGCGAGTTTCGCCAGCGCGGCGAAGGCGTCGGGATAGAAGCGGTAGCAGTCGACCGGGTAGCGATGGATCGGCCCGCCCGACGGCGCGATCAGGACCAGATATCCCGTCGGCGCCAGGATGCGCGCCATCTCCTGGAAGGCCAGCCAGAAATACTCGCAGTGCTCCAACATCTGGCCGGAGACGACGAGATCCACCGATCCGGTCTCGAAGGGCAGGGCATAGGGGTCGGAGAGAACGAGGTCGACGCCCGGTCCCTCGGACATGTCGACACCGGTATAGGCGACGTTCAACCGCTCGAAGATCGGACGATAGCCGCCGTTGAAGTCGCAGCTCCCGATCTCGACCACTTTGCGCGGGGCGGGCGCGGTGAAGAACGCTTCCGGGATGAGGCGGTCGATGCACCGTTTCATGTTGTCGAACGACGAGGGATGCACGGGTGGGCCTCCTATGGCGAGGTTGGATCCGCGGGCGAGGCGGCGGAGCCTCGGGTCGCCTCGGGATCGATGTACCTCGTGACGCGACCGTTTTCGATCGCAATCGAGGCTTCGGCATGATTTTGCGAAAGATCCGTGGCGCGGACCGTGACGCGATGGATACCCTGGGCGAGACCGGCGGCCTCGAGATCCCAGACGTGGAAGGGTCCGATACGCCGTTGCGGTGGGCCGGGCGCGTCGTCGATCAGCAACTCGACGCGACCGATGCCGACGTCGTCGCTGGCGGTCGCGGCGACGGTGAGGCGCGGTCCGACGACCGAGCGCCCGACCGTCGGCGAGGTGATGAGCGGTCGCGGCGGCGTGCGGTCCGGGTCGGCGGGAGGGGCGATCGTCCGACCGAGGGCTCGGTTGGCGGCGATGATGTGCGCGATCGCCTGATCGGTGACGCCGGGGTCGAGGCTCTCCGGCCAGGGTCTCGTCGGGTTGTAGTAGAGCTCCCAGGCGAAGGCGGAGGCGTAGGGGATGCTCAGCCGGACGATCTGTTGAAGCACATTCTCGGCGAAGCGGGCCCGAGGCTCCACGGTAGCCGGCGGATCCTGGTCGGCGAAGGCGCCGAGATAGACCTTCTTGCCGGCGCGATCGGCGGCTTCCTTGATCACGGCGACGAATCCGGCGTCGTCCTTGCCGGAATAGCCGAGGCGCTGATTGTTCCGGCGACCGTTGAACGGGTGATGGGAGATCAGGTCGAGGCCGGTGTGGATGTCGATCGTCTGGCCGATGACGTCTTCCCGGGTGTCGGCGGTCCAGGCCGGCTTGCCCCGCCATTCCGGCGCCCGCTCCAGGCTGGCGTCGAATCGGTGGGTCAGAGCGAAGCCCGAGGAGATGGGTCGGGTCGGGTCGAGGGTGCGGATCTGCGAGGCGAGCCGGGTGGTGAAGGCGATGACGTCGTTGGTCGTGTAGTTGCCGACCGGCGCGCAGGTCTCGGGCGCATCGGCATATTTCAGCCGGCAACGGGCGGTCCGGTCGAGATTGGCGGCGCCGTCGAGTTCGACCGTCAATTCATAGAAGAGGACCGTGTCGCGGCGCCGATAGCGCTCGACGAATTGCGTCACGTAGTCGGCGAGCATCCGATAGGAGCGCGAATCGGGGTCGCGCAGGGTGCGCTCGGTGGTCTCGTGGGCGAGCGCCGTGAAGATCGACGGTTCCCAGAAGAAGGTCGGAACCATCCGCACCCCGGCTCGATCGAGCGCGTCCATCATCGTATCGACCCGGCGCCAATAGGCTTCGCGGTCTCGCAGCCAGAGGGCCAGCGCGTTGGCCTTGTCGAAGGACCCGCGACCGGGAGCGGGAAACCATCCGCCCAGGGCGATCCGCAGGAACGGGATGCCGCGATCGGCGGCGTCGAGAATGGCCTTGCGGGCCACTCTCTCGCCCTGCTCCATGGCGGCCGGCGAACCATCGCCGCCCATCGCGCGACCGACCCAGAGGTTCTGGAGGGTCAGGGCGTTGAGCCCGACGCCGGGCGGCGGGTAGGTCGGCGCCGTCGCGACCGCCGCGACCGACACCGCGGCGACGAGCCTCGTCCGGTCGGCGCTCTCGGGGCGGCAGTCGGCCGCCGGATGGACGCGGAATTCCGCCGTCTGTCCGCGCGGGACGAGGACGGGCGAGGAGACGTACGGGCCCTGGGCGCAGCCCATCGGCCGCTCCCGTGTCTCGTTCGACCGGCGCAGCCAGATCTGATGGACGGCATCGCCGGCGTCGTTCGGCCGCCAGTCCACTCGCGTCTCGCAGGTCTCGCCGGCGCCGATGCAGGGGTTGGGAGCGGCGACGAGGCGCGGCGGCAGAGCGCGGCGCGGGACGCTCGCCCGGCCGCAGGCGGTGAAGGCCCGGCCGCCCGTCATCGTCCCTTCGCGACAGGTCCGGATTTCGGTGCCGCACGATTCGTCGATCCCGACGGTGGCGCGGGAATAGGCCGCGACCGTCTCGCCGTTCGCCACGGGTCGGCCGGCGAAGGTGCAATCCTCCCTCGCCGACGCCGGGGCGAGGGCAAGGACGACCAGCCACACCGTCGCCAGCGCGGCCGACGTCGCGACCGGTTTTCCTCGAGCGGACCGCGCGGGTCCGCTCGGAACGGGCTTCGGCGTCACCATGGGATGGGTGCACGACATGGCCGATACCTTCGCGGGAATCGCTCGAAGGGGTCTCAGAACCGAAGCCCGCCGATGTGACACGATTCCGCGATCAGAACGCGTCACCGGCGGTGGGGTGTTTGGCGTGGATGTCGATCCAGTCGCGCAACTGACGCGGGTCGTTGCGATCGAAGTTGAGGAACTTGACGAGATCGGTGATGACGTCGTCGGCCCGCGACCATTTGCCCGGGGTCTGCTCGGCGAACGGGCCGCTCGAGCCGCGCGGGAAGGTCCAGGAAATCGGCTTTCCGTCCTCGTCGGTGTCGTTGGCGAGCTGGGTGCCGGCGGTGGCGCGCTGGCGCACGAGTTTGAACATGGTGTAGCCGGCGCTGAACAGGTGGCAGAGACCATCCACCGAGCTCGCCTCGTAGGACACGTAGACCGGAAGCTTCTCACAGTGGATCAGCGGCTTCAGCGCCACGCCGTCCATCCCCTCGATGTCGACCTTGAGATAGTAGGGGACGCCGTGCTTCTCGAAGAGGCGATCGATCGTCACCATGTCGAGGGTCATTTCGCGCGCCTCGGCCTCGCCGCGGCCGCCGAGGCGCTTGTCGGTCGACGACCACTCGGTGACCTTGTCGTTCACGTAGAATGAAATCGAGCCGTTCCGGTCGCCGACGCACAGCGGTTCGATGTGGAGATCGCCGCGTCCGATCGCATCGGCGAATTCGGCGGTCAAATTCGCGACCAGATCGGGATTGGCCTCGACGCCGACGACCTTGTAGCCCTTCTTCAAATAGTACCCGGTGTCCTCACCCTTGTGGACACCGATATCGAAAATCAGCCGTCGGTCCGTCTTCATCTACTCACTCTCCATCATGAGATTTCATCGCGACGTCGTCGGATCGAAGGATCCGATCACGGCGCCTCGCCGAATGGTCTCGGGAATCCGTGTCGCGCGTTCACTTCGCCGATGGTTGTCCCCGCCTGAGAACAAGCCACTACACTCGCCGAGACGAATTGCAACCCGAGCGCTCGGATCGGCACGAAATGGACCGCACACCCAATCTCTCGCTCCCCTATATCACAGCGGCGCAGGCGCAGAAGCATCTGACCCACAACCAAGCCCTGCGCGACCTGGACGGCCTCGTCCAGTTGAGCGTCCTCGATCGTGATCTCGCCGCGCCACCGGGATCGGTGGTCGACGGGGCCCGCTACGTCGTCGCTCCCGGCGCGTCCGGCGCCTGGAGCGGTCACGTCGGCGAGATCGCCGTCGGCCGGGACGGCGGCTGGGCGTTCCATGTTCCGGGCGAGGGGTGGCTCGCCTGGGTGGTCGACGAGGCCAGGATCTGCGTCTGGGACGGCGCCGACTGGTCGGTGGTCGAGGCGAACCCGCCGAGCGAGCTGCAGAACCTCCATCTCCTCGGCATCGAGACGAGCGCGGATGCGACCAATCGACTGAGCCTGAAGAGCCCGGCGAGCCTCTTCGATCATGCCGGCGCCGGTCACCGGCACAAGATCAACAAGGCCACCGCCGGCGATACCGCCAGTCTCCTGTTCCAGACCGGATACCAGGGGCGCGGCGAGATCGGCATCGCCGGCGACGACGATCTGCGCATCAAGGTCAGCGCCGACGGCACGGCCTGGCACGAAGCCGTGGTCGTCGACCGGGCGAGCGGCGCCGTGTCCCTGCCCAACTCGCGTTTCGTCGAGCCGCATGTCTTCTCCGCCCGCGTCGCCGACCATCTCACCGTCTACGCCAACGGCGCCGTCATCCAATTGACCCCGCAGACCGATCCCAGCGACGGATTCTCGTCGACCACCAACGCCTGGATCCTTCCGGCCGACGGCTCCTATTTCGTCGCGCTGACCCTGGTCGCCAAGTCCTTCACCGACGTGCGCACCGGCATCAGCGTCCTCGGCGGCCCCGGCGTCGGCCTGATCACCCGCGCCATCTCCAACACCACGGCGACGCCGACCTTCACCGCGCAGGGGATCTACTCCGGCGCGGCCGGCGACGCGATCTGGTTGACGGCCTTCAATCCGACCGCCGGCACGACCTCGTCCTATTGGCTCGAGACACGGGTCTCGATCGTCCGCGTCGCCTGATGGGGACGACGGCGCCCGACCCGCTTCAGATCAGCGACAGCTTCCTGCCGCGCGCGACGATCGAGGCATCGACCGAGAAACCGGGCTCGGGTCGCCGCTCGCCGGCGACGACGATCGCCTTGAACGGGAACAGGACGATCCGCTCGAACCAACCCGGGTTGGTCGCGTGCATCATCGTCAGTTCGAACATGAAGTTGCTGAGCGCGGACTGATTGGACCAAAGGCCGCCTTCCTCATGGAACCGGCCGAGGTGATGGAGAGGTGGTGCAGGTCTTGCCTTTGGCTCGGCCTATAAAGTGATGTTCTCCGAGTCCGTTGCGCGTGCGTGTAATTCCGGTGCCCCCGTAGCGGATGTGGCATTTTATGCCGGTATTGTAACGATAAGTGTAGCAGGCGCGGCCATGGCCTTTGGATTACAGGGGTGCTTCGATAAAGGTGCTCTAGGAATTGTCATGCGCGTTGACCGCATCCGTTACCGTGGCCCTTCGAATCCCAGACCCTGAACATTGAGGCCGGTTCGCGACAATAAGAGTGCCAAGCCGAGTACACACCAGACCACGAAAATTATCCGTGGCAGATAAATCGGCAGGTAATGACCCAATTCATGTCGTCCATCGCTGCCCGTCAGGATGGGCAGGCGTGGATCAGTGGCTATTTTCGCATAATGGCTGCCGTAGTGTTTGATCAGATGCTCTACCTCGGTTCGCGCCGCTCCAACCGAGCGCGCTGTAAAAAAGGCAACAAACAGGCCCGTCAGGACAACAAAAATCGAAATGAGATCATTGAGCACGCTGCGGTTTGCTATCACCACAAAGCTTGCTGAAAATAGCATGGCTTCCGACAGCACGAACCATGTCATCCGGTGATTGATGAAGTTGTACTCATCGACCACGCGTGTCCGATAGACATGATACACGGGTAAAAATTTGAGCAGTTCTTCGTCCATTTTTGCATTTCCCCTACCGCACAAGATCGCTCAATACCTGATATATCGGTTGTGCGGTAATATTGGCAAGTCAGTGGTTCCGATTCACGAGACGAATGGCAACCATCCGTCTCGATCGAACCCCTAGGTCATGAAGAACCCCATGTCGAGATCGTGTTGCTCGATCAGACGCCACAACTCCGCCTTGGCGTTGATGTGGCGGCTGCGCAGATAGTTGTAGTAGGCGCCGCCGCCCTGGTCGATCGGTTTGAGATGGTCGGCGACGACGGCGTCGATCACCGCGATGTTGTCGCGGGCCTGGTTGATCAGTTTCTTGCCGAGCAGCAGATCGAGGCCGAAGCCGCTCACCGACAGGCCGAAGTCCTCGCCGGCCACCCGCATCGCCCGGCGCGACAGCACCGGCATCATGATCTCGACGCCGGTGACGTGGCGCAACTCCTGACCGGGCCGGTGGTAGAACAGCCGCCAGATGCACTGCGAAGCCGCCGACAGCGACATCTGGGCGAGATCGAGCTCTTCGCGCGTGCAGATCTCGAAGAGATGGTTCAGCTTCTCCACGCTGACCAGGATGTCGTCATCGAGCAGCAACACGTAGTCGTAAGGCTCGAGAATCTCACGATATCTGTTCCACAGAAGGTTCACCGCGGTGAATTTGGTGCCCGGCTGGAAGAAGACATAGTCGCCGATCGCCGGGTCATAACCCTCGGCATCGTAATAGTTGACCAGGACATCGAAATCGCGGTTCGTCCCGGTCAGCCATTGGCGATGGCAGCTCTGCGGTCCGCACTGGAGGAGGACAAGGTTGCGCTTCGGCGCGTCGAGCGGTTCCGTCTTGGCGGCGAAGATGCCGATGGCGTCGACGAAGCGCTTCTGGATCGCCTCGAGATCCGACCAGGACTCGTAGACCCCGAGCGATGGCGCCCGGCAACCGGAGATGATCATCTCGAAGTGATCGTCGCGTGGTCGGACGCCGCCGAACACCTCGCCGTAGCGGACCATGTCGATCATCGGCGAGGGGTCGCGCCCCTGGTGCCGGCCGATCCGCAGGTAGTGCAGGTAGGGTGTCTCGCTGCGGACGTGGTCGGGATTCTGCCACGCGTACCACTTCGGCTGGAAGAACGGCGACGGAGCGAGGTGGCGCCGCCATCCGATTTTCAGGTAGTGCTCGATCGGATCGACGCAGGTCTCCTCCGGCGGCAGTTGCCCGAGGTAGTATGCCGTATCGAAGAACGGGCTGGGGTTCAGCCCCCGCGCGGCGCCCTCGGCGACATAGTGCCGATGGGCGGCGTCGGCGTCGATGAAGGTCGTTCCGGCTTCCCGACCGTAGTACGCGGGATCGAGCAACAGGTTCGTCGCCGCCTCGCCGCCGATCGCCTCTCGTCCGAGTGCCTCTGCCATCACCAAATCCTGCTGGTCGAGAGGAAGGGCAGGACCCGAGGGCTCGTGCCTTCGGCGGTCGTACGGCCGCCGTCTCTCGCCTCCGTCTCCCGACCGCTCCGTTCCCGGCGCGGTGGCGAAACGGCGCCCCACCCGGGGCGATGCCACCGTTCATGCACGCGGGAGATCTCGCTCCCGATGCGCCCGTTCAGGACCGCTCGAGCTTGTCGAGCCTGGCGTTGACGCCCAACTGGCGCTGCGCCAATCCGTAGACCGCCCGGATCAGCAGTTCGTGTTCTTCCTGCCGCGCCTGTTCCGGCGTCAGGGTGATGACGTCCTTCTCGGTCGGGGCGGGGAACAACGGCTCGTCGGCCGGCAGAGATGGCAGATAACGCGCCCTCAGAGCCTCGTTCGATTCGCGATAGGCATCGACGATGCGCAATCTCTGCTCGAGGGTGAGGAGCGAGGACCCCTTGCCGGTCTTGAACGCCTTCGCCCCGATCGCGTAGATCATCGCGTCGTAGAAGCGGTTGTCGTGGATGTTGTCGAAGACGTCCACCACCTGCTCCGCCATCCGTCCGATCGAGTCGGCGAAGCTGCGGTTGATCAGGCCGCGAAGCGGAGCGAGGCCGTCCATCGACAGGCCGGTCGACCGGAAGAAGTCGGGAACGATGTCGCCGTCGACCAGATGTTCGCGCATGAAGCGGCGGACGATGATCTTGTCGGCGCCGAGCACCTCGGCCCATGGCGCGAGATTGGCGTTCCAGTTGCCGACCTTGCCGACTTCCTGGGCCAGATGGGCTTCCATGCTCAAGCCGCGCTTCAGCCACCACTGCTGCCAGCCGGAGATGATGTAGTCGTCCTGCCGGCGGATGTAGACGATCGCCTCGACCTCGTCGAACAGCCGGCCCACACCCTTGAAGACCTTGTGGAAGCCGTGCGGGTTGATCAGGTTCTCGCCACTGACGATGACGGTATGGGCGCCGCTCGCCTTGGCATGTTCGGCCAGGCGGGCGAGCCGGCGATGGAGTATCGCCGCCTTCTCGTCGTCGAACGGTCGCAGGTTTTCCCAGAACCAGAGTTGATGGCCGGTGATCTTGCCGCCGATCTCGAGCTTCTCGTCGGGGATGATGACGCCTTGAGAGTGTAGTATTTCGGCGTTGTTGGCCCAATGAAGTTGTAGAGCAGAACTACCACACTTCGATGCACCAAGATGAATCAGCAGTTTTGTCATTTTATTTCGCCGTTGTTATTTTTCTTAAGTTGCGGATCACCCACCGCGAGGTCGGCGATCCTTTCTTGGGCTTGGTTTCTTGCGCAGCGTCGAGCTGCGGCTGTCGCACTGTTTCGACCTGCGGCGCGGTCTGAATTGCCGTCAACAGTTTGCGCAACTCGTCCCGTTCCGCCGCCACCGCCGCTTCCGACTGCCGCAGGCGGGACACCTGGTCGTTGAGTTGGGCCACCGCCTTGAGTTGCTCGGTGGTGACATTGAGTTGATGGGTCTTCTGATTGAGTTCGACCAGCGTCTCCGACACCCGCTCGAGATGGTGTTGAACCATGGGGCCCCACCCGTCGTTCCGGCTCAGGACACGCATCAGGCGCTCGATCCGGGTGTTCTCGACGCTGCCGACATAGGCGATGCCGAGCCCGTGAGTGTGGCGGAACTCCATCGTCGGATAGCGGCGCTTGATCTCATCCCACAATTGCCAGACGCCGAAGTCGCGTTCGTGCACGTTGATGTCGTGGAAGATGATGGTTCCCCGCTCCGACATCTTCGGCAGCCAGGTTTCGAAGTCGTTCTTCACCGCCTCGTAGGTGTGCAGCCCGTCGATATGCAGCAGATCGATCGAGCCTTCGGCGAAGAGCGGCAGAGCCGCGTCGAAGCGCATGCGCTGATAGTGCGCGAAAGAGGCGTATTTGGTCAGGATGTGCTTGAAGTTGTTGAAGACGCGGTCGTCGTAGAAGCCGGCCTGGGGGTCGCCCTCCCAACTGTCGATCGCGATCGCCGTGGTGTCGAGGAAGCTCCGCTGCGCCGCGTGACAATAGGCGAAGAAACTCGCCCCCCAATGGGATCCGAGCTCGGCGAAGACCCGTGGGCGGAACGCCGAGACGAAGGCATACATGAAGGGGATGTGCCCGCTCCACGAGGTCGGCGTGAGATCGGCGATCGGCCAATAGGTCGGGCGCAAGAAGTCCTTGATGAAATTGACGTCCTCGACCGGTTCGAGGTCGAGGATCGGGTCGTCGGACGCCAGGGCCGGCAGCGGCGGATAGAGGAAGCCGAGATCCTCCGGCGCCCGCCGCAGAACACGCTCCGGCGACGTCGTCAGGCGGGTGATCGGACGCCCCTCGATCGCCGAGTCCGCCTTGGTCGCCAGTTGTCCGTTGATCCTGAAGATCAGCTCCGCGACGTTGCC
>JAFHCF010000225.1:0-9331 GCA_048497495.1 Prosthecomicrobium sp.
CTCGCCGAGCCCGGAGGCCCCACCCGTGACGATCGCCGCCTGTCCCTGAACCCGCATGGTCTGTCCTCTTCTCAGATCGTTTCGAAGGCCATGGCGGTCGCTTCGCCACCGCCGATACACAGCGAGGCGACGCCCCGCTTCAATCCGTGGGTCTTCAGGGCGGCGAGCAGCGTCACCACGATGCGCGCCCCCGAGGCGCCGATCGGATGGCCCAGCGCGCAGGCGCCGCCGTGGATGTTGACCTTGTCGTGCGGCAGATCCATCTCGCGCATGGCGCAGAGCGCCACCACCGCGAAGGCCTCGTTGATCTCCCACAGATCGACGTCGGCGCTCGACCAGCCGATCCTGTCGAGGAGCTTGCCCATCGCGCCGACCGGCGCCGTGGTGAACCATGCCGGTTCCCGGGCGTGGCTCGCATGGCCCTCGACGATCGCCAGCGGGGTGATGCCGCGCTTCTCGGCCTCCGACATCCGCATCAGGGTCAGCGCCGCCGCGCCGTCGGAGATCGACGAGGAATTCGCCGCCGTCACCGTGCCGCCGTCGCGGAAGGCCGGCTTCAGCGCCCGGATCTTCTCGGGCCTCGCCTTGCCCGGTTGCTCGTCGATCGTCACCTCGCCCGCCTTGGTGACGACGCCGGTGATCTCGCCGGAAAACCAGCCCTCGCGGATCGCCTTCAGCGACCGATCGAGCGAGGCCAGCGCGTAGTCGTCCTGCATGTCGCGGGTGAACTGGTAGTGGGCGGCGGTGTCCTCGGCGAAGGTGCCCATCAGCCGGCCCTTGGCATAGGCGTCCTCGAGCCCGTCGAAGAACATGTGGTCGATCACCCGGCCGTGGCCGAGACGATAGCCGCCGCGCGCCTTGTCGAGGAGATAGGGCGCGTTCGACATGCTCTCCATGCCGCCGGCGACGACGATGTCGGCGCTGCCGGCGAGGATCGCGTCGTGGCCGAGCATCATCGCCTTCATGCCGGAGCCGCAGACCTTGCCGACCGTGGTGCACGGCACCGACAACGGCAGGCCGGCGCCGAGCACCGCCTGGCGCGCCGGCGCCTGGCCGACGCCGGCCGGCAACACGCAGCCGACGAAGGCCTCGTCGATCGACGGCCCGTCGAGGCCAGCGCGAGCGACCGCCGCGCGGATCGCCGCCGCGCCGAGGTCGGGCGCGGTCTTCGAGGAGAGTTCGCCCTGGAAGCCGCCCATCGGGGTGCGGGCGGCGGAGGCGACGACGATCGGATCGGAACTCATGGGGTGCGTTGCTCCCGCGCGGGTCTCGTCATGGATGCTTCGCCCGAGCATAGCGTCCTTCGTGCCCTTGGCCATGCCGGAGGCGCAGGGCGGCGGCGCATGGTCGGAGAGCGAACTGCGGAAGAGGGTTCGGTGTTGACGTAACAGGGAGAATTGATTCCGGAGCGGAAAGCGTGATGATGCGTCCATCGCGGCGATCCGCCGCCGCCTCGAGGCCCGGCGCGCCGTCGCGCCGGTCGCGCCACGAACGAAGGACGCCTCATGCCTCTGCCCGCCCTCCTCGCCGGTCGCCTGCGTCTACCGGTGATCGTCTCGCCGATGTTCCTGGTCTCCGGGCCCGGACTGGTCGTCGCCACCTGCAAGTCCGGGCTGGTCGGCACCTTCCCGGCTCTCAACCAGCGCAGCACCGAGGCCTATGAGGCCTGGCTCGACGAGATCGCCGACGCGCTCGCCCCGACCGACGCGCCCTTCGGCGTCAATCTCATCGTCCACGGTTCCAACCGGCGCCTGATGGCCGACCTCGAGGCGACGGTGCGCCACCGGGTGCCTCTGGTCATCACCTCGCTCGGGGCGGTCAAGGACGTGGTCGACGCCGTCCACTCCTATGGCGGGCTCGTCTTCCACGACGTCATCAATCGCCGCCACGCCGAGAAGGCGGCGGCGGCCGGGGTCGACGGCATCATCGCCGTCTGCGCCGGGGCGGGCGGCCATGCCGGCACCCTGAGCCCCTTCGCCCTGATCTCCGAGATCCGCGCGTTCTTCCCCGGCATCATCGTCGCGGCCGGGGCGATCTCGACCGGCGCCCATGTCCTGGCGGCGCGCGCCATGGGGGCGGATCTCGCCTACATGGGCACCCGTTTCATCGCCACCCGCGAGAGTCTCGCCGATCAGGCCTTCAAGGACATGATCGTCGCCTCCTCGGCCGCCGACGTCCTCTACACCTCGGCGATCAGCGGCGTGAACGCCAATTTCCTGCGGCCCTCGATCGTCGCCGCCGGCCTCGATCCCGACGACCTGCCGCCCCACACCAAACTCGACATGGGCAGCGAGGCCAAGGCCTGGAAGAACGTCTGGTCGGCCGGCCAGGGTGTCGGCGCCATCGCCGACGTGCCGACCACCGGCGATCTCTGCGCCCGCCTCGTCGCCGAATACGACGCGGCCAAGGCGGCCCTCGTCGACGCCTGACAAATCCGGCCTCGAGAAGAAGACGGCCGCCGCTTCTGTCGAGGCGGCGGCCGTGCGTTTGGTCTGATCAGGCGTCGCGGGACGCCCGTCTCACGGGCAGAGCTTGGCGATCACCGCCGCGACGTCGACGCGCCTGCGGGCGAGGGTGCCGCCCGAGCGGGTGTCCCTGATCAGGAGCCCGGTCGTCTTCATCGCGCTCTCGATCTGGTTCACGGTCTTGTTGGCGCAGGCCGGCCGCGACTTGATCGCCGCGAAGACGCCGGCGACGTGCGGCGCCGCCATCGAGGTACCGGCGAGGAAGTCGTAGGTGTTGAAGTGCGACGACTTGATCAGCGAGGCGTTGCCGAGGCTCGCCGGATAGCCGAAGTCGCCGCCGGGGGCGAAGACGTCGACCGGCGAACCCATGTTGGAATAGCTCGCCACCTTCTCGGCGTTACCCGCCGCGCGCTTCGACGAGGCACCGACGGTGATCGCCGACGAGATGCAGCCCGGCGCGGCGACACCGCCGGTGAAGCTTTCGTTGCCGGAGGCGATCACCGTGGCGATGCCGGCGGCGCGCAACTTGTCGATGATCGGCTTGCGGCTGTCGGTGTCGCAGAAGCCGGAGGAGAAGCCTCCACCGAGACTCATGTTGACCGACGCGATCTTGCGCGGGCCGATACCGCCACGCAGCGCGAAGACGCGTTCCAGCGCCTTGATCTGGTCGGAGGTGAAGGACAACACGCAGTCCTGGCTCGCGCCGAAGCACGGCGAACCGGAATTGGTGCGGCTGAACCGCGAGAACACGTTGATGGCGAGGATGCCGGCGTTGAAGGCGACGCCCTTCGACGGTTCACCGGCGGTCTGCGAGGTGTTCTTGCCCGCCGCGATGCCGGCGACATGGGTGCCGTGGCCGCAGCCGGTGATGGTGGGGCCGCAGTCGAGGCCGGAATTGACCCGGGTCGAGGCGATCGCGCCGCCCGGACACCGCGACGTCGCGCCCAAGGTGGCCTCCTTGGTGTTGAAGCAGGCTTCCGACACCACCTTGCTCACGGTGGCGTTGTACTTGAGGAACTCGTGGTTCTTGTTCACGCCGGTGTCGAGCACCGCGACGACGCGGCCGGTGCCGGTCGCGTTCTTGGCCCAGGCGCCGGTCGTTCCGGTCATGCGGATGATGCCGGTCGACTGGATCAGTGACGGCGCGTCGAGGCGATCTTCCTGCACCGACACGATCCGGGGATCGGCGGAGAGGCGCTTCAACTCGGACGCGTCGACGGTCGCCGCGAACATCGGCTCCACGTCCATCAGGGTGATCGCGTGTCGGTCGCCGCCGCCCGCGCTCGCCGCGACCGCGTCGCCGAGCGCCTTGCCGATGATCGCCCCCTGCGTCGCGCGCAACTGGGTGACGTGGTCGAGATCGGCCTTGCCGCTCATCTCGGACGAGAGCGCCGAAGCGGTCGCCGGTTCGCCGAATCGCACGATGACGCGGACCAGCCCCTTGTCCGCCGCCTTGGCGGCGAGACCTTCGATCGTCGAGGGGGATTGGGCCATCGCCGGAGACACCGCGAAGAGGGCCGCAGCAATGGAGACTGCCAGTGATTTCAGGGACATGAAAATCTCCTGGATAGGATAGGGTCCTGCTCGGCACCTTCGGTGTCAGGTCGAGGCGGAGCGTGTGGCGTCGATCGCTGCGGATCCCCGGGGTCGATCAGGGTCGGCACGGAGCAAGAGGAAACCCCACCGAACGTTTCCGCGCAAGTCCAGATTGTTGCCGCTTCAATTCGCGGTATCCGGAAGGTTGCCGAGACCCTCGACGGCTCCGCCCCGCCGGCCTCACTGAGGCTTGGCGAGCCCGGGAGCGGAGGGCGCATCGATGGCGTCCTCGACGATCCGCCGCACCCGGGGATGGGCGGCGAGACGATCGATCTCCGCGGCGCTGACCGAGGCCGCGAACATCGGCGACGAGGTCATCTCGGAGATCGCGTGAATCTCTCCGGCGTTCTCGCGCCGCCGCCAGGTTCCCGCGCCGAAGGCGGCGGTGATCACGTGGCGCTGGGCGCCGTGCACCACCCGCCGCGAGGCCTTGGGGCCGACCCGGAGGTGGACGATCACCCGGACGCGCCCTTTCGCCCCGGCGCGGACCTTCAGCGCGGCGATCCCCTCGGCGCGCTTGGCATTGTCGACACGTTTGGTGGTGTCGGCGCGCCTGGTGGCCTCGGCCGCATGCACCGCCGTCCCCGCGACGGCGAAGGCGACCAGGCAGAAGGCGAAGACCGGAAGGAGCAGGAACAGACGTCGGAACATGGTTGCCTCTCGATCACGTGCCGCCGACCGGTGCGCGAACCCACCGGTCGTCATACCCCCCGGACTCAAGTCGTCGAAAATCTGCCGCCGATCAAGAAAAATCGCTCGACCGGCCTCGCGGCGTGCTCCGACCGGGCCGAACCCGCCCGGTCGAAGAGAATTCGCGCCGCCCGAGAAGCGGATCGGACCGCCCACGGCAAGTCTCAGGCGTAGACCACCAGCAGGTCCTTGGCGTCGATCGGCGCCCCGGTCGCGACCAGGACCTCGGCTATTCTTCCGTCGCGCTCGGCGTGCAGCGCCGTCTCCATCTTCATCGCCTCGATCGACAGCAACACGTCGCCGGCCTTGACCTCCTGGCCCGCCTTGACCGCCACCGTCGAGACGACGCCCGGCATCGGCGCCGCCACATGGTCGGCGTTGCCGTCCTCGCCCTTGCGCCGCGCCACCACCTTGGCGGCGGCGGACCGGTTCGGCACCTTGACGATACGCGGTTGGCCGTTGAGTTCGAAGAACACCTTGACCATGCCCGAGTCGTCGGTCTCGCCGATCGCCTGGGCGAGCACCACCAGGGTCTTGCCCTTCTCGATCTCGACCAGGACTTCGTCGCCCGGCTGCAGCCCGTAGAAATAGACCGGCGTGGGGAGCGCCGACGTCGGCCCGTAGAGGTCGTGCATGCGGCTGAAGTCGGTGTAGACCTTGGGGTACATCAGATAGGAGGCGAGGTCGGTGTCGGAGATCTCCGCCGCCGCGCGCCCCGTCTTCTTGGCGACGTCGGCCCGCTCCGCCTCGAGGTCGGCGTCGTCGAGCAGCGATCCGGGCCGCTCGGTATAGGCCGGCTGGCCCTTGAGGATCTTCGCCTGAAGCGCCTTCGGCCACCCGCCCGGCGGCTGGCCGAGATCGCCGCGGAAGAGTTGGACCACCGACTCGGGGAAGGCGACGTCCTTCGCCGGATCCTCGACCTCGGCCGCCGTGAGGCCGGCGGCGACCATCGACAGCGCCATGTCGCCCACCACCTTGGAGGTCGGCGTCACCTTGACGATGTCGCCGAACATGCGGTTGACGTCGGCATAGGTCTGGGCGACGTCGTGCCACTTGGCCTCGAGGCCGAGGGCGCGCGCCTGCTCCTTGAGGTTGGTGAACTGCCCGCCGGGCATCTCGTGCAGATAGACTTCCGAAGCGCCGGCGCGCAGGTCGCTCTCGAAGGCGCGATACTTGGTCCTGACCGCCTCCCAATAGAACGACAGCTTGCGGATCACCGCCGGGTCGAGCCCGCTGTCGCGCTCGGTGCCCTTCAGCGCCGCGACGATCGAGCCGAGGCAGGGCTGCGAGGTGAGGCCGGAGAAGGCGTCGATCGCCGCGTCGACCGCGTCCACCCCGGCATCGACCGCCGCCAGCACGCTCGCCGCCGAGATCCCCGAGGTGTCGTGGGTATGGAAGTGGATCGGGATCTGGATCTCCTGGCGCAGCGCCGCGAACAGCGCCTTCGCCGCCGCGGGCTTCAGAAGCCCCGCCATGTCCTTGACGCCGAGCACGTGGGCGCCGGCCTTCTCCATCTCCTTGGCCAGGTCGACGTAATACTTCAGCGAGTATTTCGACCGGTCGGGATCGAGGATGTCGCCGGTGTAGCAGACGGCCGCCTCGGCGACCTTGTTCTCGCTCGCCACCGCGTCGATCGCCGGGCGGATGTTCTCCATCCAGTTGAGCGCGTCGAAGATGCGGAAGACGTCGACGCCGCCCTTGGCCGCTTGCGCGACGAAGAACTTGACGACGTTGTCGGGATAGTTGGCGTAGCCGACGCCGTTGGCGCCGCGCAGCAGCATCTGCAGCAGGATGTTCGGCGCCTTCTCGCGCACCAGCGCCAGCCGTTCCCACGGATCCTCGGTGAGGAAGCGCATGGCGACGTCGAAGGTCGCCCCGCCCCAGCATTCGAGGGAGAAGAGCCGCGGCAGGCCCTTGGCATAGGCCTCGGCCACCGCGACGATGTCGTGGGTGCGCATCCGGGTGGCGAGCAGCGACTGATGGCCGTCGCGCATGGTGGTGTCGGTGATCAGGATCTGGTTCTGCGCCAGCATCCAGTCCGCCAGCCCCTTCGGGCCGCGCTCGTCGAGGATCTGCTTGGTGCCGGGTCTGATCGCGCCGGGGAACTGTGGCACCACCGGCCGCGCCGCGTCGCTCGGGGGAAGGGCGCGGCCGCGCACCTCCGGATGGCCGTTGACGGTGACGTCGGCGATGAAGGTCAGGAGCTTGGTCGCCCGGTCCTTGCGGCGGGCGCCCCGGAACAACTCCGGCGTCTCGTCGATGAAGCGGGTGGTGTAGGCCGCCGTCTGGAAGTCGGGATGGCCGATGACGTTTTCGAGGAAGGTCAGATTGGTGGCGACGCCGCGGATGCGGAACTCGCGCAGCGCCCGGTCCATGCGGGCGATCGCCTCGCTCGGCGTCGGCGCCCAGGCGGTGACCTTCTCCAGCATCGGATCGTAGAAACGGGTGATCACCGCGCCGGAATAGGCGGTGCCGCCGTCGAGGCGGATGCCGAAACCCATGGCGCCGCGATAGGCGGTGATGCGGCCGTAGTCGGGGACGAAGTTGTTCTCCGGATCCTCGGTGGTGATGCGGCACTGCAGCGCGTGACCGTTGAGGCGGATGTCGGCTTGCGCCGGCACGCCGCTCTCCGGCGACCCGATCGTCGCCCCTTCGACCAGCGCGATCTGCGCCTTGACGATGTCGATGCCGGTCACCTGCTCGGTGACGGTGTGCTCGACCTGGATGCGCGGATTGACCTCGATGAAGTAGAAGGCGCCGGTGTCGGCGTCCATCAGGAACTCGACCGTGCCGGCCGCGACGTAACCGGTCGCCCGGGCGATCTTCACCGCGTGGGCGCAGAGCTCCGCCCGCCGGGCTTCGTCGAGATAGGGCGCGGGCGCCCGCTCGACCACCTTCTGGTGACGTCGCTGCACCGTGCAGTCGCGCTCGAAGAGATGGACGACGTTGCCCGCCCTGTCGCCGAGGATCTGCACCTCGACGTGGCGAGCCCGCTCGACCAGCTTCTCGAGATAGACCTCGTCCTTGCCGAAGGCGGCCATCGCCTCGCGCTTGGCGGCGACCACGTCGCGCATCAGCTGGGCCTCGTCGCGGATCACCCGCATGCCGCGCCCGCCGCCGCCCCACGACGCCTTGAGCATCACCGGATAGCCGATCTTCAGCGCCTCGGCCCTGATCGCCGCCATGTCCTCGGGCAGCGGCTCGGTCGCCGGCATCACCGGCACGCCGACCGAGATGGCGAGATTGCGCGCCGCCACCTTGTTGCCGAGCCGGCGCATGGTGTCGGGCGACGGCCCGATGAAGGTGATCCCCGCCTCGGCGCAGGCATCGGCGAATTCGGGGCTCTCCGACAGGAAGCCGTAGCCGGGATGGATCGCATCGGCGCCGGCATGTCGAGCCACCCGCAGGATCTCCGGCACGCTCAGATAGGCCTCGATCGGCCCCATTCCCTTACCGATCTGATAGGCCTCGTCCGCCTTGAAGCGGTGGAGCGCCAGCTTGTCTTCCTCGGCGAAGACCGCGACCGTGCCGAGCCCCAGCTCGTTGGCGGCGCGAAACACCCGAATGGCGATCTCGGAACGGTTGGCGACGAGGATCTTACGGATCTTGGGCACGGAGGAAATGGTCCTTCAATCGATTGAAACGGAAAGCGGATCCGCCTTCCGGCACATGGTCACGCATCGACCACCGCACCCGCGACGGTCCCTGCGGCGTCGTGTTGCGGTGCACCCTAGACTAGAGGCGCGGGCGCGGATGTCCATCCCACCGCCGCCGTTTTTCATCGCCGGCGCGCCCGAATGAACGGCACGGGACGTCAGACCGCCCACCCGCGAGCCCTCCGAAACCCGCCGCTCCGGACGAGGATTCCGGCACCGGGCTTGACGGCGCCCCCGCGGATCGTGGATCACGACCGAAAGCACATTGGAGCGCCCCGTGACCGAAAATCCTCGTCTTGTGGAAGTCCTGCGCGGCGCGACGGTGGAAAGCCGGCATCGCGGCGCCGTCGCCGTCGCCGATGCCGAGGGGCGCCTGATCTTTCACCTCGGCGACGTCGAGGCGCCGATCTTTCCGCGTTCGGCGATCAAGGTGATGCAGGGCCTGCCGCTGGTGGAGTCGGGCGCGGCCGACGCGCTGTCGCTGAGCCGGGCCGAACTGGCGCTCGCCACGGCCTCCCACAACGGCGAGGAGGCTCATGTCGAGGGCGCCCGCGCCATGCTGGCCAAGGTCGGCCGCGACGAGACCTGCCTGGTGTGCGGCGCGCATTGGCCCGGCCGCGAGGACGACCGCGGCCGCCTGCATCGCGCCGGGCGGCAACCCTCGCGGCTCCACAACAATTGTTCGGGCAAGCACGCCGGCTTCGTCTGCTTCGCCGTCCACGCCGGCATCGATCCGGCCGGTTACGGCGACGTCGACCACCCGGTGCAGCGGGAGATCGCCGCCGCGATCCAGGACGTCACCGGCACCGACATGGCGCGGGCGCCGCGTGGGCGGGACGGCTGCTCGATCCCGACCTGGGGCCTGCCGCTGGCCGGCATGGCGCGCGGCTTCGCCCGGATGGCGACCGGCGTCGGCCTCGCGCC
>JAFHCF010000226.1:0-14900 GCA_048497495.1 Prosthecomicrobium sp.
CGGAACCGAGAGACCGGAAGGTCGACCGGGGTGGCAAGCCGCGCCACCCCGGTGGTTCGACCGACGTGGAATGGGCTCACCCGTGTTTATCGGGCACGTGTTTCGGCTGTACCGACCAAGCCGCGGGCTCGTCGTCTTTGTCCGCTTCGGCCACCGCCGCGGTCGCCTGCACCTTGCCGGGCTTGTGGTGGGCGGGCGCGTAGACCGTATAGACCTGCATCGGTGTCGCCCCGATATTGGTGATGTTGTGCCAGGTCCCGGCCGGTACGAGGATGCACCAACCGTCGGAAACTTCCTCATCGAAAGTTAGTTCGTCCTTCGCGGCGCCCATCTGCACTCGGCCGCTGCCGGCGTCGAGGCGCAGGAACTGGTCGGTCTCCGGATGCGCCTCGAGACCGATGTCACTCCCGGCGGGGATCGACATCAGCGTCACCTGCAGATAGCGCCCGCTCCAGGCCACCGAACGGTAATTCGTATTTCCCTTCGTCGCGCGTTCGATGTCGAACGCTTGCGGCTTCGGCCCAATGTCTTTGATCTCGTCGGCAGCGCTGCTCATGACCGATCTCCTCGAGGTTGCCGCGATACTGCACTTCGTCGCATTGCCCCCGGCAATCTGGTGCTCATCGCGATTGCAAAATCGCGACAGCCATCGACGGCCGGTAGCTTCGGAAAATACCCAGCAGAACCGCCACCAACGCTCGGAGCCGCGGGGACAAGGTCACGGGCTGCGAGGATCGCGTCAGGATGGCGAAGACGTCTTCGACCGCGCTCCGCCATGGGCTGGAGGTCGGCGTGACGTGGAACCTCGGCGGAGATGAGTCGACGCGGCTCGCGAGGCGCTCGCCCGACGCGAAATCGTCCGTACTTTCCATCAGTCCGTATCGTCGCGGTGCAATTCCTCGCGGCGGACCACCGATATGAATCGATACAGTCCGAGCCGATTTGATTCCGCTCAATCCACCTCGAGAATATTCATATATTCGAATATCAACCGACGCGGTCGGGGTGAAATCGTCGATGTGACGGACATACGTAGTCGCGACGACGTGAACGAGAGGGTCGATCCGACCCGCCCACGTACCTTTCGGCAAGACGCCACGACGTCTGCCGGTGGCGATGGCGAACGGGGTCGAACGTAGAGAATCCAATCATGAATGCCATGCCGATCGGTCGGATACGCAACGCCGTCGCGTTGTTCGTCGTCCTGATGCTCTTTTGGGTCATGCTCAATGGCTCGCTCGCGAACGACGTGCTGATCGTCGGTGTCGCGGCATCCGCGCTCATCGCGTTGCTCTACTCGGACGGCCTGTCCTTCATCACCGAGGCCCGGTTCACGCCGAGGGCGGCCGTCGCCACCCTCGGCTATTTCGCCTATTTCCTGACGGAACTGGTGAAGTCGAACCTGCACATCGCCGCCGTCGTGCTCTCCCCCGCGCTGCCCGTCGAGCCCGGCATCGTCAGGGTCCATACCCGGCTGAAGAGTCGGATGGGCCGGTTGCTGCTCGCCAATTCCATCACCCTGACGCCCGGAACGCTCACCGTCGAGATCGAGGGCGAGTGGCTCTGGGTGCATTGGGTGACGATGGAGGCGGTGGATCAGGAAGAAGCGACGAGGCGAATCGTCGCCGGCTTCGAACGCTATCTGGAGGTGATGTATGGCTGAGGCGCTGATCGAATTCGCCGCCTTACTGGCCGGACTGGCCTTCGTTCTGGCGATCGTCCGATTCGTCCTCGGACCGCGCAGCTTCGACCGGGTCGTCGCCTTCGACGTCATGACCGTGGTCGCGATCACCGGCATCGTGCTCACCGCCCTCGTCGAGGAGCGGGCCATCTATCTCGACGTGGCGCTGGTCTACGCGCTGATGTCCTTCCTCGGCGTCATCGTCGTCGCCCGCTATCTCGAAAGGGGCCTGTGATGGAGACGGCGCTCGATCTGATCGGTGGCCTGCTGCTCGTCGCCGGCACCTCGTTTCTGTTGTTGGGGGGGCTCGGGCTGATCCGCATGCCCGATCTCTACAATCGCATCCAGGCCGGCACCAAGGCCACCACGCTCGGCACACTGCTGACGCTGGCCGGGGCGGGCTGCCTGCACCCCGACTGGGCCGTGAAACTGCTGCTGATCGGCCTGTTCCTGCTGTTCACCAACCCGCTGTCGTCGCAGGTCCTGGCGCGCGCCGCGCATCGCTCGAGCGTCGCCGTCACCCCCGCCACCGCCGTCGACCTGCTCGACGAGGAGAAGGGAGAAGACGCATGAGCGCCCTCTTGCCGGCCATGGGCCTGCTGTTGGCGGCGGCCATGCTCGTCGCCGCCGTCCTCTCCATTCTCACCCGCAGTCTGCCCCTCGCCATTCTGGCCGCGGGCGGCGTGAGCCTCTTCACATCGATCATGTTCCTGTTGTTGGCGGCGCCCGACGTGGCGATGACGGAAGCCGCGATCGGCAGTGGCCTCACCACGTCCCTGTTCTTCTTCGTGCTCGGGCGCGTCCGGGAGAAAGACAATGGTTAGGCGTCTCACGGCCCTCCTTCTGCTGGCGGGGCTGGCGCTCATGTTCGCGACCCTCACCCTCGGCTACCAGCCGGATGCGGTGCTCAATCGAACCGCGCTCTACTACGCCGAACACACGGCGGCGGACCTCGGCGCGCAGAACGTCGTCACCGCCATCGTCGTCACCTATCGCGGCCTCGACACCCTGGGCGAGGTCACGGTGCTGTTCCTGACCGCGGCGATCATCGGGTTGATCCTGGCCACGGGCCGTGCCGAGGACGGCGCTCGCCGGCGTCACTTCCCGCCCACGGGTGAACTCCTGCACACCGGCAGCCGGCTGCTGGTGCCCTTGATCCTGCTGTCCGGCGTCTATGTCTTCGTCAATGGCCACCTGACCCCCGGCGGCGGTTTCCAGGGCGGCGCCATTCTCGCCTCGGCCGCGCTTCTCTTGCTGCTGACCGACCCGCTGCACCGCTTCGCTCACCGATTGATCGGGGCGGTCGAGGCCGTGTCGGGCTTCGCCTATGTCGCCATCGGCCTGCTCGGTCTCGCCCATGCCGGCGGCTTCCTCGACAACCGCTTCTTGCCGCTCGGCGACTTCGGCACCCTGTTCTCGGCCGGGGCGATCCCCGTCATCTACACGCTGATCGGCCTCAAGGTCGGCTCCGAGTTCAGTTCCATCCTGGCCAGTCTGGCGAAAGCGGAGAAGTCGTGATGGTCACGATCGCCCTCATCACCGGTTTCACGCTGATCCTCGCCGGGCTCTATGGCGCGCTGACCAACCGCAACATCCTGCGGATGATCATCGCCTTCACCATCGCCGACGCGGGCGTCAACCTGGTGCTGGTGGCCGTCGGCCACATGCCGGGTCGCAAGGCGCCGATTCTCGATGCCGCGATGCCGGCCGCCGATGCCGTGCGAGGGATCATCGATCCGCTGCCGCAGGCGCTCGTGCTCACCGCCATCGTCATCGGTCTCGGCGTCACCGCCCTGATGCTCGCCTATGCCTACCGGCTCTACGTCTCCACGGGCTCGCTCGACATTTCGAAATTCACGGAGCTGAAATGGTGAGCCCCCTCCTCATCTTGGCCGTAGGGCTGGGCGCGGCGTTCCTCATGGGGCTGCTGGGCGCCGGCGCCCGTCGTCTCGCCTACGCGGTGACGCTCGCGGCTCTCCTCGCCATGAACGCCATCGGCGGTGTCTGGCTGTGGTCCTTCCTGTTCGACGGCGCGACCGCCATCACCATCATGACCGCCGGGGCGCCGCCGCCCTTCGCCATCAGCCTGCGCATGGGGCTGCCCGAGGCCGCCCTGGTCGAGATCGTCTGTCTCACTGGGCTGCTCTCGGCGGTGTTCATGCAGGATGCCCTTCTGCGGCTCGGGCAGCGCGCCATGGCGGTGTTCCTCATCGCCATCATGGCGCTCTGCGGCATCATCCTGACGCGCGACGTCTTCAACCTGTTCGTCTTCTTCGAGCTGATGGTCATCGCCACCGGCGGTCTCGTGCTGCTGTCCGACGATCGACGGGCGCTGGCCGCGGGCTTCAAGTATCTCGTGGTGTCGCAAGTTGCGTCGATGCTGATGCTGATCGGCATCATCTTCGTCTATCACGCCACCGGCAGCCTCAACATCGACGACATGACCGGCGCGCCGATCGCGCTGGCGCGAGGCGGGGCGGGGCTCGCCTTCTTCCTGCTGCTCGTCGCCCTGGTGATCGAGTTGAAGCCGTTCCCGGCCAATGGCTGGGCACTCGACATCTACGAGTCGGCGCATCCCGGCTTCGCGGCGATCTTCTCGGCGGCCTCCGGCACGGCGGCGCTCTACGCCGTCGACAAGGTGATCGGCATCGGCGGAGCGCCGTGGCTGCCGGTGGCGACGGCGATCGGCCTCGTCACCTTCGTCGGGGCCAACCTCGTCGCGCTGTCGCAGACCAACGATCGCCGGTTGCTCGGCTATTCCTCGGTGGCGCAGATCGGTCTCGTCCTCACGGTGATCGGGCTGCGCGATCTCCTCGGCGACCGCTATCTGGCGGTCGCCGGCGGCATCCTCGTGGCGCATGCCATCGCCAAGGCCGGTCTGTTCTGGCTCTCCGGCCTCGTCGAGGGCCGCGACCTGACGTCCTGGGCGGCCCTGCGCCGCCAGCCGCTGCTGGTCTTCGCCTTCGCCACCTTCGTCGCGATGTTGGCCGGCCTGCCGCCGTTCCCCGGCTTCTATGCCAAGTGGGAACTCGTGCATGGGCTGATGGCCGGAGGCCAGCCGACGATCGTCGCGCTGATCCTGATCGGCGCGCTGTTCGAGGCGGGCAATCTGTTCCGCTGGTTCGGCAAGGCGCTCAAGGCGCCGCTGCCGGAGCAGACGAACGCCCTACCGGTCGAGCGGGTGGTCGTCGTCATGATCGCCGCCCTCGGCGCCTGGGTCGCCGGCTACGCCTGGGGCGAGACCTCGCGCTACGGCAACATTCTGACGGCGGCGCCGCTCCTGTTCGCGCTCGTCTTCCTGGCGCTCGACTGGCTGCCGGCGCGGATCAAGAACACCGTGGCGATCCTCGGCCTCGTCGTGGGATTCTACCTCGGCCATCCCCATTTCGATCCGCTGCAGATGATCTTCGCCGCGATCGTCCTCATCGGCGGCGCGGTGATCTTCATCGCCAGCTACGCCTTCGCCGACGGCCGGCGGATCGGCTTCTATCCGTCGGCGATGCTGATGTACGCGGGCCTGGCGATGTTGATCGTCGCCAAGGACACCTTCGGCTTCTTCGCGGCTTGGGAAATCCTGACCGTCGGCTCCTATTTCCTGATCCTGCGCGGCAAGAACTCGGAGCCGCACGCGCTCTCCTACGTCGTGTTCTCGCTCGGCGGCGCCTTCGCCATCCTCGCGGGCTTCGGGCTCGCCGCCCAGACGACGGAGATCTTTCCGATCGAAGGCCTGAAGCAGGTCGCGCCGGCGTTCGCGCCCTGGGTCTTCGTCCTGCTCGCCCTCGGTTTCATGACCAAGACGGCGTCGATCGGCCTGCACATCTGGCTGCCCGGCGCTCATGCCGAGGCCGAGACCGACGTCTCGCCGATGGTCTCCGGCATCCTGCTGAAGGCGGGGCTGTTCGGCCTCTTCATGCTGCTCATGAACATGGGCCGGCAGTCCCTCTACGGGATCGAGCTCACCTACGTGATGCTGTGGATCGGGGCGGGATCGGCGCTGCTCGGCAATCTGATGGCGGTGTTCCAGGAGGACGCCAAGCGGCTTCTCGCCTACTCCTCCATCGGTCAGATGGGTTACGCGGTGTTCGGCCTTGCCCTGATGAACAATCTCGGCTGGCTGATGGCGCTGATGTTCGTGATCAATCACTACATCTACAAGTCGTCGCTGTTCCTGTCGATCGGCGGCGTCGCCAAGCGCACCGGCACCCGTGACATGTATCGGATGGGCGGGCTCATCACGTTGATGCCGCTCACCTTCGTCGCGGTTCTCGTCGGCATCATCGCCATGTCGGGCGTGCCGCCGCTCTCCGGTTTCGGCGGCCGGTGGATCTTCTACAACGCGATCATGGACAGCCAGGCGCGTCTGCCGATGGTGGTGGTCTTCCTGTCCGGTCCGATCGCCTTCCTCTACCTGTTCCGACTGATCCACACGGTCTTCCTCGGCCAGTTGAAGGATGAGCATCGCCGGATCAGGGAAGCGCCCGTCTGGCTGATCATTCCGCAGATGATGTATGTGGTCTTCCTGATCGGCTTCGCTCTGTTCCCGGGTCTGGCGTTGCGCCGGGTCGACGACTTCATCACCCGGTTCATGCCCGAACACGGGCTCGACTGGGAAGGCCTGACGATCACCAGCCCCTACGGCTACTGGAACCCGGTGGCGATCATGGCCGTCATCGCGGTGATCTTCGTGACGTTGTTCACGTGGCTCTTGTTCCTCAATCACCGAGCCCAGCCGGTCCGGCAGTTCAACATCGTCTTCTCCGGCGAGCGGCCCTTCCGGCCCGAGACCACCCATTTCGCCTGGGACTTCTTCGCCCCCTACAGGCGGGCCCTCGGCTCCCTGACGGACCCCTGGTTCGAGCGTTTCTGGCAGGCGCAGACCGACGTGTTGCACGGGTTGGCCCGTTTCGCCCGCCGCTTCTATACCGGCGACGGCCAAGTCTACGCCTTGCAACTCGTGGGCTTCGTCGTGGTCGTCTATCTGTTGGCAATGGGGATGTGACCATGACCTTCGAATGGATCAAAATTCCTTATGCCCTGCTGACGCTGTTCATCGTCCTCAACTACGGTCTGTTGCTGACCGCCCTGGTTCAGAAGATCGCGGCGCGGGCGGGGCGCCGTCACGGCATCCCGATCTGGCAGAACTATATCGATCTACTGAAGAACTATGCTCTGCGCAGCCACATCACCCACGGCGTGATGTACTACCTCGGTCCGGTGTTCCGGTTGTCGGGTGGCATCGGACTGCTGCTCTTCGTGCCGAGCATCTACGGCTCCGAGATGTTCTCCAACCTGTCGTTCGCCGGCGATCTCATCCTGGCGCTCTACTTCATCTTCTTCGGCACTCTGGGCATGGCGCTGGGCGCCGGCGAGAGCGGGCACCCCCACGCGGCGATCGGCGTCAGCCGCGGCCTGTCGCAGGTCACGGCGGCGGAACTGCCGCTGGCGCTCGCCGTGTTCTCGGTGGCGCTGCAGTACCAGACGCTGTCGATCCACGACATCGTCGCCGCGCAGCAGGGCGGCATCGCGCACTGGACCCTGTTCACCAATCCGCTCGCGGTGACGGCCGCCATGCTCTCGTTCCTCGGTTCGATGATGCGGCCGCCGTTCGACGTCGTGCTGGCGCCGCAGGAGATCCCGATCGGCCCGCCGACCGAGTATCACTCGTCGTATCTCGCCCTGATGCAGACCAATCGGGCGATCTTCCCCGTCGCCAAGATGGTGATCTATATGAACATGTTCTTCGGCGGGGCGACGAATTGGCCGATCTTCTTCCTGAAGATCTTCCTGATCTACATGGTTTCGGCGCTGGTCGGCGTCGTTTTTCCGCGCTTCCGCGTCGAACAGTCGATCCGGTGGTTCCTGGTGTGGGCAGTGCCGGTCGGCGTGCTCGCCATCCTCGTCGTGTGAGGCCGAAATGCAAGAAGACGACACCGCCGAGCCGCGGATCGGCATCAAGGACGAGTTGAGGAAGCGGACCGTCAAGGGGCCCGACGGCATCGAGTTCGAGATCGATCCGATCCACGACTACTACTGCGACGCGCGGCCGGAGGTTCAGCCCGGCGCCTACGTCCGGATCGTCGAGGACCTGTTCAACTGGGCGCGCGCGCGGTCGCTGTGGATCCTCGGCTTCGGCACCGGCTGCGGCGCCATCGAGATGCGACCGCTGATGACGCCGCGCTTCGATGCCTATCGCTACGGCATTCAGTGGCGGCCGACGCCCCGTCAGGCCAACCTCTTCGTCGTCTCCGGCTATCTGTCGGTGAAGACGCTGAAACGGGTGATCCGCTGCTACGAGCAGATGCCGAGCCCGAAATACGTGGTGGGTCTGGGCTCCTGCACCATCAACGGCGGCATGTACTGGGACAGCTACAACACCATCAAGAAGCTCGACGAATACCTGCCGGTCGACGTCTACATCGCCGGCTGCATGCCGCGACCCGAGGCGCTTCTCGCCGGCTTCGAGGAACTGAAGCGGATCATTCGCGCCGGCAAGGCCGAGGGCGCCAACCTCTATGCCGAGAACTTCGACCGCTACAAGGCCAACCAGAAGCGGGTCATCCACGACTGGGACATGCCCGATTACAATTGGTAGGAACCGATGCGCACACTTCTCGCCAGACTGAAGGACGGGTTCCCGCTCGGCCCGATCACCGAGCAGCGGCCCGACCTCGCCTTCGTCACCGTCGAGCGGAGCGGCTTGCGCCCGCTGCTGCGGCATCTGCGCGACGCGGAAGGGTTCACCCACCTCGTGCTGCTCACCGCCGTCGACTGGATCGAGGAGAACCGCTTCCAACTCACCTATCTCGTCCACGATCGCAAGCGCGCCCGTGACATCGGCCTGAGGGTCATGTTGCCGCGCGACGAACCCGAGATGGACGGCATCCACGATCTGTGGCCGACCGCCGCGACCTACCAGCGCGAGTTGCGCGAGATGTTCGGCATCTTCTTCCCCCACAGTCCGCGCATCGACGAGGAGTTCATGTTGGAAGGCTGGATCGACATTCCGCCCTACCGGCGCGACTTCGACACCAAGGCGTTCTCCGAGGCGAATTTCGAGCATCGGGCGGGGCGCGCGACGACCGATCCGGCGACCCACATGAGAGAGCGGCTCGATCCCCAGGTGAGCGCGAAATGACCAGACACGAAATGATCCCGGACCGGCGGACGGCGGCGCGAGCGGAAGCGGTCGCGCCCGCCATCGATCTTTCGTCGGGTAAATATCTCAAGCTCTGGCAGGGGCCGCAACATCCCGGCATCACCGGCAACATGTCGGTCGAGCTCACCGTCTGCGGCGACGAGGTGGTGGAAGGCAAGACCCACGTCGGCTACCTGCATCGCGGCTTCGAGAAGCTGATGGAGCGGCGCAGCTTCATCCAGTGCTTCCCGATCGTCTGCCGCATCTGCGTGCCGGAGCCCGACTTCAACGAATATTGCTACGCCGCGGTGATCGAGGAACTCGCCGGCATCGAGGCGCCGGAGCGTGCCCGCTGGATCCGCACGCTGATCCTGGAGATGGGGCGCATCAACAGCTACCTGATGTATCTCGGGGGCCAGGCCGGGGCGCTCGGCCTCGGCGTCATCGGCCAGTGGACCACCCATGTCCGCGACCTGATGCTCGACCGCTTCGAGGAACTGACCGGCGCCCGCATCTATCACATGTTCATCCTGCCGGGCGGCGTGCGCGACGGCCTGCCCGACGGCTTCGACGTCCGTATGGAAGAGACGCTGCGGGAAATCGAGCGCACCATGGCCGACGTCGAAGACGTCATGTTCCACAACGCGGTCTTCAAGAAGCGCACCAAGGGCGTCGGCATCCTGCCCGTCGATCTGATCGACGCCTATGGCGTCACCGGCCCCAATGCCCGCGCGGCGGGTCTCGCCAACGACGTGCGCAAGGATCAGCCCTATCTGGCCTATCCCGAACTCACCTTCGAGCCGGCGACGGGGACGGATTCCGACATGTATACCCGAGCCGACGTGCGTCGACGCGACGTGCTGGTGTCGATCGATCTGGTGCGCCAGATCCTGGCGAAGATGCCGCGCTCCGGGCCGCTGACGGCGAAACTCCCCAATGTTCTGCATTGGAAGATCCCGCGCGGCGAGACCTATGTGCGGGGCGAATGCTCGCGCGGCGAATACGGCTACTACGCCGTCACCGACGGCTCCGGCTTCCCGCGCCGCATCAACGTGCGCGGGCCCTCCTACACCCATGCGATGGCGCTGCTCGAGCACCTCATTCCGGGCACCAACATCGCGGACGTGGCGGCCTTGCTGGTCTCGCTGCACATCTATCCGCCCGAGATCGAGAGGTAGCCGGTCATGCGCGACGTCCTTTCTCCGTTTCTCGCCTGGAAGAACCTGTTCCGTGATCCGGTGTCGATCGCCGATCCCTTGAACCGGCCGGCGGCACCGCGCTATCGCGGCTTCCACAGGAACGACATCGATCTGTGCATCGGCTGCGGCAGTTGCGAGACGATCTGCCAGAACGGCGCCATCGACATGGTGCCGGTGGACGGGGTCGCGACCACCGGCGACGACTCGGGGCTTCGCCCCCGTATCGACTACGGCCGCTGCTGCTGGTGCGCCTTGTGCGTCGACGTCTGCATGACCGGCTCGCTCACCATGTCCAACGAATACAAATGGGTGGACGCCGACCCCGACGGCTTCTGCTTCACGCCCGGCGTCGACGCCAAGAGCTGGGACGACGCCGAGCTCGGTTATCGCTGCGCCGAAGGCCATCACCTGACGGTGCTCGAACGGGTCGCGATGACCGAGTTGGAGCCCGAGGCGCGGATCGGCAACTTCGACGAGATCGTCGCCGGCTACGACGTCGAGCGCGCCCGGCGCGAGGCCGATCGCTGCGTCTCCTGCGGCCTGTGCGTCGCCACCTGTCCGGCCCATATGGCCATTCCGCAATATATCGAGGCGGTGCGCGACGGCGACTACGAGCGCGGCGTCCGGCTGCTCTACGAGACCAACCCGTTCTCCAACACCTGCGGCCGTGTCTGCACCCATGCCTGCGAGACGGTCTGCGCCGTGCAGAACCAAGGCGACGCGGTCGCCATCCGTTGGCTGAAGCGCCACATCATGGATCAGGTGCCGCAGGAGAGGGTGCGGGAGATCGTCGGCGTCGCCGGCCCCGCGACGGGGCGCAGGATCGCCATCGTCGGCTCCGGTCCCGCCGGCCTCACCACCGCCTTCGACCTCGCCAAGATGGGCCATGCGGTGACCGTCTTCGAGGAGCGCGAGCTGCCCGGCGGCATGACCCGCTACGGCATCCCGGAATACCGGCTGCCCTACGACATGCTCGACCGTGACATCGACGTCATCACCTCGCTCGGCGTCGAGATCCGCTGCGGCCTGCGCGTCGGCCGGGACGTCACCATGGCCGATCTGCACGAGACACACGACGCGGTGGTGGTGGCCATCGGCCAGCATGTCGGCCGTTCCCTGCGCATGCCCGGCTCCGAACACGGGCAGGTGAGGCAGGCGGTCGATCTGTTGCGGCTGGTCACCGAGGGCGTGCCCTTCGAGATCCCGAAGACCGCGGTGGTGATCGGCGGCGGCAACGTCGCCATGGACATTTCTCGCACGCTCGCACGCCTGCAGAAGCAGACCCACGGCGCGGTCGCGGTGACGGTCACCACGCGCAAGGATCCCGGCCGCATCGTCGCCGACCCGGAGGAAGTGAAGGAATGCGGCGAGGAGGGCGTCGTGATCGCCTACGCCCGCACGCCCAAGCGGATCGTGCTCGACGAAAACGGCCGACTGACGGGGCTCCTGAGCTGGGGGGTCGTCGCGGGCGTCGACGACAAGGGCCGTCCCGCCCCGATCGGCGACGACGGCGACGCGATCGTTCACCCCGCCGACATGGTGGTCGAGGCGACCGGCCAGGCCGCCGACGTCGCCATGCTCGGCGAGGCCTTGACCGAAGAGCTCGAATGGAACCGCGGCCGCCTCGCCATCGACGCCGATGGGCGCACGTCGCTGCCCTGGTTGTGGTCGGCCGGCGATTGCGTCAACGGCCCCGACGTCGTGCATGCGGTGGCCGACGGCCATCGGGTGGCGGCCGGCATCGCCCGCGCCTTCGCCGAACAGACCCTGTCGAGGACCCGATGATGCCCGAAGGTAGAGGCCATGCCGAGCTGAAGTCCCTCACCACCCTCGGGGAGGTCCTCGCCACCGCGACCGAGTTCGAGCGCGCGGCGCGGGACTTCTACGCAAGTCTGGCGCCGAAGGTGAGCAAGAACCTCCGCTATCTGGTCGAGGAACTCGCCGTCGAGGAACAACGGCACTACGATCTGTTCTCGGGGCTGGCCGGTCGCGCGGACATCGAGGCGGTGTTGCAGACCGCGATCGAACGTCCCGTCGGCGACCGCAGGTTCTCGGACTGGGTTCACCTGCCGGACCTCGGCGAGAAGCCCGACGATCAGGCGGTGCTGCAATATGCGATGGCGCGCGAACACGCCGCCATGGAGCAATATACGGCGCTGGCGAAATCCACACCCCCCGGGCCGCTCCAGGACGTGTTCCGCTTCCTCGCCAACGAGGAAACCAAGCACAAGAACGATCTGCAGGCGATCCACGACCAGATCGTCCACGGCGGCGCCGACTGATCGGCGACCCCGTCGCCAGACATGGGCGCGGTCGCGCCGATCGCGCGCCCGGCCTATTCGGAGAATTCGCCGTCCGATCGACGCGGTGGCTCGGTCGGAGAATGGGGTCGTCTTCGCGGGCTGGTTCGCAACTGTGTGCGTCTCGCCTTCAAATATCGCGATCAGACAGAAATTTACATATTGCAATCCCTCGCGGAGAGTCCTTCGGCGGGTGGATCATGAGACGTCGTCGCCCCGAATGGTCGAGAATGGGCTGGTACCCAGACAAGTCATTCGAATCTCACGGAAAAAATTGATCGAGCGGGTGCGAATCCGCGGCTTCCCGCTCACGGTCGGTGCGCCGGCGGCCGATCCATACATTCGTCGACATGTTTCCGGACGATCCCTGGGGGAAACCGCGCTCAGATGTCTTTTCTTGTCAACATGATTGCCGAGCGATCGGTGACGAGGCCGCGGGTCGTCGACGCCGGTACTCCGCGACCGCGGCGGATCGGAGACGGGGCGGGTGGACCGGTGACGCGGTTCGGACATTCAGAAGGCGAGATCGAGGGTCCGCCCGCCGAAGACGCGGTCGCGGGAGCCTTCGAGATGGGAGCGCATCAGGGCCTCCGCCTCGGCGGCATCGCGGTCGCGGATCGCCTCATAGATGGCGCGATGTTCTTCGAAGACGCCCTCGAGCGCGGCGTTCGGTCCCATCACCGAGAGACCATGGAACTTCATGCCGACGCCGATGTGCTCCTTCAGTGCCTGCATCGAGGAGACGTAATAGTGATTGTTGGAGGCTTCGGCGATGGCGCAGTGAAAGGCGAAGTCGGCGTCTTCGCGATGGGCGTGGACGCGGGTGGCGTCGCGCATGAGGCCGAGCGCCGAGGCGATCGCGGAAAGCCGCGTCTCGTCCCAGCGCAGCGCCGCCCAGTGGGCGTGGACGGGCTCGATGGTGATGCGGAATTCGTAGCAGCGCTGAATATCGGCGATGGTCTCGACCGGGGCGAAGCCGAGGGCGCCGTCGGGCGGCGCGACGGGACGCGTGGCACAGACGTAGGTTCCCGATCCGCGCCGCGAATAGACGAGCCCTTCGTCGCGCAGGCGCTGCAGGGCCCCACGAACGATCGGCCGAGAAACGAGAAAATGCGCGGCCAGATCCAACTCGCCGGGCAGGCGCTGATCGGTGTCGTATTCCCCGGACCGGATCTTGGAGAGGAGCCTCTCGAAGACGCGCTCGACCAGCGGACTGCGGCCTCGTCGAGTGCCCGTCCCGGAGCCGCGCCGCTCCGCGCCGGTCTCATCGGTCGGGGCGCTCTTGCCGATTTCTTCGTCCATCACCCTTTCTTCCCGTCCGTTGCGCGTTCGATCGTGCCGTCCTCTCACGATGCGAACGAAGGCGTTCATGCGACATGGTTGTAAACATATAGACCGTAATCGAACGGGTGGGAATTGGATCACCGGTTCGAATTTCCCTATCCTACATTACACCATATTGACAAATTGGCCAAAGTTTGGTCTCGTCCCGCCAACGAAGAACCGCGCGGTGTGCGTCGCCCTCGAAGAGGCGGGCATCCCGGCCGGCGTCAGGGAGCCGAGTTCGCCGATGTTGCACGATCGCGTCGTCGGCGAAGGTTCGTGGCAGGGAGGTGGGCTCATGCCGGCCGAGATCGGCGCGACCACGGCGGTGCGTGCGTCGGACCGTGGGCTCGGCCGCGTGTTTCTGGTCGCCGACGATCTGACCGGGGCGTTGGATGCGGCGGCGCGGTTCGCGGTTCCGGGCGCTCCCGTCGAGGTCCGCTGGCGCGGTGGCGCTTCCGCCGACGTCGGCAGCCTCGCGCTCGACAGCGGCACCCGCGAAATCGATGCGGCCGCGGCCCGGGCCACCGTCGCGGCGCTGCTCGCCGGCCGGCCGCGCGACCCTTCGGTCCTCTGTTACGCCAAACTCGACAGCCTGTTGCGCGGCAATGCCGCCGCCGAGATCGCCGCGTGGATCGAGGTGCTGCGACCGGTGCGCTGCGTGATCGCACCGGCCTTCCCCTATCAGAACCGGGTCACCCGTGGCGGCCGGCAACATGTCCTGATGGACGGCGCCTGGCATCCCGTCGCGAGCGATCTCCGCGCCGATCTGGCGGCGCTGGGATTTGCGCCGCTGCTGCGTCGGCCCGGCGACAGTGTTCCCGACGGCGTCTCCTTCTGGGATGCCGAGATCGACGCCGACCTCGCCCTCATCGCGGCCGCGGGAGGGAGCGCGCGCGGCCTCACCCTGTGGTGCGGCAGCGGCGGCCTCGCCTCCGCGCTCGCCGCCGGTCGGCCGGTCGCCGCCCCGGATCCTTGGGGAAAGGGTGCGGTTCTCGGCCTCTTCGGCACGGATCATCCGGTGACCGCCGGCCAGGTCGACGCCTGCGGTGATCTGGTGCTGGCGATCGACGCGGACGAGACGGCGGCGGCGTCCGCGGTCGCCGCGCGCCTCGCCGGCGACGGCGTCGTCCTGGTGCGCCCGGCCCTTCCGGTGGGCGTCGATCGCCGGACCGCCGCCGACCTGATCGAGCGACGGTTCGCTTCGCTCGTGTCGCGCATCGATCCCCCCGGCACGCTGATCGTGGCGGGCGGGGAGACAC
>JAFHCF010000227.1:0-41418 GCA_048497495.1 Prosthecomicrobium sp.
CTGTCGAACGTCTACGTGCTGGCGGTGATGGCGGTGACGCTCTGCTTCGGCGCCATCGGCTTCTGGGACGACTACCTCAAGGTCACCAAGCAGAGCCACAAGGGCTTCTCCGGCAAGCAGCGCCTGGTGCTCGAGTTCATCGTCGCCGGCATCGCCGTGGCGACGATGATGTGGATGACCAAGTCGGCCCATCCGACGGCGCTGGCCTTCCCCTTCCTCAAGGACTTCTTCCTCGATCTGGGCTGGTTCTTCATCGTCTTCGGCGCCTTCGTGATCGTCGCCTTCGGCAATGCGGTGAACCTCACCGACGGGCTCGACGGGCTCGCCATCGTGCCGGTGATGATCGCGGCGGCGACCTTCGCGGCGATCGCCTATCTCACCGGCCGCGTCGACTTTTCGTCCTACCTCAACATCAACCACGTCGCCGGCGCCGGCGAGTTGTCGGTGGTGCTGGGGGCGGTGGTCGGCGCCGGGCTCGGCTTCCTGTGGTTCAACGCGCCACCGGCGGCGATCTTCATGGGCGACACCGGATCGCTGGCGCTCGGCGGCCTGCTCGGCACGGTGTCGGTGGCGATCAAGCACGAGATCGTGCTCGCCATCGTCGGCGGCCTCTTCGTGCTCGAGGCGATGTCGGTGGTGATCCAGGTGGCGAGCTTCAAGCTGACGGGCAAGCGCGTCTTCAAGATGGCGCCGATCCATCACCATTTCGAACAACTCGGCTGGAAGGAACCGCAGGTCGTCATCCGCTTCTGGATCATCGCCGTGGTGCTCGCCCTGGTCGGGCTGTCGACCCTGAAGCTGAGGTGAGGCGATGATCGCGGTCGAGACCTTTCGGGATCGCGCGGTGGCGCTGTTCGGGCTCGGCGGCTCGGGCCTCGCTGCGGCCGAGGCGCTCATCGCCGGCGGCGCCCGGGTGCTCGCCTGGGACGACGCGGAAGGCGCGCGGGCGACCGCGAAGGCGCGTGGGCTCGAGGTGACGTCGCTCGCCGAGATCGCCTGGGGCGAGGTCGCGGCCCTGTGTCTGGCGCCGGGCGTGCCGCTCACCCATCCCGAGCCGCATTGGACGGCGCGGATGGCGCAATCCGCCCACGTGCCGATCCTCGGCGACATCGAACTCTTCGCCCGCCAGCGCCGCCAAGCCTGCCCGAAGGCGCCCTTCGTCGCCATCACCGGCACCAACGGCAAGTCGACCACCACGGCGCTGATCGACCACCTGCTGCGCGCCGCCGGCCGCGACAGCCAAATGGGCGGCAACATCGGTCGCGCCGTGCTGTCGCTCGATCCGCTGGCGCCCGAGCGCACCTATGTGATCGAGTGTTCGTCGTTCCAGATCGATCTCGCGCGAAGCGTCGATCCGACGGTCGGCATCCTCACCAATCTCTCCGAGGACCACCTCGAGCGCCACGGCACCATGGCGGCCTACGCGGCGATCAAGGAGCGGCTGGTCGAGGCGGCGCAGACGGCGGTGATCGGCGTCGACGATCGCCTGTCGGCGGACGTCGCCGACCGGCTCGAGGCGGAGGGCCACGCCGTCGTCCGCATCTCGGCCGCCCACCGGCTCGCCGACGGCGTCTTCGCCGAAGGCTCGAGCGTGGTCGAGGCGAAGGGCGGTGTGGCGACCGTGGTCGCCGATCTCGCCGGCGTCGGGTCCTTGCGCGGGCGCCACAACGCGCAGAACGCCTGCGCGGCGGTGGCGGCGACACGGGCGCTCGGGCTGTCGATCGAGGAGATCGCGGCGGGGCTGCGGAGCTTTCCCGGTCTCGCCCACCGGATGGAGCAGGTCGGACGGCTCGGCCGGGTGCTCTTCGTCAACGACAGCAAGGCGACCAACGCCGACAGCACCGCCCAGGCGCTGGCGAGTTTCGATCGGATCTGGTGGATCGCCGGCGGCAAGCCGAAGTCGGGCGGCATCACCTCGCTCGATCGCTTCTTCGGCAAGGTCGCCGAGGCCTATCTGATCGGGGCGGCGGCGGAAGAGTTCGCCGCGACCCTCGACGGGCGGGTGCCCCACGTGATCGCCGGCACCGTCGATCGGGCGCTCGAACTGGCGCGGGCCGACGCGGCCTCGTCGGATGCGCCCGAGCCGGTGGTGCTGTTGTCGCCGGCCTGCGCCTCCTACGACCAGTTCAAGAACTTCGAGGTTCGAGGCGACCATTTTCGCGCTCTGGTGAGGGCGATCCCGGGTGTCGACGCAGAGGGGGCAGGGGCATGAACCGCACCGATCGGTCGATCTTCGCATCGTGGTGGTGGACGGTCGACCGGACGCTGATCGCCTCGGCGCTGATGTTGATGGTCGCCGGGCTGGTGTTCTCCTTCGCCGCCTCGCCGGCGGTGGCGGAACGCATCGGCGTCGCCGACAGCTTCTATTTCGTCAAGCGCCACGCGGTCTTCTTCGTCCTCGCCCTGCCGGTGCTGTTCGCCGTCTCGTTCCTGGCGCCGCGCGACATTCGCCGGTTGGCGTTGGTGGTGTTCGGCGCGTCGCTGGTGCTCCTGGTCGCGGTGTTGTTCTTCGGCCAGGAGGTGAAGGGCGCGCGGCGCTGGATCACGCTCTTCGGCTTCTCGATCCAGCCCTCGGAGTTCGTCAAGCCGGCCTTCATCGTGATCTCGGCCTGGCTCTTCGCCGAGCACAAGAAGCACAAGGAGATCCCGGGCAACTTCTTCGCCATCCTGCTGCTCGGCATCGTCGTGGCGCTGCTCGTCGCCCAGCCCGACATCGGCCAGACGATTCTCGCCTCCGCCGCCTGGGGCGCGGTGTTCTTCGTCGCCGGCATGTCGATGTGGTGGATCCTCGGGCTCGGCGGCGTCGGGCTCGGCGGGGTGTGGGCGGCCTATACCTTCGTTCCCCACGTCCATGGTCGCATCAACCGCTTCTTCGAGAAGTCGGGCGTCAAGGTCGGCGGGCAGATGACCGCCGACGGCTATCAGGCGCAACAGGCGCACGACAGTTTCCTGGCCGGCGGCTGGGTCGGTCGCGGCCCGGGGGAGGGGACGGTGAAACGTCTCCTGCCCGACAGTCACACCGACTACGTCTTCGCCGTCATCGGCGAGGAATACGGGCTGATCATGTGCGCCATGATCGCCGCCGTCTTCGCCTGGATCGTCTTTCGCGGCTTGGCCCATGCGGCGCGCGAGGAGGATGCCTTCATCCGCTATTCGGTGGTCGGCCTGGTCGTGCTGATCGGGGTCCAGTCGGGGATCAACATGGCGGTGAACCTGCAACTGATGCCGGCCAAGGGCATGACGCTGCCGTTCATCTCCTACGGCGGCTCGTCGCTGCTCGCCATCGCCTTCGAGATGGGGTGCCTGCTGGCGCTGACCCGGAAGCGACCACAGGCCACCCGCTACGCCGCGCCGATCCACTTCGATCAGGTGGACGACGGGCGCGAGGATCTGCCGGCGCGGCACGCCGCCTGATCGACGCGGCCTCCGATCCGATCGCGGCGGCGCCGCGACGGCTCCGACTTTCCGTCGGGTCCATTCTCTTCGACCGGACCCACGTCGTTCGGGCCGGGGAAGGGGCTCCGACCCGTGAAGCGAGACGAAGACCCATGGGCCTCACCATCCTGCTCGCCGCCGGCGGCACCGGCGGACATCTCTTCCCGGCGGAATCGCTCGCCGCCGAACTCGGCCGGCGCGGCCACGCGGTGGAACTCGCCACCGACGAGCGCGCCGACAGATACGGCCGGGCCTTCCCGGCGCGCGCCGTCAACATCATCCGCTCCGCCACCTTCAAGGGTCGCGATCCCTTGTCGCTCCTGCGCACCGTCACGGCGCTCGGCCTCGGCACGCTCCAGGCGTGGCGGCTGATCGGGCGGCTGCGTCCGGCGGTGGTGGTGGGCTTCGGCGGCTATCCGACCTTCCCGCCGATGATCGCGGCGCAGTTGCGCGGCGTGCCGACGGTGCTGCACGAGCAGAACGCGGTGATGGGGCGGGCCAACCGGGCCTTGGCGGGACGGGTCACGCGGATCGCGTTGTCCTTTCCCGGCACGGCCAAACTCGGCGAGGCGGCGGCGCGGGCTGTCCACACCGGCAATCCGGTGCGCGACATGGTGATCTCGGCGGCGCGGGTGCCTTATCGGGCGGCGAGCCTCGACGGCGAATTCCGCCTGTTGGTCTTCGGCGGCAGCCAGGGCGCGCGGTTCTTCTCGCAGGTGCTGCCGCCGGCGCTGGAGAGGCTGGCGCCGGAACTCCGGGCGCGGTTGAACCTCGTCCAGCAGGCGCGAGCCGAGGACGCCGACGCGGTGAAGGCGGCCTATGCGGGCTCGGGCGTGCGGGCGGAGGTGGCGCCGTTCTTCGTCGACCTGCCGGCGCGGATCGCGGCGGCGCATCTGGTCGTCTGCCGGTCGGGGGCGTCGAGCGTCGGGGAATTGGCGGTGATCGGCCGGCCGTCGATCCTGGTGCCGCTGCCGGGCGCGCTCGATCAGGATCAGGCGGCCAACGCGGCGGTGCTCGAGGCGGCGGGCGGCGGTTGGCCGATCCGGCAGGACGAGCTCACGCCGGAGCGGCTGGCGGCCGAACTGACCAAGGCGATGACCGATCCCGAGCAATTGGCGCAAGCCGCCGCGGCGGCGATGGCCGCCGGCAAGGCCGACGCGGTGATGCGTCTGGCCGATCTCGTCGAGGAGGTGGCGCGGCGCCGAGAGGCGCGCGTCGCGCCCGAGCGTGTCCGGCCGGGCTCGTGAAATCCGGACGGCCGGCGGCTCACGGGCGTAGGCTCAGAAGCCCCACCAGCGATAGACGCCGCCGAGGCGGGCGTCGCGATGGGAGCGCGGGCGGCCTTCCTCGCGGAAGGCGATCCTCGCCTCGAGGCGATCGGTGGCCTCGGCGGGCGGCTCGCGACGGCCGTCGGCGGTGGCGAGGACGCGGCCGAGCGCGAGGCGGGTGGACTGGACGAGATGGATCATGACGGTCTCCGGATCACCAGCGGCAGGCGCCGCCGAGGCGGGTCTGGCGTTGCGATTGGGCGCGGGCTTCCTCGCGGAAGGTGAGGTCGAGATCGATGCGGTCGGTGACCTCGATCCGGGGCTCGTGGGACCGGCGCGAGGCGGCCAGGAAGCGATGAAGCGCGCCACGGGCGATGCGGACGATACGGGGCATGTCGGGCCTCCAACGGAAACTACGGGTCGGTCCGGCCTCGGCGTTCACTCCACGGGATCGTTCGACGCCCCGATTTCTCGAGGGGCAAGGTCGCAGCCAAATGCGGCGGCGTCATGTCATACATGCAATTACTTGCACTAATCCGCGAAAACTGCATGAAATCCTGCAATGGCAGCCATGCATTTTTGCTGCACCGCAATATACCCAAACCCCGAGACGGCCCGCGTCGGGGATGCGATCGACCCGGTGTCGCGCCGCCGCCACGCCCGCGGTCCCGCCGTGGCCCCTGTCCGTCGCGGCCTCACGCCGCGCCGGGGTCCGCCCCGACCAGGGCCAGCCAATCCTCCTCGCTCATCACCTCGACACCGAGATCGCGCGCCTTGGCGAGCTTGGAGCCGGCGCCGGGGCCGGCCACGACGATGTGGGTCTTGGCCGAGACCGAGCCCGCCACCTTGGCCCCGAGCCGCTCCGCCATGGCCTTGGCCTCGTCGCGGGTCATCTTCTCGAGCGTGCCGGTGAAGACCACGGTCTTGCCGGCGATCGCCGTGTCGGTCTTCGGCTTCTCGGCGTCGAGCGGCGTGACGTGGGTGATCAGGCGATCGACCACGGCCCGGTTGTGGGGTTCGCGGAAATAGTCGGCGACCGAATCGATCACCGTCTCGCCGATCTGGTCGATGGCGTCCATCTCCTCGCGGGTCGGCGCGTCACCCTCGACGATCCTCATCGCGGCGGCGTGGAAGGCGTCCCACGAGCCGTAGGCGCGCGCCAACTGCCGCGCCGTGGTCTCGCCGACGTTGCGGATGCCGAGCGCGAAGAGGAAGCGCTCGAGCCCGATGGCGCGGCGCTCGTCGATGGCGGCGAAGAGCCTGGCGACGCTCACCGCGCCGAAGCCCTCCTTGTTCTCGAGCTTCTTCAGCGGGCTCTCGGCGTTGCGCGCCGCGAGCGTGAAGATGTCGGCCGGCTCGCGGACGGGGAAGTCCGGGTCGGCGAAGAAGAATTCGATCTGCTTCTCGCCGAGCCCCTCGATGTCGAAGGCGCGGCGGGAGACGAAGTGGCGCAGATGTTCCTGGCGCTGGTAGGGGCAGGCGAATTCGCCGGTGCAGCGGCGGATCCGGCCCTCCTCGCCGGTCGCCGTCGCCTCGCGCTGGAGCGGCGTCCTCAGCTCGCAGATGCAGACGTGGGGGAAGAGGTAGGGCGCGCGGCCCTCGTGGGCCTCGTCCTTCGCCACCTCGACGATCTGCGGGATGACGTCGCCGGCGCGTTGGACGGTGACCGTGTCGCCGATGCGCGCGTCGAGGCGGGCGATCTCGTCGCCGTTGTGGAGCGTCGCGTTCGACACCACGACGCCGCCGACGGTGACCGGCGCGAGCCGCGCCACCGGCGTGTGCGCTCCGGTCCGGCCGACCTGGATGTCGATGCCCTCGAGGATCGTGGTGGCGCGTTCGGCCGGGAACTTGTGGGCGATGGCCCAGCGGGGCGAGCGCGAGACGAAGCCGAGGCGCTGTTGCAGGTCGAGCCGGTCGACCTTGTAGACGACGCCGTCGATGTCGTAGCCGAGGGTGGCGCGCCGGGCTTCGATCTCGCGGTAATGCGCCAGCAGCGCTTCGGCATCGTCGCAGCGGACCATCAGGTCGTTGACCGGGAAGCCGTAGGCGCGGAAGGCCTGGACCCGGTCCCATTGGGTGGTGGGCAGCCAATCCTCCGGCACCTCGCCCCAGGCATAGGCGAAGAACCTCAGCGGTCGCGACGCGGTGATGCGGGCATCGAGCTGGCGCAGGGATCCGGCGGCGGCGTTCCTCGGATTGGCGAAGGGCTTGTCGCCGGCGGCCTCCTGGCGGGCGTTCAGGGCGGCGAAGTCGGCGTGGCCCATGTAGACCTCGCCGCGCACCTCGAGCACGCTCGGCACGCCGTCGGGGAGCACCCGGGGGATGTCGGCGACGGTCTTGACGTTGGCGGTGACGTTCTCGCCCTCGGCGCCGTCGCCGCGCGTCGCCGCCGAGACGAGGCGCCCGGCCTCGTAGCGCAGGGAGAGCGACAGGCCGTCGATCTTGGGCTCGGCGGTGAAGGCGACGGCCTGGCCGTGGGTCGCCAGGAAGCGGTGGACGCGGGCGACGAAGTCGGCGACGTCGGCGTCGGCGAAGGCATTGTCGAGCGAGAGCATCGGGACGCGATGCCTGACCTTCTCGAACCTCTCGGACGGGCCGGAGCCGACCTTCAGGCTCGGGCTGTCGGGGGCGCGCAGTTCGGGAAACCGCGCCTCGATCGCCAGCAGCCGGCGGCGCATTCGGTCGTATTCGGCATCGGTCAGGCGCGGCGCGTCCTCCTGAAAATAGAGCCGGTCGGCCACGGCGATCGCCTCGGCGAGACGCGGGATCTCGGCGGCGGCTTGCGAAAGGGAGAGGGCGTCGATCGGGGTCTCGGCGGACGGCATGGCTTCCTCGTCGTGTCGCGCCGGATCGTCTCCGATACGCGTGCGATTGTCACCCGGCCGCGGGCCGGACCCCTTTTCCCGCGCGGGGAGAAGGAAACGCGCCTCCGGCGCGAGACGGAACCCTCACCGCGCCGCCATCAGGCTCTCCGCCGCGGCGCGGGCCTCCGGCGTGATGCTCTCGCCCGAGAGCATGCGGGCGATCTCCTCGCGCCGGGCCTCGCGCGACAGTTCGACGACGCGGGTGGCGACCCGCTCCTCGCCGCCGCCGGGGACCGGCTCCTTGGAGATCAGCAGATGGGTGTCGGCGCGGGCGGCGACCTGGGGGGCGTGGGTGACGCTCATCACCTGGACGGTCTCGGCGAGGCGCGCCAGGCGCTGGCCGACGGCGCCGGCGACGGCGCCGCCGACCCCGGTGTCGATCTCGTCGAAGATCAGCGTCGGCGCCGAGCCCTTGTCGGCGAGCGACACCTTCAGCGCCAGCAGGAAGCGCGACAGCTCGCCGCCGGAGGCGACCTTCATCATCGGCCCGGGGCGGGTGCCGGGATTGGTCTGGACGTGAAACTCGATCCGGTCGATGCCCTCGGGGCCGGCCTGGGCGCGATCGGTGGTCCGCGCCACGATGAAACGGGCGCGCTCGAGCCGCAACGCCGGCAGTTCGCCGTGCACCGCCGCCTCGAGGCCCCGCGCCGCGTCGGCGCGGGCCGTGCTCAGGGCTTCCGCGGCGGCGAAATAGGCGGTCTCCGCCGTGGTGACCGCCGCCTCCAACGCCGCCAGCCGCTCCTCGCCATGGTCGAGGGCGGCGAGATCGTCGCTCATGCGGGCGCGCAGCGGCGCCAGCGCGTCGCAGGGGCAATTGTGCTTGCGCGCCGCCGCCCTGAGGGCGAAGAGCCGCTCCTCGGTGCGCTCCAGGTCGCGGGGATCGAACTCGGTAGCGCGCAGCGCCGCCTGGAGCGCGGCGCGCGCCTCCTCCAGGGCGTCGAGGGCGGCGCCCATCGGTTTCAGCGCCGCGTCGGCGAGGCCGGGCAGGGCGGCGGTCTTGCGCTCGAGATTGCGCATCAGCGAGGCGATCACCGGGATCGGCGAATGGGCGCCGTCGAAGGTCTCGACCGCGTCGGCGAGGTCGCCGGCGACCTTCTCGACCTGCATCATGTGGTGGCGGTGGGCGGCGAGCTCGGTCTCCTCGCCGGCTTCCGGCGCCAGCCGGTCGAGCTCCTCGAGGCTGGCGCGCAGATAGTCGGCCTCGCGCCGCGCCGCCTCGATGCGGGCGGCATGGGCGTCGCGGTCCTTCACCGCCCGGCGCCAGGTGCTCCAGGTGGCGCCGACCGTCGCCACCCCGGCCTCCAGCGCCCCGAAGGCGTCGAGCAGGCGGCGATGCTCGCGCTCGTCGACCAGCGCCCGGTCGTCGTGCTGGCCGTGGATCTCGACGAGCTTCTCGCCGACGTCGCGCAGCAGCGTGGCGGAGACCGGATTGTCGTTGAGGAAGGCGCGGGTGCGGCCGTCGGCGGTCTGGACGCGACGGACGATGAGATCGCCGGAGGCGTCGATGTCGTTGTCGACGAGCAGGCGGCGGGCGGGATGGTCGGCGGCGACGTCGAAGACGGCGGTGACCTGTCCCTGAGCACAGCCCTGGCGCACCAGGCCGGCATCACCGCGCCCGCCGAGGGCGAGCGAGAGGCTGTCGAGCAGGATCGACTTGCCGGCGCCGGTCTCGCCGGTGAGGACCGTCAAGCCCCTCGAAAAATCGATTTCGAGCCGCTCGATCAGAACGATGTCTCGGATCGACAGAGCGGCGAGCATGGGGGGCGTGATTCTCCCGGTGGATCTCGCCGAACGATAGTGCCGGCGAGAACAAAACGGAACCCCCGACCGTCGGCGGGTCTCCAGTTCGCTCAGAACACCTTGAAGTTCTTGAACGACTTGGAAATCCAGCTGCCGGAGCTCTCGCTCGGCTCGTAGCCGCCCTTGTGCAACAGCGAGTAGCTGTCCTTATACCACTGGCTCTCGGGGAAATTGTGCCCGAGCACCGCGGCGGCCGTCTGCGCCTCGTTGACGACGCCGAGCGCGTAATAGGCCTCGACCAGACGGGCGAGCGCCTCCTCGACGTGGCGGGTGGTCTGATACTCGGTGGTCACCACCTTGAAGCGGTTGATGGCGGCGAGATACTGGCCCTTGCGCAGGTAGAAGCGGCCGACGTCCATCTCCTTGCCGCCGAGCTGGTCCTTGACCGTCAGCACCTTGTGGCGGGCGTCGTCGGCATATTGCGACTGGGGATATTTCTGCAGCAGTTCGGCATAGGCGCGGAGCGCCTTGCCGGTGCGCTCCTGGTCGCGGCTGATGTCGGGGATCTGCTTGTAGTGGCTCTCGGCGATCAGATACTGGGCATAGGCCGCGTCCGGGCTGCCGGGGTAGAGGGTCACGAAGCGCGTGGCGGCGGTGATGCAATCGGTGTAGTTGGCGCGCTCGAATTCGGTATAGGCCTGCATCAGAACGGCCTTCTTGGCCCATTCCGAATAGGGGTGCAGCCGGTCGAGGTCCTCGAACTTCTTGACCGCGTCCTTGCGCTTGCCCGCCTGCTGGAGCACCAGGCCCTCGTTGTAGAGCTGGTCGGCCGGCGTCCGGTCGAGGCTGAGGTCCTCCTCCTTGGAGGCGCAGCCGGCGAGCAGCGCCGCCGCCAGGAGACCGCAGGCGAGCGCCGCGCCGCGGCGCATGCCGCCGCGTCCGAGGGCGCTCGCGGCCTTCGGGGTCGTCATGTCCGTCGAAGCCGCCTCGACCACGTTCGCGTCCACCATGTCTCGAAACCCGCTCTTCATCTTCTCGGCGCCACTCGGGGGAGCGCCAGATCGAGCCGCGAGGCTCGTCGTCTCGCCGCCCCGGCGACGACAGTCGGCCGACGTTGTAACGCGCCGGCGCGATCCCGTCACCTCGGTGGCGGGTGTTTGGTCCGAATTTGTGGCGAGATCCGCCGCCGAAGCAGATTGGCTTCGGCGCGGCGTCGTGAGGGGGGTGCCGTGCCGCGAAATCAGGCGACTTCCGCCCGATAGGCGGGGGCGACCATGCCGGTGCCGATCTCGGCGGCGGGGGAGGAGCCACGGTGGGGCGCTTCGACCAGCGTCCAGGCGGTCGGATCGGCGAACAGCGCCTTGAGGGTGAGATGGTTCATCCGGTGGCCGCCGCGATAGGAGCGGTAGAGGCCGAGGAGGGGGGCCCCGGACAGGGCGAGATCGCCGATGGCGTCGAGCAGCTTGTGACGGACGAATTCGTCGGTCCAGCGCAGGCCTTCCGGATTGAGGATGCGGTCGTCCTTGATGGCGACCGAATTCTCGAGGCTGGAGCCGCGGCACAGGCCCATCGGCAGGAGCTTCTCGAGATCCTCGACGAAGCCGAAGGTGCGGGCCCGGGAGATCTGGCGGCGGAAGGCGTCGGCGGTCAGATCGATGCCGATCGACTGGCGGCCGATCACCTGATTGGTGAAATCGATGGCGACTTCGTAGCGTTGCCCTTCATGAGGAAGAAGCTCGGCCCAACCGCCGCCGATCTCGACGCGAATCGGCTTCAGCACCTTCACGTAGCAGCGACGCGCCGGCTGGGCGACGATGCCGACCTGATCGATCGCCTCGACGAAGGCGTCGGAGGAGCCGTCCATCACCGGGACTTCCGAACCGTCGATCTCGACGATGAGGTTGTCGATGGCGAGGCCGCGCAACGCCGCCATCAGGTGCTCGATGGTGGCGACCGAGGCGGAGCGCGGGTCGCCGACCATGGTGCACAGGTCGGTCGCGGAAACGTGGTCCCAGCGTGCCGGGATCTCGACGTCGCGACCCTTCACGGCCTCGGGCCGGAGGAAGACGATGCCGGTGTCGATGTCGGCGGGGTGGAGATTGAGCTGAACCTTCTCGCCGCTGTGCACGCCGATGCCCACGATGCGTACCGTATCGGCGATCGTGGTCTGAGCATTCACAGCGTTACGTGCCATCGTCTTCACCCGTCTGCCTCGCCGCTCGCGGACATGCGGTGGCGAGGTGAGAATTTCACGTTCCGGAGCGCCGAGGTGGGCCTCGATCTGTTGTCCGGAAGGCCGCTTCGAAGCGCGCCGCGAAGCGCTTCATCGGATCGGTCGAGCGTCAAACTACTCGGGCTGGAGGCAGAAGCGAAATCACGCTTCGTTACACATTGTTACCATTATCCTCAAACTGAAACACGTTAACTTTCAATTAATTACTGGTTCATTTCGTAAATTGCAGAGGGCCCGCCACATGTGTGGCGAGCCCCGCTTTTCGATCCCCTGGAGGGTTGTTCGATCAGTTCGCCTGGCGCCGCAGGAAGGCGGGAATTTCGAGCTGATCTTCTTCCGACATGCGATTGTGGGCGGGGGCGCGACCCATCTGATCGAGGGCGCCGGCGGCCGGGCGATGGCCGGATTCGATCGGCGCGCGCGGCGCCGGACGGGGCTTGGCGAACTCGTCGTGGCCGGCGGGCTGGTAGGACGAGGGCTCGCGCGGGGCGGGCGCGCGATCGAAGCTCGGCTCGCGGGCGGCGGGAGCGGCGGTCGGAGCGTCGTCGTAGTCCTCGCGGCGGCCGAGGCCGTGGGCGAGCCGCTTCAGCAGGCTCATCGGACGACGCTCGTCGTCGTGATGGTCCTCGGGCTGGGCGAGCTGGCGCTGGGCGATCGGCGGGAATTCGTCGACGCGGGGCATGCGCTCGCGCGCCTGCGGACGCTCGGCGGTCGGCGGGATGTAGGGCCGGCGATCGACCTGGGGCTCGGGACGGGCGGCCGGCTGCTCGATCTCCTGGATCGGGTCCTGATGGGCGAAGGCGGCCGGCTGGGGCTCGTAGCGCTGAATGGCGACGGCCGGATCCTGGGCGACGAAGGTCATCGTCGAGGACTGCTCGGCGGCCGGGGCCGGCTCGGCGCGTGTTTCGGCGACCGACTCGGGAGCCGGGGCGGGGGCGCGAAGCGGCTCCTCGACGTCGAGCGAGCGGGCGATCGCGGCGGCCGCGGCGCTCTGGGTGGCGGAGCTGCGGATCTCGGCGCGCGCCTGCTCGAGGGCGGCGGGAACCGGGCGTCCGGCGGCGCGCAGGCGGTTGGCGAGGTCGGCCATCCGCGCTTCCTGCTGGGTGGTCTCGGTCTTGGCCTCCTGGTCGATGCCGGTGGCGACGACGGAGACGCGGACGACGCCCTCGAGGCTGTCGTCGAAGGTGGCGCCGAGGATGATGTTGGCGTCCGGATCGACCTCCTCGCGGATGCGGGTGGCGGCCTCGTCGACCTCGAAGAGGGTGAGGTCCTTGCCGCCGGAGATCGAGATCAGCACGCCTTTGGAGCCCTTCATCGAGGACTCGTCGAGCAGCGGATTGGCGATCGCGGCCTCCGCCGCCTGGATGGCGCGCTTGTCGCCCGACGATTCGCCGGTGCCCATCATCGCTTTGCCCATGCCGCGCATGATCGAGCGGACGTCGGCGAAGTCGAGGTTGATCAGGCCTTCCTTGACCATCAGGTCGGTGATGCAGGCGACGCCCGAATAGAGCACCTGATCGGCCATGGCGAAGGCGTCGGCGAAGGTGGTGCGCTCGTTGGCGATGCGGAACAGGTTCTGGTTCGGAATGACGATCAGGGTATCGACGCTCTTCTGCAGCTCGATGATGCCGGCGTCGGCGATGCGCATGCGACGCGCGCCTTCGAACTGGAACGGCTTGGTGACCACGCCGACGGTGAGGATGCCCATCTCGCGCGCCGCCCGGGCGATCACCGGGGCCGCCCCGGTGCCGGTGCCGCCGCCCATGCCGGCGGTGATGAAGACCATGTGCGCGCCGGTCAGGTGATCGTTGATCTCGTCGATCACCTCATCGGCGGCGGCGCGGCCGACCTCCGGCATCGAGCCGGCGCCCAACCCTTCGGTGACGGCGACGCCCATCTGGATGATGCGCTCCGACTTCGACAGGGTCAGCGCCTGCGCGTCGGTGTTGGCGACGACGAAGTCGACGCCGTTCAATCCGGCCTGGATCATGTTGTTGACGGCGTTGCCGCCGGCACCACCCACACCGAACACGGTGATCCTCGGCTTCAGTTCCCGAATGTCGGGCATCTTCAGATTGAGCGTCATGGCATCCTCGCATGTCACCGCCCAGGGCGCACGCCGGGCGGAATTCCGAACCGAACCACCTCCGCCTTTCCCTCCCTGGGGAACAGGCCGGAGAATCTCACCAACTCTCCTTCAGCCACTGGCCGACACGGATGAGGTAGCCCCCTCCGGTGCCGGTCGTGAGCCGACGCTGATGGCGCATGTCGAATTGCTCGATCTGCGCCACCTGCGGATAGATCAGAAGGCCGACGGCGCTGGCGAAGGCCGCGCCCTTTGCTGCCTGGGGCAGGCCGGCGATGCCGAGCGGTCGTCCGAGACGGACGTTGCGCCCGAGAATGCGTCGCGCCACCTCGACCACGCCGGTCAACTGGCTGGCGCCGCCGGTCAAGACCACCCGCTTGCCGACTCGTCCGGCGAAGCCGGAGGCGGCGAGGCGATCGCGCACCAGTTCGAGGATCTCCTCGACGCGGGGGCGAATGATCCGGGTCAGCGCGCCGCGCGGCACGTTGACGATGTCGTGGCGGTCCTGGCCGACCGAGGGCACGCCGATCACCTCGTGGTCGTCCGAGGAGGTGGCCAGCGCCGAGCCGTGCAGCGTCTTGACGCGCTCGGCGTCGGCGAGCCGGGTCGAGAGGCCTTGGGCGATGTCCATGGTGACGTGGTGGCCGCCGATGGCGAGGGCGTCGACGTGGCAGAAGGCGCCGTCGGCGAAGATCGCCATCGAGGTGGTGCCGCCGCCCATGTCGACGCAGGCGACGCCGAGGTCGGCCTCGTCGTCGACCAGGGTGGAGAGGCCGGAGGCATAGGGCGTGGCGACGACGGTCTCGACCTCGAGATGGCAGCGGTTGACGGCGAGCTCGAGGTTGCGGACCGGAGCGGTCTCCGCCGTCACCACGTGCATGTCGACCGACAGCTTCTTGCCCAGCATGCCGCACGGATCCTTGATGCCGCGCGAGCCGTCGAGGGCGTAGCCGATCGGCAGCGAATGGACCACCGACCGGGTGTCCGTCATCGAGTGCGATCCGCCCGCCGACAGGACACGCCGAATGTCCGCTTCGTCGACCTCCATCCCGGCGACGTCGACGTTGGCGCGAAACACTTCGCTCTTCAGCCGGCCGGCGGTGAGGTTGAGGATGAGCGACTCGATCGTCAGTCCCGCCATGCGTTCCGCGGCGTCGACGGCGAGACGAATCGATTGTTCCGCTTCGTCGAGATCGACGACGGTGCCCGACTTCATGCCGCGCGAGCGCTGCATGCCGTAGCCCAGCACGGTCATGTCGTGGGTGCGGCCGGGCAGCACCTTGTCGTGGGCGCGCGGGGTGAGCTTGGCGATCAGGCAGGTGACCTTGGTCGAGCCGACGTCGAGCACCGAGACGACGGTGGCGCGGCGGTTCGACAACGGCCGCATGCGCGGCACCATCTGGTCGGTCGGAGGCTGGCTCACGTGTCGGCCCCCTTCTTCTTGCCGCCGGACCTGATCCGCATCTGCTCGCGGCGGATCGTGGCGGCACCGTCCGACAGGCGGACGAACAGACGATCGGGAACCCGGGTGTCGACCACCACGAGATCGCGGTCGAGCAGCTTCTTCTGGTCCTGGAGTTCGGCGACGCGGGCGAGGGCGCCGGTGGGATCCTCCTCGGGCAGCATGATCTCGATGCCGTCGACGGTGATCAGGTTCCAGCGGCGCTCGGCGACCAGCACGGCGGCGCGGATGCGGGGACGCAGCGACGGCGCGCCGGTCATCAGGGCGACGGCTTCCTCGAGCCGCTTGTTGGCGCCGGCGCCGACCACCAGCGGCAGGCCGGCATGGCGCGGCTGCAGCGTCTCGGTCATCACCGTGCCGTCCTTGTCGACGACCTTGATCTTGCCGTCGTCCTGCCACAGCGCGAAGGGCAGCCGCTCGGAGAGGGAGACGACGATCCGGTTGGGATAGAGCTTCTTGACCGTCACGTCGGAGACCCAGGGGATCTCGGCGATGCGGGCGCGGGCGTGCTCGGCGTCGAGCATCAGCAGCGACGAGGTCTGGGTGACGTCGATGCGGTCGGAGATCTCGGTGGAGTCGGCTTCCGCCAGGCCGCGGATCTCGATCGAGGCGACGGAGAAGCCGACGGCGGACGTCAGCGCGTCGAGGGTCGGCCGCCACTGGCCGGTGAGCGCCATGCCGTAGGCGCCCCAGGCGGCGAGGAAGGCGAGGGCGGCGTAGGTGCCGTGCATCGGCCGGACCGAGCGGGCGACGGCGTCGACCGAGTTCATCCAGCGCTTGACCGTGCGAACGCCGCGCCGCCACCGGAACCCCGCGTCTCGCGGAAGTTCGGCAACGGACGATGCCCGGTCCCTGCGCCGATGATCCGTCAACGATCGCAACTCGCGTCCTCCACCAGCCAAGAAACCATTTCGTCGAAGGGAATGCCCGAATGCGCCGCCATGTCCGGGACGAGTGAGGTCGCCGTCATGCCGGGCTGGGTGTTCACTTCCAGACAGACCAGTTCGCCCGTGCCGTCCGGGTCGTAACGGAAGTCGGCTCGCGACACGCCGCGACAGCCGAGCGCCCGATGCGCCTCGACTGCCAGCATTTGAACCTTTTGGTAAACATCTGGTAAAATTCGCGCCGGAAGGATGTGGCGGGACCCACCTTTTCGATACTTGGCGTCGAAGTCGTAGAAGGCCTGGCCCTCGGGCAGGATCTCGATGATGCCGAGCGCCTTCTCCTCGCCCGGCCGTCCCATCACCGCGCAGGTCAACTCCTTGCCGTCGACGAACTTTTCGACCAGCACGGCATCGCCGTAGGGCCAGTCCGGGCGGGTCAGTTCCTGGGGCGGATGGGTGCGGTCGGCGGCGACGATGATGACGCCGAAGGACGAGCCTTCGGCCACCGGCTTGACCACGTAGGGCGGCGCCATGGGATGGGCCTTCGCCGCCTCGAAACGGCTCATGGTGACGCCCTCGGCGACCGGGATCCCGACCTGTCGCAGCACCAGCTTGGCCTTGTCCTTGTGCATGGCCAGCGCCGAGGCGAGGATGCCGGAGTGGGTGTAGGGGATCCTCAGGGTCTCGAGCATGCCCTGGACGGCGCCGCCCTCGCCCCAGGGGCCGTGCAGCGCGTTGAAGGCGGCGTCGGGCGCCAGTTCGGCGAGGCGGGCGTAGATGCCGTGATCGACGTCGAGGCGGGTGACGCGGTAGCCGGAGCGTTCGAGGGCGCCGGCGCAGGCTTCGCCCGACCACAGGCTCACCGGACGCTCGCTGTCCCAACCGCCCATCAATACCGCGACATGCTTCGACATTCGCCGACGTCCTCGTTGGCGGAGCCACCCGCGCCGCCGGTTCCATGCAAGACAGACGAGCCGACGCCACGAACGTGCCGGTCCGTTTCCAAAGTTGCGCCGTATGGTTACCGAATGGTTAACGAGGCGGATTTCGCCATCGCGAAATTCCGAGCAAGTGGCGGAAAGGACGCGGCTCTTTCCGGCGCCCGGCCGAGGGGTCGGGCGGGGCGCGGGTGGCGGGCGGGCCGCGGTCGGCGCGGCGTCGGCTCAGAGCCCCAGGAACGGCGCGATCTCGCCGCCATCGGCGAAGGCGCCGAGCCGCTTGATCTCCCAATCGAGGCGGATGCCGGAGGTCTCGAGCACACGGGCGCGGACCGTCTCGCCGAGGAGTTCGATGTCGTGGGCGGTGGCGTCGCCTTCGTTGATCAGGAAGTTGCAGTGCATCTCGGACACACGCGCCCCGCCGACCGCCAGACCGCGACAGCCGGCGGCGTCGACCAGTTTCCAGGCGGACTGGCCGGGCGGGTTCTTGAAGGTCGATCCGCCGGTCTTGGAGCGGATCGGCTGAGCGGTCTCGCGGTGCTCGGTGACTTTGTCCATTTCCGCCTCGATCGCGGCGCGCTCGCCCGGCACGCCCTCCATGATCGCCGAGACGAAGATCAGGTCGTCCGGCGCCGCGCTGTGGCGATAGGAATAGCCCATGTCGGCGTTCGACAGGATCACCGGTTCGCCGGCTCGGGTCACCGCCGTCACCTCGACGACGCGGGCGGCGGTGTCGCCGCCGTTCGCCCCGGCGTTCATCCGCAGCGCTCCGCCGATGCCGCCGGGGATGCCGAAATAGAAGGCGAAGCCGGCGACCTCGGCGTCGAGCACGGCGCGGGCCACCTGCTTGTCGGCGATCGCCGCGCCGACCTCGAAGCGGGCGCCGCCGAGATGCCTCACCCCGCCGAAGCCGCGCTGCGACAGGCGGATGGTGACGCCGGGCACGCCGCCCTCGCGGATCAGCAGGTTGGAGCCGAGGCCGACGACGGTCACCGGCACGTCGGCCGGCAGGCGGGCGAGGAAGCGCCGGAGATCGTCGACGTCGGCGGGCTGGTAGTAGAGCTCGGCCGCGCCTCCGACCCGAAACCACGTGGTGTCGCCGAGCGCGAAGCCCGGCAGCAGGGCGCCGCGGATGTCGGCGATGTCGAGGCGGGCGAGGAGGTCGGTCGACGTCATCGGCGCGATGGGTCCTGCGGTTCGCGGTGGCTCAGGCGGTGCCGGCGGCCAGTTGCTTCGGCAGGGCATAGGCCCACTGGGTGATGTTGCCGGCACCGAGGAAGACGACATAGTCGCCGGGTGCGGCCATTTCGCGGACGAGGCCGGGAAGCTGGTCGGGGCTTTCGAGCGCGGTGACGTGGCGGTGGCCGCGGCCGCGCAGGCCACCCACCAGCGTGTCGCGGCTGATGCCCTCGATCGGCGCCTCGCCGGCGGCATAGACGTCGGCGATGATCACCCGGTCGGCGTCGTTGAAGGCCTGGGAAAACTCCTCGAAGAGCGAGGCGAGGCGGCTGTAGCGGTGCGGCTGCATGACGGCGATCACCTTGCCGCCCTTGCCCTCGCCCTCGACGGCGGTGCGCGCCGCCTTGAGGACGGCCATGATCTCGACCGGGTGGTGGCCGTAGTCGTCGAAGACCTGGATGCCGTTCCAGGTGCCGGTCGGGGTGAAGCGGCGCTTGACCCCGGTGAACTCGGCGAGCCCCTTGCGGATCGCCTCGGCCGAGAGGCCGAGCTGGTCGGCGACGGTCACGGCGGCGGTGGCGTTGGCGATGTTGTGGACGCCGGGCATGTTGACGACGAGATCGGGGATGATCTTCTCGGTACCGGCGATGCGGTCGCGCACCAGCACCGTGAAGCGCGACTGCTGGCCGAGCACCTGGACGTCGGACCAGCGCACGTCGGCCTGCGGGTTGGTGCCGTAGGTGATGATGCGGCGATCCTCGATCTTGCCGACGAGCGCCTGGACCTCCGGGTGATCGAGGCACATCACGGCGAAGCCGTAGAAGGGGACGTTCTCGACGAAGTGCTTGAAGGCGTCCTTGACCTTGTCGAAGGTGCCGTAGTGGTCGAGGTGCTCGGGGTCGATGTTGGTGACGACCGCGATGTCGGCCGGCAGCTTGACGAAGGAGCCGTCGCTCTCGTCCGATTCCACCACCATCCACTGGCCGGAGCCGAGGCGGGCATTGGTGCCGTAGGCGTTGATGATGCCGCCGTTGATGACGGTCGGGTCGAGGCCGCCGGCGTCGAGCAACGCCGCCACCATCGAGGTGGTGGTGGTCTTGCCGTGGGTGCCGCCGACCGCGATCGCCGACTTGAAGCGCATCAGCTCGGCGAGCATCTCGGCGCGGCGCACCACCGGCAGGAAGCGCTCGCGGGCGGCGACGAGCTCGACGTTGTCGGGCTTGATCGCCGAGGAGACGACGACGACGCGCGCCTCGCCGAGGTTGGCCGCGTCATGGCCGACGAAGACGGTGATGCCCTTCTCGCGCAGACGCTGGACATTGGCGTTGTCGCTGGCGTCCGAGCCCTGGACCTTGAAGCCGAGCGTGTGCAGCACCTCGGCGATGCCGCTCATGCCGATGCCGCCGATCCCGACGAAATGCACGGGTCCGATGGTCGAGGGCATCTTCATGGGGGGGTCCTTCCGTGGTCGCGGCGTCGCCTCGCCGTCGGGCGCATCGTCGATTCGCGCCTGTCTACCCAGGTTTCCCAGGGATGTCGAACCATTGCAACCGGATCGGGCGGATGGTTCGTAGGCGAGGAACCATCGCGCACCCGGGCAGCCCGATCCATGGGTAGCCACCGGTGCGGTTCGCATGCGCTCGCCGCACCCGGCGCGATCCTCACGTGACGACGTTCGGCTCTTCCCGTCCCGTGCGCTTCTCGATGCCGGCGATACTGTCGGCGGCGGCCAGCACGCCGGTGAGGACCATCTGGGGGTCGAGGTCGTGGCGGTCGGGGTCGTCCTCGAAGCGCTCGACGTAGAGGCGCAGGGTGGCGCCCTCGGTGCCGGTGCCGGAGAGGCGGAAGATGGCGCGGCTGCCGTCCTCGAAGCCGACGCGCACGCCCTGTCTGGTCGACACCGAGCCGTCGGTCGGGTCGGTGTAGGCGAAGTCGTCGGCGCTCGCCACCCGCAGCCCGGCGAAGACCTTGCCCGGCAGGGTCGGCAGCGCGGCGCGCAGGTCGGCGAAGAGTGTATCGGCGACCGCCGTCGGCAGGGCCTCGTAGTCGTGGCGCGAATAGTAGTCGCGGCCGTAGGTCTTCCAGTGGTCGTGGACGATCTCCATGATCGACTGCTTGCGGGTGGCGACGATGTCGAGCCAGATCAGCACCGCCCACAGGCCGTCCTTCTCGCGAACATGGTCGGAGCCGGTGCCGGCGCTCTCCTCGCCGCAGATGGTGACGCGGCCGGCGTCGAGCAGGTTGCCGAAGAACTTCCACCCGGTCGGGGTCTCGTACATGCCGACGCCGAGCTTCTCGGCGACGCGGTCGGCGGCGCGGCTGGTCGGCATCGAGCGGGCGATGCCCTTCAGGCCGGCGGTATAGCCCTTGGCGAGGTGGAGGTTGGCGGCGAGCAGCGCCAGGCTGTCGGACGGCGCCACCGAGATGCCGCGGCCGAGCACGATGTTGCGATCGCCGTCGCCGTCGGAGGCCGCGCCCATGTCGGGGGCGTCGGGGCCGAACATGATGTCGAAGAGTTCCTTGGCATGCACCGGGTTCGGGTCGGGGTGGTGGTGGCCGAAGTCGGGCAGCGGCGTGCCGTTGACGACGGTGCCCTCGGCCGCCCCGAGCTCGCCCTCGAGGATCGCCGTGGCATAGGGGCCGGTAATGGCGCTCATGGCGTCGAAACGCAGGGTGAAGCCGGAGGCGAAGAGCGCGCGGATGCGGTCGAAATCGACCAGATGGCGCATCATCTCGACGTAGTCGGCGACCGGATCGACGATCTCGACCCCCATGCCGGCGAGGTCGAAGACCCCGAGCGCGTCGATCGGCGGGGCGGCCTCCTCGACGATGCGATAGGAGGCGATCGTCTCGGTCGCGGCGAAGATGGCGTCGGTGATCGGCTCGGGCGCCGGGCCGCCGTTGGCGACATTGAACTTGAGGCCGAAGTCCTCGTCCGGGCCGCCGGGGTTGTGGGAGGCGGAGAGGACGAAGCCGCCGTAGGCCTTGCGCTCGCGGATCAGGTTGGAGGCGGCCGGCGTCGACAGGAAACCGTTCTGTCCGACGATGGCGCGTCTCGCGCCGTTCGCCGCCAGCATGCGCAGGATGACGGCGATCGCGGTGTCGTTGAAGTAGCGGCCGTCGCCGCCGACCACGATGTCGCGATCCTTCACGCCACCGGCGCCCTCGATGATCGCCTGGACGTAATTCTCGAGATAGCCGGGCTCCATGAAGATCCGGGTCTTCTTGCGCAATCCGGAGGTGCCCGGTTTCTGGCCGGCGATCGGCCGGGTGGGGACGGTGAGGGCGGCCATGGCGGACTCCTTGGAAGCGGCGGGTCGCTCCCTGCGTAGCCGAGGCCGGCCGGGAATTCCATACGCGCTCGAACGAAGGCGGCCCCGGATCGGCGATATCGATGCCGGTGACGGCGCGGCGAGGGTCAGATCCGCCCCTCGTTGATGAGGTCGATGGCGATCGTGACCTTCTTCAGCGCTTCGGCGAGGGCGGAGCGGGCCTTCTTGGGGATGCCCTCCGGGCTCACCCGGGTGGAGAGCGGGATGCCCTGTTCGGTATCGGAGAGCTGTTGGGCGAGCATGGCGCCGAGGATCGCCTGATGGGCGGCGATCAGCGCCTCGATGTCGTCGGGTGAGCCGATGCCGCGTTCGCGCAGGCCGCGCAGCCGGTCGGGGGTGGCGTGGCGGCGGATCCCGTGGCGGATCGACAGCGCGCGCGCGGCGGTGAAGATCGGCATCAGGCCGTTCTTCTTGATGTCGATCCGGCCCTTCTCGTCGGTCTTGAAGCCGCCGAACAGGGTGAAGGGCGAGCGTCCCTCGCCGGCGTGGATCGTCAGGAGCTTGACGAAGTCGGGGGCGCGGCCGCCGACCTCGTAGGCGTGGTTCCAGATGGTCTCGCCGAGGGCGGCGTCGCCGTGGACCGGCACGCCGTCGAAGAAGATGTCGACGTTGAGCAGATCCTCGGGCTTCTGGCGGCGCACCCAGCCGTCGATCTGGGCGAGCCAGGCGGCGAGCGACATCCGCCAGACGCCGTTCTTCGCCATCACGCCGCCCTTGCAGAAGGGGATTCCGACCTCGTCGAGCACCGCCGCCATATGGATGGCCATGGCCTCGAACCAACGGTCCTCCGGCCCGCCGGCCTCGCCCGTCTCAAAGACGACGGCGTTGTCCTGGTCGGCGGCGAGAAGGCTCTCGCCGCGCCCGGCGGAGCCGAGCACCAGGACGCAATAGGGGACCGGCGGTCCTCCCTTGCCGTCCTCGATCATCCGCGCCTCGGCGAGTTGCGCGGCGCGCCGGGTCATGACGCAGATCTCCGAACTGATCACCTCGGAGACGATGCGCGGCTCGACGTCCTCCTCGAGCAGGGAATTCGCCATCAACGGCAATTTGGCCCAGGCCCGGCCGAGCGTGGCGACGTTGGGGGCGTTGTCGATCTCGTCGCCGAGAACGATCGCGCTGGAGGCGCGTTGGCGCAGCAGGTTGCGCGGCGTCAGCGCCCCGATGATCTCGCCGCGCGCGTCCCGGACGCCGAGATGGCGCAATCCGAGGCGATCGAGCCGACCGATGGCGCGGTAGACGAAGGCGCTCTCCGACACCGTCTGCAGAGGCGTGGTGGCGATGGCGCCGAGCCGCTCGTCGAGCGCGGCGGCGCCCTTCTCGTAGAGCCGCTTGAGGACGTCGCGTTCGGTGACGATGCCGGTTCGCCCGTCGTCGGCCTCGACGAAGACCGAACTGATGCGGCGCTCGGCCAGAACCGCGATCGCCTGAGCGAGGGTGTCGTCGGCGGAGGCGGTCACCGGCGGGGAACTCATCACGTCGCGCACGCGGTGCCGATAGGGATAGCTGTCGATGGTGACGAGGGCCGGAGCCTCGCCGCCGGCGCTCGGATTTTCGACGGCCATGAAACCGCCGGAGCCGCGCGCCTCCATCTCGTTGATCTTTCCGCAGGCGGTGCTCGCCTCGGCGAAGGTGCGGATGCCGCGGGCGCGTAGATGCGGCACCAGGGCGGTGAACACCCGCGCGGTGGCGACCGCGTCGCCGATCGCGGTGTGGCGGGCTTCGTTGACGATCGAGAGCCAGGCGCACAGGCCGTCGAGGTCGTAGTGTGCGAGGGTGGGGGAGACGACGCGGGCGAGCCAGCGGACATCGAGAAATCGGCGCGCCCGCCAGGGACGATCGGCGAGGCGGTATTCGCGCTCCAGCATGGCGAGATCGTAGGAGAGCGTATGGCCGATCAGCACCGACTTGCCGAGATAGGCGGCGAAGCGGGGCTCGAGCTCGGCGAAGCTCGGCGCCTCCTTCACGTCGGCGTCGACGATGCCGTGAATGCGGGACGTCTCCGGCGGAATGGCGATGCCGGGGTGGACGAGACTATCGAAACAGTCGCCGAAATCGATTTCGGTGCCGTGGACGCGAACGGCGCCGATCTGGACGATCCTCGCGACCCGCGCGTCGAGGCCGGTCGTCTCGGTGTCGAGCACTACGGCGTCCAAGGCGGAAAGCGGCGTCGAATAGGCGTTGGCGACCATCGGCGACCTCGTATCGAATCGCGACCTGCTCGACCAGATGAAGCGGTCGTATACCCAAGTGTAGCGACAATTTTGGTTCGCGACCCGCGCGGCGCCTGCGATCTTCGTCGATCGCGATGAGACGGCAAATCACCTGACCTGGTGTGTCGAAATAGAGGCTGATCTGAAAAGCGCAATAAACTTATATATATGCCGCATAGCGGAAGAAATATATTGCAGTGCAAACCAGGTTATCTCTGCGCTGTATGCAGCTAAAGTATGATTCGCCATTCGTCCGACGCATGCCTAGCGTGTCGGTGGGAGGGTGTCGAAGCGATCGGGGTGTCTGCCTCGGTCGGTTTGCTGCTGTTCCCGCCTGATGATCCGGAAAACAACGAATACAGGCGAGGAAACGAGGATGTCTCAAGGTGAAGATCGCTACTGGCAGAGAACCAGTAGCCTGATGTGGACGATGATGGCCCTGTGGCTGTTTTTCAGTTTCGTGATCCACTTTTTCGTCAATTCCCTGAACTCCATTGTGATCGCCGGCTTCCCGGTCGGATTCTACATGGCTGCCCAGGGCTCGCTGATCGTCTTCGTGATCATGTTGTTCGTCTTTTCCAAGAGGCAGGACACCATCGATCGCGAAGAAGGCGTCGCTGAAGAAGATTGATGGAGGGAAAGATCATGGCGGAAGCAAAATCCGGCGGAGATTTCATCTCCAATCTAGGGAAGATCTACGCCTATTACACGGGTGGATTCTTCGGGTTCGTCATCATTCTGGGGATCCTGGAGCAACTCGGCGTCCCCAACAAGTTCATCGGCTACGGCTTCGTCTTCCTGACGATCGCCGTCTACGCCATCATCGGCGTTCTGTCGCGGACCTCGGAGGTGGGCGAATACTACGTCGCCGGCCGTAAGGTGCCGGCCTTCTACAACGGCATGGCGACCGGCGCCGACTGGATGTCGGGCGCCTCCTTCGTCGGCATGGCCGGCACGCTCTTCCTGCTCGGCTACGACGGCCTCGCCTTCGTGCTCGGCTGGACCGGCGGCTACGTGCTGGTGGCGATCCTGATCGCGCCGTTCCTGCGCAAGTTCGGCGCCTTCACGGTTCCCGACTTCTTCGCCGAGCGCTACGGCGGCAACACCGCCCGCACCATCGCGGTGGTGGTGCTGATCTCCTGTTCCTTCACCTACGTGGTGGCGCAGATCTACGCGACCGGCCTGATCGCCTCGCGCTTCCTCGACATGGACTTCACGGTCGCGGTCTATGCCGGTCTGGTCGGCATCCTGCTGTGCTCGATGCTCGGCGGCATGAAGGCGGTGACCTGGACCCAGGTGGCTCAGTACATCGTGCTGATCGTCGCCTACCTGCTGCCGATCGTCATCCTGTCGGCCAAGAAGTTCGGCGTTCCGCTGCCCCAGTTCACCTACGGCCAGGCGATCGCCGACATCACGGCGCTCGAATCCTCGATGGTGCAGAAGGGGCTCGCCGATGCCGCGACCTTGAAGCCGCACATCAAGCCCTTCACCACCTACGATCCGCTCAACTACTTCGCGCTGATCCTCTGCCTGATGATCGGCACGGCGTCGCTGCCGCACATCCTGATGCGCTACTTCACCACCCCGTCGGTGCGTGACGCGCGTTCGTCGGTGGCGTGGTCGCTGTTCTTCATCTTCCTGCTCTACTTCTCGGCGCCGGCCTACGCGGCCTTCTCCAAGCTGGAAGTCTACAGCCTAATCGACAAGGGCACGGCGCTCGCCGAACTGCCACAGTGGATCTACACCTACGGCAAGATCGGTCTGGTCAAGGTCTGCGGCGTGGATGCCGCGAGCGCGCAGTCGGTGATCGCCGCCTGCGGCAAGATCGTCGGCCAGGGCGGAATGCTCCGCCTGCAGGATCTGTCGATCAACACGGACGTGATCGTGCTCTCGACTCCCGAGATCGCGGGCATGCCCTACGTGATCGCCGGTCTCGTCGCCGCCGGCGGTCTCGCCGCCGCGCTGTCGACCGCCGACGGTCTGTTGCTCGCCATCGCCAACGCCCTGTCGCACGATGTCTACTACCGGATGATCAACCCGAACGCCCCGACCAAGACTCGTCTGATCGCGTCGCGCGTGTTGCTCCTCTTGGTGGCCATCTTCGCCGCCTTCGTCGCCTCGACCAAGCCGGCGGACATCCTGTCGATGGTCGCCTGGGCCTTCTCGCTGGCGGCCGCCGGCATCTTCCCGGCACTGACGCTCGGTGTCTGGTGGAAGCGGGCCAACACCACCGGCGCGGTCATCGGCATGCTCGCGGGCTTCGGCGTCTGCGTCTACTATCTGGTCGGCACCCGCTACTATGCGGTGTCCTTCCACGACACGTGGGGATGGATGTCGAGCGCGGCGCCCGCGGCGCAGGCCAAGTTCGTCGAACTGAAGGCCGCCTGGATGGCCGCGGCCGACGGTCCGGCCAAGACCGCGGCCTGGGTCGCGCTCGACAAGCAGGCGCAGGCGGTGGCCGGTTGGTTCGCGGTGAAGAACATCTCCGCGGCGCTCTTCGGCCTGCCCGTCGGCTTCCTCGGCGTCATCGTCGGCTCGCTCTTGACCAAGGCGCCGTCGAAGGAAGTCCAGGACATGGTCGACGCCACCCGCCGTCCGGCCGGTGCGCTGATCATGCGCGACAAGGATGCGGCTCTGCCGGCGCACTGAGAAGCATCGAGGTGAAAATAGGAAGGGCGGGTCTCGGACCCGCCCTTCTCGTCTTCCAAACCCGAAGCGGCGGCAACGTCGCCGAAGATCATGGAACCCAAACGTGAACGTGTCCGACGGCTTCTTCGCTCAATGGTACTTCCATCTGCCGAACTATCTTCTGGCGGCGGCGATCTACACCCTGATCGGACGCTATCTGCTCTCGGTGTTCTTCGGGCAGACGAGCGATCGGGTGGTGATGAAGGTGTTTCGCTCCGTCACCGACCCGATCCTCGACGCGGTCGCGGTGGTGACGCCGCGCATCGTGCCGCGCGGTCTGCTCATCGTCTTCGCCATCGCCTGGCTGATGGCGCTGCGGCTGGTCTTGTTCATCGGTCTCGCGCTGGCGGGCCATGCGCCCGGAATCGGAGGTTGAGCCATGGTCGAGGAACAAGAACGTCAGGACATGATGCAGCGCGACGTGCTGCTGATGGTCGCCGCCGGCCTGTCGTTGCTCAACGGCATGCATTTCTCACCGTGGTTCGACCCGGTGTTCTTCCTGTTCAAGCCGTTCGCGGCGAGCTTCTTCGTCACCAGCCCGATCCTGCTGCTCTATTTCACCTCGCTGTTCATCTCGCTGATGACGCTGCTGATCGGCGGCGTGCCGGCGGCGATCTACGAGCGGGCGCGGGGGCTCGAGACCTCGACGCCGAAGTCGATCGGCATATGGGTGGCGGGCGTGGTGGTCGCCGCCGCGCCGACCCTCTTCGGCTTCGCCGGCCTGTGGTGAGGCGCCGGCCGGCGGGCCCTCACGCGGGGCCGGTCGGCATCAACTCGTAGGGGCCCTTCCAGCCGGGCAACGCGGCGATGCGGTCGGCCCAGGCATGAATCGCGGGGAACTTCTCCCAGCGGTCGAAGCCGGTCTCCTCAGTGTAGTAGACGTAGCCGGCGAGCGAGAAGTCGGCGATCGTCGGGCGGTCGGCGACGAGGTAGTCGCGGTCCTTCAGATGCTTCTCGACCACCTTGTAGGCGTCCACGGCGCGGCCGCGCAGGAACTCGGTCACCGGGCTCTCGGGCATCTTCTTGAGGCCGACGAGGAAGCGCAGGGTGGCGAAGTTGCTGGTGAACTTGTGGTTGTCGAAGAGGATCCAGCGCCAGATCTCGCGCTTTTCGGCCGCCGTCTCGCCACCGTGGCGGCCGGTCAGGTCGGCGAGATAGTCGAGGATGACACCCGACTGGGTCAGCGTCGTGTCGCCGTGCTGGAGCACCGGCGCCTCACCCATCTCGTTGAGGGCGTCGCGCCATTCGGGGGAACGGGTGGCGCCCTCGAAGAAGGGCACCCATTTAGGGCTCCAGTCGCAGCCGGTCAGTTCCAGCATCAGCGCGACCTTGTAGGAATTGCCGCTCTCGCCGAAGCAGTGAAGGGTGAATTCGCTCATCGGGTTCCTCACTCGGGGTGGGCGCTTCGGCCGGCGCCGGCGTGACGTCGTCGGGCTCGGGTCAGGCGAGAGGCGCGCAGGCGCGCGCCAACCAGGCGCGGGTGGCCTCGTCGACGAGCGGGGCGACCTCGGCGGCGACGCGGGCGTGGTAGCGGTCGAGCCAGGCGATCTCGTCGGCGCTCATCAAGGCGGGCTCGATCAGGCGGGTGTCGATCGGCACCACGGTGAGGGTCTCGAAGCCGAGCATCGGCCGCTCGCCGCCGGCGATCTCGCGGGCCTCGTGGACCAGCTCGAGGTTCTCGATGCGGATGCCGAAGGCGCTGGCGCGGTAATAGCCCGGCTCGTTGGAGACGATCATTCCGGGCTCCAGCGCCACCGACCCGGTCTTGGCGATGCGCTGCGGTCCCTCGTGGACGGAGAGATGGCTGCCGACGCCGTGGCCGGTGCCGTGGTCGTAGTCGAGGCCGGCCTTCCACAGGGCGACGCGGGCGAGGGTGTCGAGTGCCGCGCCGGAGGTGCCGACGGGAAAGCGCGCCGAGGCGATGGCGATGTGGCCCTGGAGCACCAGGGTGAAGGCGCGCTTCATCTGCGAGGTCGGGGTGCCGACGGCGATCGTCCGGGTGATGTCGGTGGTGCCGTCGCGGTACTGGCCGCCGCTGTCGAGCAGGAAGACGGCGTCGCGATCGATCGGCCGATTGGTCGCCCGGCTCGAGTGATAGTGGACGATGGCGCCGTTCGGTCCCGCCCCCGAGATGGTCGGGAAGGAGAGATCGAGCAACTCGCCGGTCGCGGCGCGGAAGCCCTCGAGCTTCTCGCAGCAGGTGATCTCGTCGGTCTTCCAGCCCTCGGCGTCGAACCAGGCGAGGAAGCGGGCCATGGCGGCGCCGTCGCGCCGGTGCGCCGCCTCGGCGCCGGCGATCTCGGCGGCGTTCTTGCGTGCCTTGGGCAGGGTGATCGGGTCGTCGCCCTCGATCACCACGGCGCCGCTCTCTTGGAGACGCCGGGCGAGAACCTCCGAGGTCCAGGCGGGATCGACGAGGACCTCGGCCTTGGCCTCGCCGAGCCGGGCGAGAGCGACGAGGAGTTCGGCCGGGCCGGCGATGTCGCAATGGGGGGCGAGGTGGGCGCGGATCTCGTCGTCGAGCTTCTCGGGCGCGACGAACAGGGTGGCGCGGCCCTGGCGGGGGACGATCGCATGGGCGAGCGGCACCGGATTGTGGGGGATGTCGCGGCCGCGGATGTTGAGGAGCCAGGCGATCGAATCGGGTTGGTTGAGGAGCAGATGCTCGGCGCCGGCCGCGGTGATCGCCTCACCGACGAGGGCGAGCTTGGCGGCGGCATCCACTCCGGCGAAGGCGGCCGGCTGGACCATGAGGCGGCCGGTGGGGACCGGCGGGCGGTCGGCCCAGATCGCGTCGATCGGGTTGGGCTCGACCGGCACCAGTTCGGCGCCGACGGCGGAGGTCGCCTCGGCGAGGCGGCGGACCTGTGCCAGCGTGTGGAGCCAGGGATCGAAGCCGAGGCGGTCGCCGGTCTTCAGATTGGCCTTCACCCAGGCGTGGGGCGGCGTCGCGACGCTGTCGCCGGGGGTGAAGACGGCGGTGTCGACCTCGTCGCGGACCTGCAGGCGGTAGCGCCCGTCGACCAGGATCGCCGCCGTGTCGGCGAGGACGACGGCCATGCCGGCGGAGCCGGAGAAGCCGGTCAGCCATCTCAGGCGTTGGGCGGAGGGCGGCACGTATTCGCCCTGGAACTCGTCGGCGAGCGGCACCAGGAAGCCGGTGAGCCCGAGGCGGGCGAGCTCGGCTCTGAGGAGGGCGGCGCGCGGGGCGCCGACGGTGGGATCGGAGAGGGTGTCGAAGGTCTGGAACATCGGGCGAGTTTATCCGCCCGGCAAAACGACACAACGGGGGGAACGCAGGGCTCCCCCCATCATCTCGATCTCGTGATGTCGAGGCGCGCGGACCGTGTGGATCGGGTCGGCTCGGATTTTCATGATTCCGGAGCGATTTTCGATCTGATCGCATCAGTTCGAAAATCGCTCCGCCGCTTTGTTCGCGCGAGTCCCCCTCGACCGGACCGGTTCGGTCCGGTCGGAAGATGTTCTAGCCCGCGGCGAGAAGAATCGTCTCGATGTCGGCGATGGTGTGCCGGGTCAGATCCTTGTCGATCTCGGCCTGAAGACACGCCTTGGCTTCCTTGTTCAGGTCCTGGCGCAGTTCGGCGAGGATGCGGGGCGGCGCCACCACGATCAGATTCTGGTAGCGCCCGTCGTGCGCCGCCGCGTTGAGTTCGGCGGCGATTCCGGCGGCGAAGCGGCGTTCTTCCTGATCGTGCCAGTCGGTGTCCTCCACCGCCGAGCGCAAGACGCCCATGCCGGCGAAGGCCCGTCCGGGGGCGTCCGTGCCCTGATCATGGGTCGCGGGGTTTTCCTGCTCGCGGGCGGCGATGCAGTGGAGGTTGGGCTGTTCAGCCAAGCCGTCGTTGCGCAGGAACAGAGCCTTGCGGCCGTCCCCGACCAGGATCCAGGTGCCGTTGGCAATCTTCATGTGAGGCATTTCCTTCCTCCCCCTGGCCTTGCGTTCCACGGTATCCATTAGATACCCGTTCGCGAGATCCGTCCTTGATCGGGCGCAAGATGCGCTCGAAATGGGTCGAGAGCGTGAAGAAAGGGTCGCGGACGGCGAACAAATCGGCGCGATCGGGGGCTTGCCGCCGAGCCCTCAGCGATCGCCGGTCTCGAGGATCAGCGCCAACCAGCCGTCGCGCTCGACCTCGTCGGCGAGCCGCAACCCCTGGGCGAAATAGGCCGACAGCACCATCTGTCGTTCGACGGTCCTGAGGCCCGACAGAACCACGGTGGAGCGCCGGGCGAGCTGGCGGGAGATCGGGTCGGCGAGCTTCATCAGGGGCCGCGCCAGGATGTTGGCGACCACCAGATCGTAAGGCCCCTCCCGGTTCAGGAGATCGGCCTTCATGCCGTCGGCGACGATGCAGCGGAAATCGCGCGCCACCCCGTTGAGGCCTGCGTTGCGGATCGAGATGTCGACGGCGACCCGGTCGATGTCGGTGGCGAGGACCGGCACGTGGAGGACGCGCGCGAGCGCGATGGCGAGCACCCCGGTTCCGGTGCCGAGGTCGAGCGGGCGCTCGAAGCGCTTCTTCTTCAAGAGTCGATCGAGGGCGGCGAGACAGCACCAGGTGGTGGCGTGGTGGCCGGTGCCGAAGGCCATCTCGGCGTCGATCTCGATGGCGACGCCGGTGGCGGGGCGGCGGTGGCGATCGTGGGAGCCGTGGACGAAGAAGCGTCCGGCCGCGACCGGGTGGCGGATCTCCTCGCTCATGGCGATCCAGTTGGCGTCGAGATCGAGCAGGCTGGTGGTCAGCGGCGCGGTGAAGGCGTCGGTGCCGAGAGCGTCGCGCACCAGATCCGCCGCCTGCTCCTCGCTCTCGGCGTCGAACACCAGGACGTCGACCGACCAGATTTCCGAATAGGGCACCGTCTCCTCGCGGGTGACGGGATAGCCCTCGAACTCGAAGGCCTCGCCGAGCAGGCGCTCGAGGCGCTCGGATTCGGGACCCTCGGCGACGAGACGGACCTGGACGGCGGGCATGGGACTACTCCGAGGGAAGGATCAGGGCTTCTGAAAAGTCAGCGAGGCCCATTCCTTGATCGACCGGCGGGAGACGAGGCGCAAGCCCCGACTGCGATAGGCACTCGTCAGCCTGGCCTGTTCGCCGACGCGAAGCCCCGCGACGACGAGGAGGCCGTCCGGCGCCATCAGCGCCGCGACCGCTTCGGCGAGACGGCACAAGGGATCGGGCAGGATGTTGGCGAGGACGAGATCGAAGGGCGCGGCGCGTCTGATGCGGACGTCGTCGAGACCGTCGGCGGTCAGCGCCCGGAACTTTCCGTCGACCCGGTTGAGGCGGCGATTGCGCGCGGCGGTGGCGACGGCGTGCGGCGCGATGTCGGTGGCGAGCACCTCGGCCGAGGGCCGGCTCTTCGACAGCGCCAGCCCGAGGATGCCGGTGCCGGTGCCGAGGTCGAGGACGTTCTTGGGCCACGCGTATTTCAGGATCTCGTCGAGGCCGGCGAGCGACAGCTGGGTCGAGGCGTGGTCGCCGGAGCCGAAGGCCGAGGACGCCTCGATCAGCACGTCGGTGGTACGCAATTCGGCCGGGCGATTGTGCTCGCCGAAGACGCGGAAGCGGCCGGCCTCGATCGGTGGCAGGGCGTCGAGGCCGATCGCCGACCAGTCGTGGCCGTCGAGGGGACGCAGTGTCGCGCCGCGCAGCAAGGCCCGCAGCGCGTGCCGCTCGCCGAGGCCTTCGCCTTCGAGGAGATCGGCGAGCAGGTCGGCGAGATGGGGCTCGTCGAGGGCTTCCGGGAAATAGGCCTCGACGCTCCAGGATCCGTCGCCACGATCGAAGGCGCCGCTGGCGTCGGCGTCGATCGGCAATTCCCCATCGGCCAGCGCATCGGCGATGCGGGTGGCGAGGGTGCGGGTGGTGATCAGGGCATAGAGGTGGGTCGGCAAGGGGCGCGTCCGGCGGATCGAAGGATCGAGACCGCAAGGGCAGGACCGCGGCCCGGATGTCAAGGCCGGAGTGACGGGCCGTCGCCGGCGGGGCCCGGCGGACGCGTCGGCGGCAAGGGCGGCGCCGGGGCCAGGAGGCCGACGTCGGCGGACGGGGCGCGGCGATCGGCGGGGGCGACGAGGGCGATGGCGAGGCTCATCGGAACCGAGGCGGCGACGACGACGGCGACGACCACCGCCCGGGCGACGGGCGCGAGGCGCGCCGGCAGGCGGGCGAGGCCGAACGCGACCGCGAAGGCGAGCGGGATCCACGGCGCCACATAGTAGCGGGCCTGGGCTTCGACCATCGATCCGGTGCCGCGCATGCTGCCGTAGGCATAGACGAGATGCAGGCCGGCATAGACCGCGAGCATGACGACGCCGGCGCGGGCGAGCGCCTCACCGGGGCGCCGGCCCGGGCCGGTGGGGGCGAGCGGCACCAGGGCGAGGCCGAGGAGCGCGAGCAGGCCGACCGACAGGCCGAGGACGCCGCCGTCGGCGAAAAATCGGTGGCCGATCGTCCGGAAGAACCAGCCGGCGAAATCGGCGAAGGCGAGCGAGGCGGCGATCTCGGGGCGGACGTGATCGAACCAGTCGGGGAAGGTCTCCGGCGACCACACCGGCCTGCCGACGCGCGCGAGGCAGACGAGGGTCGGGATCGCGCCGACGGCTGCGCCGAGGACCACGGCGACGTCCGCCCGGGTGGGGCGAAGGCGGCGGTCGGCGGCGGTCTCGAAGAGACGCAGCAGGGCGACGAGCGCGAGCGCGGCGACGAAGCCGTTGAATTTGGTCCAGCCGATGGCGGCGACGACGATGCCGAGGGCGAGCGGGCGGCGCCGGTCGTCGGCGAGCAGCGCGAACAACAGACCGAATTCGAAGATCAGCAGGGCGTCGTTGTTGACCAGCCCGGCGATGCCGCAGCTGGCCGACAGGCCGAAGACGAGAAAGCGGAAGACCTTGCGGTCGGCGGGGATGGCGAAGTGGCGGGCGCCGGCGCGCGCCGCGACGGCGAGGCCGGCGATCACCAGCGCCGCGTCGGCGAGGCGAACCGGCCGCGCGTCGCCGGGAAAGAGGGCGGTGATCGGGCCCATCGTCAGATAGTAGAGTGGCGGATGGGCGAGGTAGTTCACCTGGTCGGTCCAGGTCGAGAGATCGAGGGCGAGGACGCGATAGGTGCCGTAGTCGGGAAAGAGCGTCGGCCGCTGCCACAGGGCGACGATCATCGACCAGTGTTCGATCTCGTCGAAGGCATGGCCGAAGGGATAGGCGAAGGCGAAGACGACCGCGACGGCGGCGAAGGCGACGATCCAGGCGAAGAGGAGCCGGTCGGCGAGGCGATCGGTCCATGACGATGGCGCGGCGGTGGTCGGTCCCGTCATGGCGCGTTCTCCCCCGATCTCAGCGCCTCGCACGCCTCGACGAGGTCGCGATCGATCGTCCGCCACGGATCGACGTGGAGGCGAGCGATCGTCTCGGCATCGGTCGCGGTCGCATCGCGATGGACGACATCCATCGCGGCCTCACCCCGGGGGTTCGACGAAACCGTCGAGCACCCGTTTGCGGCCCGCACGGTCGAAGTCGATGGTGAGTTTCTCGCCCTCGACCTCGGCGACCGTGCCGGGGCCGAATTTCTGGTGGAGGACGCGGTCGCCGACGGCGAAGCGGGCCGGCGCGGTGGCGACCGATTTGGCGATCAGCGAGCCCTCGATCACCTTGACCTTCTTGTCGTGGATCGGGTTGCCCCAGCGATCCCGCGTCGGCGCGCGCTCGCGTCCGCCCGACCAATTGCCGCGCTCGAAGCCGCCGCGCGCCGAATCGGAGAAGCCGCCCGGCCTGTTGCGGCCCGGCGCCTCGCCGAATTTGCCCCGCCCGGCGCCGCCCCAGCCCTGGTCGGCGCCGGTGCGGGTCTCGGCGGTCTGGTCGTGGTCGTCGGGGCTCGAGCCGTAGGATCCGGCTATGCGGCCGGCCTTCTGATCTCGAGCGCGTTGCCAGCCGGGGGTCTGGTAGGTCGAGCCGAAGGGCTCTTGCGTATCGAAGCGCGAGCGGCCGTAGCCGCCGTAGGACGAGCCGCTCTCGCGGATCTCGACATGGGGCTCGGGCAGTTCGTCGAGGAAGCGCGAGGGGATCGACGATTGCCAGGAGCCGTGGATGCGGCGATTGGTGGCGAACCAGATCAGGGCGCGCTTCTTGGCCCGGGTGATGCCGACATAGGCGAGCCGGCGTTCCTCCTCGAGCCCCGACCGGCCGCCCTCGTCGAGCGAGCGCTGGTGGGGGAAGAGGCCTTCCTCCCAGCCGGGGAGGAAGACGGTGTCGAATTCGAGCCCCTTGGCGGAGTGCAGCGTCATCAGGTTGACGGCGTCGAGCGAGGCGTCGCTCTCGGTGTCCATGACGAGGCTGACGTGCTCGAGGAAGGCGGGCAGGCTCTCGTAGTCCTCCATCGCCTTGAGCAGTTCCTTGAGGTTCTCGAGCCGACCCGGCGCCTCGGCCGACTTGTCGTTCTGCCACATCTCGGTGTAGCCGGACTCGTCGAGGATCAGGCCGGCGAGCTCGGTGTGGGGGAGGGCGTCGAGGCTCGCCCGCCAGCGGTCGAAGTTCTGGACGACGCCCTTCAGCGTCGCCCGCACCTTGGGCTTCAGATCCTCGCTCTCGACGATCAGCCGCGAGGCTTCCAGGAGCGGCACGGCCTTGGCGCGGGCCAGCGCGTGGACCTGTTGCAGGGTGGCGTCGCCCAAGCCGCGCTTCGGCGTGTTGACGATGCGCTCGAAGGCGAGATCGTCGGCCGGCTGCGAGGTGACGCGGAAATAGGCCATGGCGTCGCGGATCTCCATCCGCTCGTAGAAGCGCGGCCCGCCGACCACCCGGTAGGGCAGGCCGAGGGTGACGAAGCGATCCTCGAACTCGCGCATCTGGAAGGAGGCGCGCACCAGGATCGCCACTTCGTTGAGGGCGTGGCCGGCGCGCTGATGGCGTTCGATCTCGTCGCCGATCGAGCGCGCCTCCTCCTCCGAATCCCAGGTGTTGGCGACCATCACCTTGTCGGCGTCGGGATCGTTCTGCTCGGTGAAGAGGGTCTTGCCGAGCCGGCCCTCGTTGTGGGCGATGAGATGGGAGGCGGCCGCCAGGATGTGGGTGGTGGAGCGATAGTTGCGCTCCAGCTTGATCACCAGGGCGCCGGGGAAGTCGTGCTCGAAGCGCAGGATGTTGTCGACCTCGGCGCCGCGCCAGCCGTAGATCGACTGGTCGTCGTCGCCGACGCAGCAGACGTTCTTGGTGCCGATCGCGAGCAGGCGCAGCCACAGATACTGGGCGACGTTGGTGTCCTGATACTCGTCGACCAGGATGTAGCGGAAACGGCGCTGCCAATCGGCGAGCACGTCCGGCCGGTCGCGCCAGATGCGCACGACGTGGTTGAGCAGGTCGCCGAAGTCGCAGGCGTTGAGCGTCAGGAGGCGGTTCTGATAGGCCTTGTAGAGCTCGCCGCCCTTGCCGTTGGCGAAGGCCCGGGCCTCGAGCGGCGGGATCTCGCCCGGCCCCAGGCCCTTGTTCTTCCAGCCGTCGATGAAGGCGGCGAACTGGCGGGCCGGCCAGCGCTTCTCGTCGATGCCCTCGGCCTGGATGATCTGTTTGATCAGCCGCAGTTGGTCGTCCATGTCGAGGATGGTGAAGTCGGAGCGCAGGCCCACCAGTTCGGCGTGGCGACGCAGGATCCGGGTGCCGATGGCGTGGAAGGTGCCGAGCCAGGGCATGCCCTCGACCCGTTCGCCGACCAGCGCGCCGATGCGCGCCTTCATCTCGCGCGCCGCCTTGTTGGTGAAGGTGACGGCGAGGATCTCGCCCGGACGCGCCAGGCCGGAGGAGAGAATATGGGCGATGCGGGTGGTCAGCACCCGGGTCTTGCCGGTGCCGGCGCCGGCGAGCACCAGGACGGGGCCTTCGGTCGCCTCGATCGCGGCGCGTTGCTCGGGGTTCAAGCCGAGGAAGAAGTCCTCGCGCGGGGCCGGCGCATTGGCGGCCGCCGCGCGGGCGGCGATGCCGCCCGGTCTCGGATGTGGCGCGTCCACGGACGCGCGGGCGGCGATGCCGCCCGGTTTCGAGGCAGGGGTGGTCGGGGCGCCGGGTCGGGGCGACGCGGCCTCGGGGGAGCGGGCACCGGGGTGCGGGATGGGACAGTCGTCGTCGTCCCAATCGAAACCGTTCGACATCGCGCGATGGAGATCCGTCGTCTCGAGGCCCGGCCGAGGCGGGCGATGATTCTCTGTTCGTTCACCCCGCACTATAGCAGGGATGAGGGCGGTGGTGGGGCGAAGCCTCGGGCGGGCCGCGTCGACGGCGTCCGGCTCAGGAGACGGCGCCGTCGCGGCGCGCGTCGTCTTCGTCCGATCCGGGTAATTCCTCGGCTTCGCCGCAGCCGTCGTCGCTTCCGACTTCCATCGGCTTTGGTCGGACCGGTTCGGGGATCGGCAGCGGGTAGACCGAGCGCGGCGGCAGGCGGTGGACGGCGATGGCGATCAACACCAGAAGCAGCGAGCCGGCGATGACCGGGGCGGCGAGGAAGGGCCAATCGGGATGGCTCAGCATCACGACGAGAGCGGTCGCCCCGGCGGGAGGGTGGGTCAGGCGGATCAGGCCGAGGAAGGCGATGACGACGCCGACGGTGGCGGCCAGTGTAATCGGGCCGCCGGGCAGCAGGTGATCGGCGATGAGCGCCAGCGCCGCGGCGATCGCATGCCCGCCGATGACATGGGCCGGCTGCGACAACGGGCTCTCCGGCATGCCGAGGACGAGGACGGCGGAGGCGCCGAGAGGGGCGACGATCAGCGTCGTGCCGGTGGCGACGTCGAGCAACCAGAGCAGGGCGAAGGTGACCGTCGCGCCGATTCCGGCCTTGAGCCAGCGGCCGGCCGGCGCGGGGGCCTGATGGCGATGCAGAAAGCGGCGCGGCACGCGATGTCCCTCGAAGAGCGAGCCGCGTCTCTCGGCAGGCCGTCCGCTCAATCGATTAGCATATGGTGATATCTTCGGCAAATCGACCGAGGTCGCGCCGGTCACGGCGCCTCGCGCAGATCCCGAAGCAGCGCCTCGAGGCCCGGTTCGTCGACGGCGGTGGCTGCGTCCTCGATGCTCATCCAGCGGACCTGACGCTCGCTCATCTCCTTCCAGGTGCCGAGCTGCTTCTCGACTTCGAGCGGAAAGACGGTGACGCGCACCAGTTCGAATCGGTCGGCGCGGCGTTTCCAATAGGTGTAGGCGCCGACCGGCTTCTTTCGGATCCTTCCGACGACGCCGGCCTCCTGTTCGGCCTCGATGGCGGCGGCGCGACGATTGGTGCGGCCCTTGATCGGCCAGCCCTTGGGCACGGTCCAGCGGCCGGTCTCGCGGGTCGTCACCAGGCACACCTCGAGCCTGCCGTCGGCCCGACGCATGGGCAGCGCGGCGACCTGCGGCAAGGGCAGCACGGGAGCAACCGAGGTGGTGGATCTGGTCATGGCGGCGTGAGGTCTTCCCAGTCTTCCAAGGAAGAATGCAGCTTCCAGGTGAGTCGGTCCATGTTCGTATCGAACCGGTTCGAAAGAATGGCGGATACGCGGCGACGGGAAGATCGACGCGCCTTCAGCCGATCAGCCCGGCGGCCTCCACCGCGAATGCGTCGCCGGCACATCAGGGGGCGGGGGCGAGGTCGGACGTCCAGCCGGCGACCCAGGCGCGGCGCAGGGCGTCGCCCTGGCCGGTGAAGGCGGCATCGAGAAGGTGGCTGCGCTCGATGCGATCGGCGCGGAAGTTGCGCAGGGCGCCGCGCAATTCGCACCAGGCGACGAGGTTGATGCTCCGCGCGTAGTAGATCAGCGCCAAGGGCAGAAGGGTTCGCGTCGTGGCCCGCTCGGCCTCGTCGCGATAGGCGATCTCGATCTTGCGTTCGTCCCGGATCGCCCGGCGAAGGGTGGCGAGATCGACGCCGGCCGGCGACGGAGGGGCGCTTCCCCAGGCGTGGAGGGTCGCGCTCGACAGGGCGCGCCGCAGGGGAGGCGGCACGGCGGCGGCGATCTTGCGCGTCACCTGCCCGACCGAGCGCCGCAGTTCCTCGTCGCCGGTGCGCTCGAGCAACGCCAGCGCCAGGACGATCGCCTCGGTCTCCTCGATCGAGAACATCAGCGGCGGCAGATCGAAGCCCGGGCGCAGGATGTAGCCGATGCCGCGCTCGCCTTCGATCGGCACGCGCATCGCCTGGAGCGCGGCGATGTCGCGATAGATCGAGCGCGGAACCACTTCCAGGCTCCGCGCCATCGCGGCGGCGGTCACCGGCCGTGCGGCGAGGCGCAGGATCTGGATGATCTCGAAGAGCCGCGAGGCCTTGCGCATGTGGTTCGCCCGATCCGCCATCACTCCTGACAGAATGGTGTCAATTCGAGGCGCGTATCAAGTCCTCCATCCCGCGAGAAACACTGCGGTCCCGCCGATGGCGCGGGAGCGAGAGGATGGACTTGTTGACATGAGCTACACCGAGAACGTCGCGCTCTTCGCTTCGCTCCTGTTCGGCATCGTGATCGTGCCGGGCATGGACATGCTGTTGGTCCTGTCCAATGCCCTGACCGTCGGGCGGCGCGCCGGGCTGGCGGCGACCTTCGGCATCATGGTCGGCGGGGCGATCCACACCGTGACCGGGGCGGTCGGGATCGGCGTGGTGACGCGGGTGGCGCCGTGGCTGTTCGACTGGTTGTTGGTGGTGGGGGCGGCCTATCTGACGTGGATCGGCATCACACTGCTGCGCTCCTCGATCACCGTCGACGCCGTTGCGACCGCCGAGGCGCGATCGTCGCCGCGCGCCTTCCGGCAGGGGGTGTTCACCTGCCTGCTCAACCCCAAGGCCTATCTCTTCATCGCCGCCGTCTATCCGGTGTTCCTGAAACCGGCCTATGGGCCGATCTGGTCGCAGGCGGTGGTGATGGGGGTCCTGACGGTGGGCATGCAGTTCGGCGTCTATGGCGGGCTCGCTCTCGCCGCCGGTCGCGGCCGCGACGTTCTGATCTCGTCGCCGCGCGCGACGCGGCTGGTCGGGCGGATCGCCGGCGTGGTCTTCGTCGCCGTCGGTCTCCTGACCCTGCGCCACGTCGGATCGCCGATCTGAGGGCTCGGGGCCTCGGGTTACCGCTTCCGCGCGATGCCGATGCGTCTTCCGGCGCGCTCGGGCGAGGGCAGGGCGCGGGTCGGCGCCCACAGGGCCTCCAGGCCGTCGCGCAGGTCGGCGGGCCACGGCACCACCCGGCGGGTGGTCATGTCGAGGTGGAGGTACATCTGCTCGGAGGTCGCCGAGACCCAGCCGTCGTCGGCGTGGATCAGCTCTGAGAAGAGATGCAGGCGCTTGTCGTCGAGATCGAGGATGCGGGCGCGGACCCGGACCGGATCGGCGAGGAAGACCTCGCGCAGGTAGCAGACGTGGATCTCGGCGGTCATGTAGGAACAGCCGCGGGTCGCGAGATAGTCGGGGCCGAGGCCGGCGGTGGCGACGAAGGCGTCGCAGGCGCGGTCGAACAGGACGTTGTAATAGGCCATGTTGAGATGGCCGTTGTAGTCGACCCAGCCGGGCTCGATCGCCATCGCGGCGGAGAGGTGGACGGCGGCATCGGTCATCGGATCCTCGAGGGGCGGGCGTCGGGTCCGCCATCGAGCGGCGTCGGCGCGGCGGCGTCAAGCCTCGGGGCGGAGGTTCGCCGCGACGGCATGGCTCGCCGCCGCCGCGTGCGCTTGACCCGGCCCCCGGCGCGTGATTGATCGACGCCTCTTTCGGGCGTCGGCCGCCCGGCCGTCGAGGGGGACGGGAATGGCAGGATTGGGCAGCGAACCCGGGGGCAGGAGACGGGCGATCGGCTGGGCCGCGCTGGTGGCGTTGTCGGCGGCGATCGCCTTCGCGCTCGACTTCGTCCGCCTGCCCGCCGCCTTCCTGATCGGCCCCCTGGTCGCGGCCATCGTGATCCGGATCTTCGTCGGCGACCCGCGGCTGCCGCGCTCCGCCGTCTTCGCCTCGCAGGCGGTGATCGGGGCGATGATCGGGGCGGCGATGACGCCGGCGATCGTCGCCACCTTCCTGGTCGAATGGCCGATCCTGATCGCGGTGGTGGCGGCGACGGTGATCTTCGCCGGGATCATCGGCTGGGCGCTGTCGCGCTTCGGCATCGTGCCCGGAACCACCGGGGTGTGGGGGTCGTCGCCGGGGGCGGCGAGCGCCATGGTGATCCTCGCCGAGTTCCACGGCGGCGACGTCCGTCTCGTCGCCTTCATGCAATATCTCCGGGTGCTGTTCGTCGCCTCGGCCGCCTCGATCGGCGCCCGCTTGTGGCTCGGCGCCGGGGCGGCGAAGGAGCATGTGCTGTTCCCGCCGGTCGACGCGAAGGTGTTGGCGATCACCGTGGCGCTGATCGCCGTCGCCGGCTTCGTCGGGCTCAAGTCGAGGATGGCCAACGGGGCGATGCTCGGGCCGCTCCTGGCGGTGGCGGTGCTGCACGGCTCGGGGCTGATCGACGTGGTGCTGCCGCCGTGGCTGCTGATCGCCGCCTATACGGCGCTGGGCTGGAACATCGGCCTGCGCTTCACCCGCGAGGCGGTCGGCCACGCGGCGCGGGCGCTGCCGTGGATCGCCGCCTCGATCCTGGCGTTGATGCTGTTCTCCGCCGGGCTGGCGTGGCTCCTGGTGCGCGAGGTCGGCATCGATCCCCTGACCGCCTTCCTCGCCACCTCGCCCGGCGGCATGGACACGGTGGCGATCATCGCCGCCTCGACGCCGGTCGACGTCTCCTTCGTCATGGCCCTGCAGGTGCTGCGCTTCTTCGTGCTGGTGCTGATCGGGCCGACGCTGTCGCGCGCCGTCGCCGCGCGTCTGCCGAAGGCGTGATCGGCGCGCAGTCGCCTTCCGTCCGGACGCTCGGCTCTGATAGGGTCGGGGCGACGAAGACACGGGCGGGCGATGGAGACGCGAGAATGGGCGAGGGCGTGGCGGGCAAGCGCAACGAAGAAGGCATCGCCGCGACGATCGGCATTCTGACGCAACGCTTCGGCGAAAGGGTCTCGACCTCGGCGTCGCTGCGCGAACAGCATGGCCATACCCTCACCTGGATCGCCAATCAGCCGCCGGACGCGGTGTTCTTCGC